>JAUIEP010000237.1 GCA_030428835.1 Gammaproteobacteria bacterium | reverse complement strand
TTCGCGCGGCGCTTCGCCACGTACAAGCGCGCCATGTTGCTGTTCTCCGACCCCGCGCGCCTGGCCCGGCTGATGAACGACCCGGAACGCCCGTTCATCATCATCTTCGCGGGCAAGGCGCACCCCCACGACCACCCGGGGCAGGAGCTCATCAGGCGCATACATGACTTCTCGGTACACCCCGACTTCATCGGCAAGATCCTGTTGCTGGAGGGCTACGACATGGCGCTGGCGCGCAGGCTCGTCAGCGGTGTCGACGTCTGGCTGAACACGCCGGAGTACCCGCAGGAGGCCAGCGGCACCTCGGGACAGAAAGCCGGCCTGAACGGCGTGGTGAACCTAAGCGTACTGGACGGCTGGTGGGCCGAGGGTTACCAGGGCGACAACGGCTGGGGAATTACACCGCGGGGCGCGCGCTTCGAACACGACGAGCGCCAGCGGGAAGAGGCCAGCGACCTGCTCAACATCATCGAGCACGAGGTGATCCCGACCTACTACGATCGAGACGGGGGCGGTTACTCCGCCGACTGGGTGGAGTTGTCGAAAGCGTCCATGAAGTCCATCATTCCCCGTTTCAACGCGCAGCGCATGTTGCGCGACTACGTCACCAGGCTCTACCACCCGGCGCAGGGACAGCGCCGCCGGCTGGAGGCGGACGGCTGCGCCGGCGCGAGGGAACTCGCGGCCTGGAAACACCGCGTGCGCGAGGCCTGGCCCGGGGTGTCCATGGAACTCATGATCCAGCCACCACCGCACCTCCACCACGACGAGGAGATCCTGCTACGTGTCCAGGCGAACCTGAACGGGCTGCGCGCGGAGGATGTTCGACTCGAGTGCCTGTTCGGCAGCGGCAACCCGGAGGGCGAACTCGACATCGGGCAGGTCGGCGCGCTCAAGGCTGTCGGCCAGGACGGCAACGTGGTGGACTTCGAGCTGTCCACCCTGCCCGATATCGCCGGCCTGCAGTACTACAGGCTGCGCCTGTACCCCTTCAACGAGGCGTTGAGCCACCCGTTCGAACTGGGCTGCATGATCTGGATCTAGGCGGTGTGCACGCCCGCGGCGCGTGCGACCAGGAATACGGTGTGGCTCTTTGCCGAGGGCTGCCAGCGCTCCAGGATGTCCAGGCCCGTTTTTTCATGCAGGGCAACCAGTTCGGCCTGGCGCAGCATCGTAATGCGCGGTATCAGCCCCAGCCTGGAGCCGATGAAACCCAGCGGGCGGAACCACGGCATGGTGTCGCGCAGGACCGCCGTGCTCGAAACAAACACACCGCCCGGGCGCAGGATGCGCGCCACCTCCTCCAGGGCCGCGGGGACATCGGCCAGCAGATGCAGGATGTTCAACCCCAGCACGGCGTCCTGTGAGTTGTCCGGCAGCGCCAGGTCCTGCAGGGTGCCCACGCGGAACTCGAGCCCGTCGACAGGATCGTCACGGAGTTTGCCCTGCGCAATCTCGATCATGCGCGGCGAGACATCGCTGGCGAGGTAGCGCGCCACACAGGGTGCGTGCAGGAGTGCGGTAGAGCCGGTGCCGCAACCGAACTCGACGGCGGTCATGTCCTCGCGCAGGTAGCGGCGGGTCAGGGCAAGTTTGTGCTCGTAACTGGCCTGGTCGGATATCGGGCTGGCGGCATAGCGCTTCGCGATACGATCCCAGAACGCGGCGTCTTTGTTGCTCAAAGGCTTTCTCCCATGCCGCGGTGGTTGCGGCGAACACACCATTCTAGCAACAACAGCGTGCGCGCAGGGCATCGGCGGCACGTCTGCAACAACGACATCGGCACGGGCAACGCAGGGGTGGTACACGACGCTCAGGACTGTAGACTGTCCCTACCGATGCGGTACCGACCCCGCCGCGGGAAAATAACACGACAGGAGCCTGATGCCCGCAAGCGAGCACGATTACATCATAGTTGGCGCGGGCTCGGCGGGCTGCGTACTGGCCAACCGGCTGTCGGCGGACCCGGGGTGCAGCGTACTCCTGCTCGAGGCCGGCGGCAGCGACGCCAATCTCTTCATCCGCATGCCCAGTGCGCTGTCGTACCCGATGAACGACAAGCGCTTCAACTGGTTCTTCGAGTCCATGCCGGAGCCCGCTCTCGACGGACGACGCCTGCACTGCCCCCGGGGCAAGGTGCTGGGCGGCTCCTCCTCCATCAACGGCATGGTGTACGTACGCGGGCACGCCTGTGATTTCGACGAGTGGGCCGCCGCGGGCGCCGCCGGCTGGGACTACCGCCACTGCCTGCCCTATTTCAAGCGCAGCGAATCCTGGATTGGCGGCGCCGACGCCTATCGCGGGGGGGACGGCCCGCTCGCCACCTGCGGCGGCAACGACGGCCGGCTCAATCCTCTTTACCAGGCATTCATCGACGCGGGCAAGGACGCCGGCTACCCCGTCACACCGGACAGCAACGGCGCACAGCAGGAGGGCTTCGGCCCCATGCACATGACGGTGAGGAACGGCGTGCGCGACTCCGCCGCCACCGCCTACCTGCACCCCGTGCGCAACCGGCCCAACCTGGCCGTGGCCAGCAAGGCCCTGGCGCACCGGGTGCTGCTCGAGGACAAACGCGCCGTGGGCGTGGAGTACGAGCGCGGCGGTGTACTCACACAGGCTCGCGCGCGGCGGGAGGTCATCTCCTGCGCCGGCGCCATAGGCTCGCCCGCGCTGTTGCAACACTCCGGCATCGGGCCGCCGTCGGTGCTGCGCAGTGCCGGGATTCCGCTGCTGCACGACCTGCCGGGCGTCGGCGAAAACCTGCAGGACCACCTGGAGGTGTACTTCCAGTTCCACTGCAGGCAGCCCATCACCATCAACGGCAAGCTCGGGCCGCTCAGCAAGGGCCTGATCGGCGCGCGCTGGCTGTTGTTCCGGGACGGACTGGGCGCGACCAACCACTTCGAGTCCTGCGCATTCATCCGTTCGCGGGCAGGGGTGCGCTGGCCCGACATCCAGTACCACTTCCTCCCCGCCGCGATGCGCTACGACGGCACGGCGAGCGCGGCGGGACACGGCTTCCAGGTCCACGTCGGGCCCAACAAGCCGCGCAGTCGCGGCCACGTGCGCGTGGCCGGCAGCGATGTACGGGACAAGCCCGGCATCCTGTTCAACTACCTGCAGGACGAGCGCGACCGCGAGGACTGGCGCCGGTGCATCCGCCTGACCCGCGAGATCCTGCAGCAACCGGCCATGGATGCCTACCGCGGCGAGGAGATACAGCCGGGTTCCGCCGTGCAGGAGGACGCGGCGATCGACGCGTGGGTGCGGGCCAACGTGGAGAGCGCCTACCACCCCTGCGGCACATGCCGGATGGGCGCGGCGGACGACCCGCTGGCCGTGGTCGACAGTGACTGCAACGTGCGCGGCATCGCCAACCTGCGCGTGGTCGACTCTTCGATCATGCCCACGATCACCAACGGCAACCTGAACGCGCCGACCATCATGCTCGCGGAAAAAGCCAGCGATATCGTGCTCGACAGGCCCGCTCTGGTGGACGACACGGTAACGCCGTGGATCGACCCGGACTGGCAGACGCGCCAGCGCCCCGGTGAACCGCGACGCAAACCCGGCTGAGTCGCGCTGGCAACCCCGTGAACACGATCCTGACTGTCGCCATCGTCGTCACACTGCTCACTTCGGCGACGATCGTGGTGCGCTGGGGTTCCCTCGTCTGCACGGGCAACATGCCCAGCTCGCTGTTCGCGTTCAGCGCCATACTGTTTACCTCCGGGCTCGACGTGGGCCTGATCATGTTCCCGCTGACCGAATTCCCGGTGTACGAGCAGGACGCCGCGTACGAGTTCGCCAACCCGCTGGCGATCGAGTTCGGGATGTGGGGCTTCCTGGTCTGGGCGTTCTACTTCCTGACGACGTTTTATTTCTGCCGCGTCGAGCCGCGGCTCGGCCTGTTCGACATACCCGCCGTGAAGTTCGTCAACAACTGCGTGGTGATCGCGACCTGCGCATTCACGGGCTACCTGTTCCTGGCCTACCTGCCCAACTACGTGGAGGGGATATCGCCCATGCTGCGGTACGGACTGGTCGTTCTCGTGGTGATGTGCGCGGTGTTCTCCAGCACCGACGTCAAGTACGTGAAGGTGCTCAGCATCGCATCGACCTGGCTGTTCTTCGCACTGATCGCTTTCATGTGGCTGAACAGCGGCATGGGTGTGGCGGGGTTTGTGGACAGCGCGGCGAATATCGGGGAGTACTTCGCCAATATCCACCGGTTCATCGCTCCGCTGAGCGATTACCACGCGTTCTACCTGTTCTGGTGGTTCTCCTGGAGCATCATGATAGGCCAGTTCGTGGCGCGCTTCCTCAGCCCGATGAAAACCCGCAACCTGCTTGTGGCGCTGCTGGTCATACCGTCGCTGCCCATCGCGGCCTGGTTCTCCGTGCTGTACTACTACCACACCGGCCAGCTGCACATCACGAAGACGGTGAACCTGTGCCTCGTCACCGTCGGCGTCATCTTCGTCATAAACTCCCTGGACTCGCTGATCCGGCTGTACACCACCAACCTGGGCATTACCGTGGAGCGTTTTGGCCGTCGCGCTTACATACTCGGCAACGGGCTGGCCATGTTGACGCTGGTCATGCTCTACCAGTTCACCCCTTTTGAAATCGAGTGGGTGGGCCTGGTGGTCATCGGCCTGTACGGCTGGGTGTATTTCCTGCTGTTCAGCCGGCGCATGGCGCTTACCGACGGGCGCCAGCCTGTCGGGCGGTGACCCGCTCCGGCGCATCCTGCTCCGGGCATTCTCTGCTATCCTTGCGGATGCCTGCCGGGGTCC
>JAUIEP010000042.1 GCA_030428835.1 Gammaproteobacteria bacterium | reverse complement strand
GGGAAACTTTTTTCGGGCCTTGCGCCCGCAAAAAGTTTCACGATGGCGCGGCGCCCGGGTGCCACTCTCGCGAGCGCTGAACCCCCTCGTCCGCTAAGTACTCAACCAACTCTCCGCCCAACGCAACGGCAAACAAAGAACCCCGCGCCCGCTAAGCACACAAACAACTCTTCGCCCAAAGTGATAGCGAAATCCCGCACCCGACAAGCACTCAAACAACTATCCGCCCAACGCTCTCACTCGCTGCGATTTGCATCCAGACCTCAAAAGTGCCAGAATTCCGCCCATTAAGATAATAATAACTAACTTTTAGACTATCGAGTTATACTACAGGCACCCGATAGAAGGGCCTGTACGAGAGGTGCTTATGAAGGTCAGCGACTACCTGAGCCGGGAAGAGGTTGCCTACTTCACCAGCAAGAACGACTGGATTGCCGCGAGCTGGGTAATCTTCAACTGGATCTACATCGCCGCGATATTCGCGCTGCTTGCAGCCTACCCGAATCCGTTGACGATACTGGTGGCTCTCGTGCTCTTCGCGGGGCGCCAGCTGGGCCTGTCCGTGCTAATGCACGATTGCGGCCACAACACCTACTTCTCTTCCAGGCGCGCCAACGAAATCATCGGCCAGTGGTTCTGCGCGCTGCCGGTGCTCAATGACCAGCCGTCCTACGCCAAGGGCCACCTCAACCATCACCGCCTGGCCGGCACGCACGAGGACCCGGACCTGCCCAACTACCAGGCCTACCCCGTGTCAAAAGAGAGCTTCCGCCGTAAGGTAATCCGCGACCTCACCGGCCAGACCGGGTTTAAGCTCGTGTCCTATGTTGTGAAAAGCGCGCTGGGTGTATTTCGCAAGGAGACCCGCGCGTATGCCATGCCGTTCGCGAAGGAAGTGTTTGTGCAGCTGGTGATCTTCGGCGTGCTGTTTGCCTGCGGCATCGGGTGGACCTACCTCGTGTGGTTCGCCTCGTTCCTCACCACGTTCATGCTCGTCGTGCGCATTCGTCAGGTTGCCGAGCACGCGGCGACGCCGGACCTGTACGATCCCGACCCGCGCAAGAATACGCGCACCATCGACGCGCCCTGGTGGCAGCGCCTTGTCTTCGCGCCGTTCGGTGTGAACTACCACATGGAACACCATTTCATGGCGAGCGTGCCCTGCTACCGGCTGAAGGCGTTGCGCAGGCGCCTGCGCGAGAAGGGCGCCCTGGAGGGTGTGCCCGAGTTTCGCGGCTACGGCTCGTTATTGCGCCACGCCGTCGCGGCCTAGTCTTCCGCCAGCCAGTTCACGCTGTCGGTCAGTAACCGCAGGAACACCGCGTCCGACCACTCCGGTTGCGCGTGACCCAGCGTCAGTCCGACGATGCGGCCCGCGCCGCGCGCGACCGTCCACATCACGATGGCCTCGTCATCGCCCTGCTTGCCGTAGAGCAGCGGCTCAACGCCCTCCATGACGTAATGATTGTTGTACAGCTCGGTGGCTTGCGTGCTGTACCCGGCGGGCAGGTTGCCCGTGGCGGGATGCGCGCCGCTCACCCGCAGCGCAATCGGCTCTTTCGGCCCGTGCCTGGTGCTGGCCACGCCGGTGAAGTCGCCCCACGCCGGGAGCGGCGTGTCGGGGTTGTCCTTCAGCCACTGCTTCAGCAACTTGCGGTTGGCGCGGGCCTCCCCGTCATTGCCGGGGATCTTCCTGCCTTTCTTGAACGTGTCCCACCAGCTGTGCATCGCGCAGTGAATGAGCAGGGCGGGGACGCCCGCCACCTCGGTCTGCGCAACCAGGTTCGACATGGCGGCGATATCACGCGAGTCCGCGAGGCAGAAGTTGTACACCAGCACGTCCTGGCCCGCGGCGTAGTCCGGGCTTTGCAGGAAGGCCAGGAGGGCGTCCACGTCGCCGGTCGCGACGCTGAGATCCCACTGTGCGTCGGCCGCGACGGCGCGGAACGTGGCCAGTTGCGCGCTGTAGTCGTGCCAGCGGCCCGGTTCATGGGTGATGTACAGCACGCGCGGCCCGGCATGGGCCAGGGTGGCCGTGCTGAGCATCAAGAGCAGTAGCAGCCGTTTCGCCATGGTGCAGTCCTCCGTCAGGTGCTCGTCCTGCCGGGCACCGGCACCGGGTAGCGGCCGTCGGCGTCCGGCCGGGTCGGCGGCGCGACGTCCCAGTCGAGGTCCGCCGAGTCCGGCACCAGGCGCTGATTCGCCTGCAGCGCCTCGTCCCAACCGATGCGCTGGCCGGTGTAGGTTGCCATGCGCCCCATGATCGCGGTGAGTGTCGCATGCGCGCCGTAGTCGGCATTGTCGATGTGCCCGCCCGCGCGAATACTCGCGAACAGCTCATCGTGCTCGACCTGGTAGGGTGAGGTGTCGAACAACCCGTTGTGCTTGTACAGGGTGTCTCCCGCGCGATTCTGCAGTACGGCCTTGTTGCCGCCGTTGGTGTACAGGCTGCCGCCGGTGGCCTGGAAGCGCTCCTCCACCATCTCCGCACAGCCGGGCTGGTGCCGGCACTGGCTGCTGATGACGGCGGCCGAGGGGTAGGTGAACTCGACGAAATGGTGGTCGAAGATTTCGCCGTGGTCGGGCCCGTTGCGCACCTGGCGGCCGCCCATGCCCTGCGCGCTCGAAGGCAGCTCGCCGAGGAACCAGTTCGCCACGTCGATGTTGTGGATGTGCTGCTCAAGGATGTGGTCGCCGCACAGCCAGTTGAAGTAGTACCAGTTGCGCATCTGGTAGGCCATCTCCGTCTGGCCGGGCTCCCGCGGACGCACCCACACGCCGCTGGAGTTCCAGTACACCTGTCCGGCCACGATCTCGCCGATGGCGCCCGAGCGATAGCGCTCCAGGGCCTCGAGGTAGCAGGGCTGGTAGTGCCGCTGCAGGCCGACGACCACGTTCAGCTTCTGCTCCCGGGCCCTGCGCGCGGCGTCGAGCACCCGGCGTACGCCGTAGGCGTCGGTGGCGACCGGTTTCTCCATGAAGATATGGCGCCCGCGGGACACGGCGTACTCGAAGTGCTCGGGGCGGAACCCCGGCGGTGTGGCGAGGATCACCACATCGGCGAGGTCTATGGCCTCGCGGAAGGCATTGAAGCCGACGAAGATATGTTCCTGCGGGACCGTGGCCCGCTTGCCGCCGACGCGGCGCAACACCTTGGCACACTTCGCGGCCCGGTCGGCGAACGCATCGGCCAGCGCCACGACCTCGACACCCTGGTCGGCTTTCAGGGCCTGGCGCGCCGCGCCGGTGCCGCGGCCGCCGCAGCCGACCACCGCGACCTTGAGGGTGTCGGAACCCGCGGCGTGGGCGGTCGTGGCGATGTTCCCCAGTAGCGTGGCACCGGCGAGCAGGGTGGTGCGCCGCGTAAAATCGCGCCGGTTCAGCGTGTGTTTATCGTTCTTGTTTTCGCTCATGGTCGTGCTCCTTTGCTTGCATCAGATGCCGTAGTCTTCCATCGGCTCGAGCCAGTAGCGCCGCAGTTCTTCCGGCGGCGGTTGCACCCGCGGCGCCACGAGGCGAAAGCCGACGAAGGGCGCATTGGTGTGCCACCACAGGCTCTTGGGCAACTGTGGATCGCGCTCCTTCCACTCGGGTGCGGATGGGCGGCGCGCGGCGCAGCGCAACGCCGCGGGTTCGTCCATCCACGAGCCGCCGCGCACGACGCCGGGGTAGAGGTCCGTGGGCGGGTTGTAGGGATCCTGCACCGCCGCGTCCGGGTATGCGGCGAACTGGTCGAGCGTCCACTCCGCCACGTTGCCGTGCATGTCGTGCAGGCCCAGTGGATTGGCGGCTCGGGTGCCCGTGCGCGCGTACTGACCGCCGCTGTTGCCCGCGTGGACCGCGTGTTCGCCGGCGGCATCGGCGGCGGCGCCGAACGACCAGGGCGTCGTCGTGCCGCCCCGGCAGGCGTATTCCCACTCGGCCTCGGTCGGCAGGCGGAAGAAGCGGCCCGTGCGGGCGCTCAGCCAGCGCGCGTAGGCCTGTGCGGCGTGGCGGGTGATGTTGATGGCCGGGTAGCCCGCCTTGCCCATGCCGAAACTCATATCGGCGTAGGGAGCGGTAGCGCCGGTAACGGCGTCGATCGCGAGCGCCTCCAGCGTGGCCGCAGGCGCCCGCCTGCCGAACTCGGCGGCGTCGCGGTACACGAAGAGTTCGTACTGCTGCCAGTCGATCTCGAAGCGACTCATCCAGAAATCGCCGACGCTGACCTCGTGTTGCGGCGACTCCGAGGCGTCGCGCCCCACCTCGCTTTCGGGACTGCCCATGAGGAAGCGGCCGCCGCTGACCGGCAGCATCTCGATGGCGGGCGCAGCGGCCGGCAACCGCACGCTGAACGGCGCGAAGTCGGCCGCCGCGGATGCCTGGCAGGAGAGCCACAACAGGAGGGTCGTGAAAAATCCGGTCGGGGAGCGAATGGCGGTTTACTCCAGCAGGTCAGGGCTCATTGTGCACTGTATGGCGGCTCCTTAAAATCAGGCTTAATCGTGCCCGCGGGCGCGGCCACCAATGAGGAACACCATGCTGCAACGCGCCCGACAGACCTGCCTCGCACTGCTCGTTCTCGCCGGAGCCGGCGGCTGCTTCTCCGGCAAGCCGTCGGTGGAGCACCATGCCGCCGCGGGGGAACCCGGCGCGCGGGTGCTGTTCATGGCGGGCAGGGACAGCCACGGCCCGCGGGCGCACGAGCACGAGGCGGGGACGCGGCTCCTGATCGAGGAACTGCGCGCGCGGCGACCCGACATCGAGATAACGGCGGTTTACGGCGGTTGGCCCGAGGACGCGGCCCTGCTGCGGGATATCGACGCCCTGGTGATGTACTGCGACGGCGGCAGGGGTCACCCGGTGAACCCGCATATCGCGCAGTTCGAGCGCCTGCTCGATGCGGGCGTGGGCGTGGCGGCGCTGCATTACTGCGTGGAGGTGCCGCCGCAGGGGGTGGAGGCGGCGGCGATGCTACGCGCCATCGGCGGTTATTTCGAGACCCACTGGTCGGTCAACCCGCACTGGGAGGCGGACTTCACCGCGCTGCCCGAGCACCCGGTCACGCGGGGTATCGCGCCCTTCAGCATGCTCGACGAGTGGTACTTCAACATGCGCTTCCAGCCCGCGGGGGTGACACCCCTGCTGAGCGCGGTGGCTCCCGGGCACACCATGGAGCGGGGCAACGGGCCCCACAGCGGCAATGACGCCGTGCGTGAACTGGTCGCGCGCGGGGTGCCGCAGGTGGTCGCCTGGGCCTACGAGCGGCCCGGCGGCGGACGGGGCTTCGGCTATACCGGCGGGCACTTCCACCACAACTGGGACGACGACAACGCGCGCAACCTCGTGCTGAACGCTATCGAGTGGGTCGCCGGCGGCCCCTGACCGCGAGCGCCGGCCTCACCGGCCGGAAATAAAAAACCTTTTTACCTAATGCGCTGTCACCGGGCGTACCCGGGTGCCGCCCGGGTGAACTGAATCGTTAACTGAATCTGGCGGATTATGTGCTGTGGGCCGCGCGCGCTATTGCCTAGCATGTGGCAGTCACAGTTGTGCAATCTTGACCCAGAAAATCATCCGGTTAACTCAGGAGACTATAAGATGAAGCGCTCGCCCCTGGCCCTGGCCACTGCACTCGCCCTTGCGCCCGGCATGGCCAATGCCGTGTTGGAAGAGGTTGTCGTAACCGCCCAGAAAAAGGAAGAGACCCTGAATGAGGCGCCCGTCGCCGTGAGCTATGTCGGCGCGGAGCAGATCGAGGACCTGTCTATTTTCCAGGCGGACGAGTTGAACAAGGTGCTCACCGGTACCGAGATCCGTTTCGAGGGTGACAGCCAGGTGGGCGTCGGCCTGCGCGGTGTGGGTACCTTCCAGCAGCAGAGCGCGCCGTCCCGCGTCGGTGTGTACATGGATGACTACTATATGTCCTCGCAGGCAGCCTTCGCCCTGGGGAGCATGTTCGACATGAAGAGCGTGCAGGTATTGCGCGGTCCGCAGGGCACGCTGTACGGCCAGCCCTCGCCGACGGGTGCGCTGATCCTGCACACGCAAGATCCGAATTTCGACGGCATCAACGGCCATGTCCAGGGCAGCTACCAGTACGACCCCGAGGGATTCAACCTCCAGGGCGCGGTGAATATTCCGCTGATTGATGACCAACTCGCGCTGCGCCTGGCCGGGCTGACGGATGATCGCGAAACCGGCCTGGAAAATGTCAATCCCGTCAACCGCGTGGACGAGGAACGCAATCGTAGCGGCTTGCGCGCAAAGCTGCTGTGGCAGCCCACGACGGATCTGCAAGTAAAGCTGGGCTTTACCCGCACGGAGGTGGACGACCCCTCCGATATCTATCGACCCGTAGAGACTATCAAGGCCGGCCAGCCTGGGTTTGACCCGACCGCCGCGTTCCAGGGAATCGAGGCCGATGATCGTGAGGCGATCGCCGATGCACCGATGGAGCTGCGCAAGCGCGACGAAACGTTCTTCTCCGCACACGTGGATTACAGTATTGGCGACATTGACGTGAAGTACTTCTACGGCGTGCTGGAATCCGACTCACTGGATTACCAGGACAACGACCGTACCGATATTCCCGCGTCGACGCTGGAAAATGCTTCTCACTACGGCGACGATGGGGACGCCTTTCAGCACGAGCTGCGCGTTTCGGGTACCGCCTTCGACAATTGGGACTGGATTGTGGGCGCCTACTACGCGGAGGCTAAATCGCAGACGGACGTCAACACCTTTGCGGACGTGCCGGCCAGTGGCGGGGTCTTCAATATCATCATCGATATTCCGCTGGAAAGTGAAACCAAGGCGCTGTTCACGCACAACACCATCGCGCTGTCAGAGAACACCGAATTGACCATTGGTGTGCGCTACAATGAGTTTGACCAGAGCGACGGCACTGTCCTCACCGGCGACTTTAACATCGGCACTGCCTTACAGCCCGGCGGCACGTTCCCGCCGCCACTCCTGATTTTCGAGGATGTGTTTCCCGCCATCAACCAGGTGCCTACCTGTGCAGCCACCGGCGGCGAGGGCGTGCCCCCGTGTTTCGTCGGGGCCGGTGATTTCGGTTGGGAAGAGTGGACGGGGACCATCAAGCTGTCGCATTTTTTCAGTGAAGAGTTGATCGGTTACGTCACGCTGGATCGCGGCTTCCGCCCGGGCGCTCCCAACTTCGATACGACAGGTGTATTCGCCCCGGATCTGACGTTCTACGACGGCGAGTCGGTGGACAGCATCGAATTCGGCGCGAAGGGCGACTTGTTCGACGGCCGTGCTCGTTATGGCGCCGCGATTTTCTACAGCGTCTACGAGGATTACCAGACGCAGGCGGTGGGCCTCACGGCGTACAACGTCGCAACGGAAATGGCCGAAATCGCCAGCAATGCACCGTGGGTCAACGTGGACGAGGCGGTGCAGCGTGGCTTCGAGGTGGAATTCAGCATGCAGGCGACCGATGACCTGTTGCTGCATGCCGGTTTGACCTACGCCAACGTGGAATTCACAGACGGAGTCGTACCGTGCACCGATCCGAACCAGCCCGAAGTCGGCCCCAACAACCGCTATAACATCTGTGATGCAGATGGCGAGACCGCGTCGACGCAGCCTGAGTGGACGGGCACCCTGCGTGCCGATTATGCAATCGGGGAAGTGGCGGGTGGCGAGGCTTACCTGAGCGGTCTTTGGAGTTACAAGGGCGATACGGAATCCCCGGGTGACGTCGAAGGTCGACTGGACACGGATGATTATTCCACACTAGACCTGTTCACCGGCCTGCGTAGTGAAGAATGGACGGCGCAGTTGTATGTGAAGAATGTGTTCGATGAAGACGGTGTCATCACCCGGCGCTCCCGTATCGGCGGGTATAACTCACTGCTGGTCACGCCGCCACGCACCATCGGCGTAACCGCAAGCTATCGCTTCTAGGCGGAGTTAGGGTTGCGCACAACCGGGCCCATGGCCCGGTTTTTTTTGCCCGCGCAAAGTCGCCCGACGAAATAACCCTGTGGGGTCGAATTTATTCGACCCGGTCCGGTGAATCGGGTTTCTGAAGGGGCGCTTTCGGTCCTACAATGACGCCTCCCGCGCGCGGACTGGACCGGACAATGAACTACGCACATATCAACGTGGAACGCGACGAGCGCGTCTGCACGATCACCATCAACCGCCCCGACGTCATGAACGCCCTCAACCCGGCGACCCACGCCGAGATGGCGCGGGCGTTCGACGAGTTCGAGGCCGACGACGAGCTGTGGATTGCGATTCTCACGGGCGCCGGTGACGCGGCGTTCTGCGCCGGGGGTGATATCGCGGCGATGGCGAGCGCCAAAACGGAAGACGACTACGTGGTGCCGCCGTCCGGCTACGGCGGGCTCACCAACCGCTTCAGCTGTGACAAGCCCATCATCGCGGCCGTCAACGGCCTCGCGGTGGGCGGCGGTTTCGAGTTAGCGCTGTCCTGTGACATCGTGATCGCCTCGGAGGGCGCCGTGTTCGGCCTGCCCGAGCCGAAGATCGGTGTGGCCGCGGTGGCCAGCGGCATGCACCGGCTGGTGCGCGACATCGGCCTGAAACCCGCGATGGCCATCCTGCTCACCGCGGAGTTCATCGATGCCCAGAAGGCGCTGGCGCTGGGCCTGGTCAACGAGGTGGTGCCCGCGGAAGACGTGTTGGCCGTGGCGCGCGATTACGCGCGGCGCATCCTCAAGTGCGCGCCGCTGGCCGTGCGGGCCACCAAGCACTGCGCCCTGCAGGGGCTGCGGTACGCGAGCGCGGAGGAGGCCATGGCGGCGCAACTGGGCGGCGCGTTTCCAGTGCTGGACGACATGATGCGCAGCGAAGACACCCGAGAGGGCCTGAATGCCTTCGTGCAGAAAAGGAAGCCTGTCTGGCAGGCGCGTTAACGCGTGGCGGCCTTGTAGGCCTTCAGTGCGGCGGGTGTCGTGGGTTCGCCGGTTTCATAGTAAAGCTTCATGGCCGTGGCGACGTCCTGTACCGTGGACTGCACGAAACCCAGCATGCGCCTGCCCAGCCACTCCCCGAACCCGCCCCAGGGCATCTGGTAGCCCAGCGTCGCAGTGAAGCGGGTGCGGCCGCTTCCGGCGTCGTCGAACTGGTAGTTGAAAAACGCCTCGCGAAAGGGCGGGGCGGGCTTGTCGCCCCGGTGCAGCCTGATGCGAAAGCCCTCGCCCTCGCGCCACTCGGTCACGGTTTCCTGAATGTAGGATGTCGCACTGCGGTAGACGTAGCGGCTGGCGCCGACGCCTTCGCGCTGCTCGGTGACGATCTCGGTCCTGATGATACCGGGCACATAATTGTGCGCCAGCGAGATGTCCCGGAGTTTCTCCCAGGCTTCGGCGCGGGGCAGGTCGATAATAATCTCGGCGGTGGCTTCCTGTGGCATGGGTTCCTCGCGTCCTGGGCCGGTGACTTTTCTTCGCGTGGCGAGATGCGTAGCATAGCGGCAGGGCGTGCGAGAGAAAACCAGCGGGGCATCGGGCCTCGTCGCCGGTTTTCAACCACCACAATTGCACACGCCAGAACACAATTGCGAACGCCAGAATAAGATCCATGGCAGTCGAAGGCCGGGGCCGCAAGACAGGTTATGAGTGAACTGACAGTCGCGGCGGGCAAGTTTGCCCGCCTGCTGGACTACCTCGACAAGATCGGTCTCGATACCGATGCGATCGCCGCGCGCGTCCACCTGGTGCCGCAGAAGATTCTTGCGCTCAACAGTGACGAGCGGCTTCCCGCGCGACATTACAGCCGCCTCTACCAGGAAGCGGTGCGTGAGATGCAGACCCTGGGTCGGCCTATCCCCTGGGCGGCGGGACTCGGCTCGGAGGCTTTCGAGCTCATGTGTCGTTGCATTATTTCCGCGCGGACCCTGGGCGAGGCGCTGGCTGTCGCCGAGCGCTTTGACAGGCTCCTGTACCCGCTGCTGGGCTATAACGTGCGCCTGCTGGACGAGCCGGGCGAACCCTTCGCCCGGCTCAGCTACCGCGTCAAGCTGGAGGGTGACGACAGCGTGATGGCCCCGTCCAGTTGGGATCGCGCGGACACGCGCGAAACCCTGGCCCGCGCCTCGGGGCTCATCGTGTGGTGCGCTTTCTGCGGCTGGCTGACGGGCCAGCGGCTGGACTGTCGCCGGGTGTGCATCGCGGCGCCCGGTATCGGCGACGCCTACGAGGCGCGGCTGGCGCGCGTGTTCCACTGCGATATCGAGTTCGATGCCGCCGAGAACACGTTGAGTTTTGATCGCAAGGTGCTGGAGCGCCGTATCGTGCACACCGGCGAGTCCCTCAAGGAGTTTCTCGGCGCCAGCGTCTATCACCTGATCGCGGTGGACAGCCAGCCGGCGAGTACCAGCGCCGCGATCAAGTCGCTGGTCAGCATAGACCTGGCGAGCGGCCTGCCGTCTTTCGCGGCGGTGGCGAAGACGCTGCACATGTCGGAATCGAGCCTGCGCCGCAGGCTGCAGAAGGAAGAGACCAGCTACCAGGCGCTGAAGGACGAGGTCCGCTGCGAGGTCGCGATCGACCAGTTGCTCAACCAGGACGCCAAGGTGGCGGACGTGGCGGAGCACCTCGGCTTCACCGAGCCGAGTTCATTTGTACGCTCCTTCAAGAGCTGGACGGGTATGACGCCCAACGGCTATCGCGAGCGCATGCAGTCGCTCGGCTAGGACGACTCCCCGTTCTCTTCCGGCAACCTGATCGGGCCGAAGTTTTCGCTATGTAAACCGCGCATCCCGAGATAGAAATCGCGGAAGTACTGCATGTCCAGGCGCACATCCCCCGACAGTTCCAGCGGCGGCCCGAAACCGCCGCGCTTGCTGCCGAAGTCGAGGAAGGAGGGGACGATGGGCACGCCCGCCTGTCGCGCGATGTGGTAGAAGCCGGATTTCCAGTGCTGCGCGCGCGTGCGGGTGCCCTCCGTCGGCACCACCAGGACCAGCCTGCTGGTGCGCTGGAAGGCCTCGACCATGCTGTCGACGACGTTGCGCTTTTCATGGCGCACGATCGGCATGCCGCCGAGGGATTTCATCACCCAGCCCATGGGTGGCCGGAACAGGCTGTGCTTGGCCATCCACGTCACCTTGATGTCGTAGGCGGCGGCGAAGAGCAGCATCAGGGGAAAATCCCAGTTCGACGTGTGTGGCGCCGCTATGAGGACATAGCGATCCAACTGTGGGCGGGCACCCTCCAGTCGCCAGCCAAGTAGGCGCAGCAGCCCGCTCGCCAGGCGTTGTTTCATTGTATGGGTTCCAGGGGGGTGCGGCGGTACATTTACACAGCGGCGCAACGTTGTCCAGAGCGCTGGACAAGCGCGGCGCATCTGGCAAGCTGGGCAGCCTTACCGGCCAATAACAAATACGACAGGAGCGCGGCATGGACAGGTTCAGGGATCATTGCGTGGTTGTTACCGGCGGTGCCAGCGGCATAGGCGCGGCCACGGCGCGGGCGCTGGTGGCCGAGGGCGGTCGGGTGGTCATCGCCGACCTGCAGGAGGAGGCTGGCCGCGCCCTGGCGCAGGAGCTCGGGCAGTCGGCGCTGTTCTGCCGGACCGACGTCACCGTGGAGGACGATATCGCCGGCGCGGTGGCGGCGGCGCAGAAGAAACTGGGGCCGCTCACCGGCATGGTGAACAACGCCGGCGTGGTGGGGGCGGTCGGCTCCATCATGCAGACCAGCGCGGACGCGTTTGACAGGACCATGGCGATACTGTCGCGGGGTGTGTTTCTGGGCATCAAGCACGCCGCGCGTGCCATGCGGCCCCACCGCCGCGGTTGCATCGTGTCCCTGTCCAGCACCGCGGGTGTGATGGGCGGGCTCGGCCCGCACGTGTACACCATGGCCAAGCACGGCGTGGTGGGCATTACCAAATCCGCCGCCGCGGAACTGGCGCCGCTGGGTATCCGCGTCAACGCGATCGCCCCCGGAGGCACCGTCACGCCGATGACGCGGGCGCTCGGCGCCGGCGATGTGGAGAGCACCGCCGCGTTCATCGCCTCGAATTCACCGCTGGGGATTTCCTGCGAGCCCGAGGACATCGCCAGGGGCATTCTCTACCTGTTGAGTGACGACGCGCGCCAGGTGACCGGCCATACGCTCGTGGTGGATGCGGGCGTCACGACCTCGGGCAGCGGCGAGCGACCCCCTTTCTACGAGCAGGCCGCGACCACGATGCTGCACGCCGGCCGCACGGAGGCGGGATAAAAAAAGGGCACGCTACGCGTGCCCTTGCGCTGTTCCGGGAGGGTTGCCGCTCAGTCCACGGTGGAGTTCCAGTCGTCCGTACCGTCGATCTGGGCCGAGATGAAGTCGATGGCCCGCACGCCGCCGGCGGTCTGGTCGGGATTGCGCTGGATGTACGTGTGGTCGGTGCCGTCGGTCACCCAGTAGCGGAACCGGTCGGGGTGGGCCTCTTCCATCTGGGCCAGCTCCTCCAGCAGCGCGGTTTCGTGCGCCGCGGCGCCGATCTGCAGGAAGGCGGTGGCGATCACGACGTCGCCCTTCGAGCTCAGCATGCTGCGGCGCAGGTTGCGGTCCTGGTCCATCTGCCAGATGAGGTAGTTGGTGAGGTGGCCGTCGGGGCCGATGCAGTCCGGGCAGCTCTCCGGAATAAACGCGGACTGGTTCCAGTCTTCCTGCAGCATGCGGATGAAGTCAGGATTGCCGGGCTTGCCGATACCGACGCCGGAATCGTTCACGAGTTCGATGGGAACGCCCGGGTAGAGGTGGCGCACCAGCGGCAGCGCAAACGTGGTGCCGTAGCCGCCGCCACTCTGCCCCGTGAGCAGGATGCGCCGGGGGTTGGGGAAGTTCGTGACGGCGACGTCCAGGGCAGCGGACAGGTTGTGCAGGCCGCGCTGGGGTCGCTCCGCGATGCCGTCGTTGTCGTAGTCGTTGTCGGCGTCGCTCGCATGCAGCCCACCGTCGCAGTACGGCACGTAGACCTGGTTCCAGTCGCGCACCGGGTTATCGGCGCGGTTGGGGTCGAGGATGCCGACCTGCTGGAGTGATTGCGCGCTCTCCGCGGAGGAGCACAGGGTCGACCAGCAGGCGCCGCCGCCCTCCATGAAAATCACGAGGTTCTCCGAGCCCTGGTCGAAGGTCTCCATGTGGTACTCGCTGCCGTTCTGGCAGAGCGGGCCGTCGCCGGCGCCGAACGTGTACCGCGTGATGCCGTTCGTGGTCTCGGTCATCATCGGCGTGTAGAGCCCGAGGTAGCGGGCAATGCCCTGCGCGATGATCTCCTCGAAATTCTTCGGCTTGTCGTTGTGGCTGTTGCCGTTGGAGCAGGCGGTGAGGACGAGCAGGCCGGCGGCCAGTGCAAGCATGCGCAGGGGCGACCTTGTCGTGAGGTCCTGTCTTATCGTTGTCATCTGGGTATCACTCGTTTGTAAAACACTGCGGGTAGGGATGCGATACTAAGGGACGGGCGGCCCGTGGGCAATCCCGTGGGTGCGCGGCCGCTACAGGCCCAGGACCATCTTGGCGATGATATTGCGCTGCACTTCCTGCGAGCCGCCGAAGATCGATGCGGCACGGTTGTTCAGGTAGCGCGGCACCACCGAGCTGACATAGTCCTCGCGGACCGGGTAGCCGCCGGGAATGGGGTTCATCGCGAAGCCCCTGTAGCCGAGCACCTCCACCATCAGTTCGTTCACCTTCTGCTCCAGGGCCACGCTGGCCAGTTTCAGCACCGACGACTCCGGCCCGGGGTTGCCGCCGCCGGACACGTCCGAGAGGATGCGCAACTCCGTGATCTCCAGCGCCGTGAGGTCGATCTCGATGCGCGCCACGCGGCGCTCGATGTCGCCGTCCGCGTCGAAGTCGGGGTTGGCGGTCTGTTCGTCGGCGATGAGGCCCTTGAGGCTGCCGATTTCGTGGCGGATGCGGTGGGCGCTGAAGCCGCCCCCGCGTTCGAACTCGAGCAGGTACTTGGCGTAGCTCCAGCCCTTGTTTTCCTCCCCGATGCGGTTTGCCATGGGCACGCGCACGTTGTCGAAGAACACCTGGTTGACCTCGTGGTCGCCCGCCATGGTGATGATCGGCTCCACGCTCACCCCGGGGGTGTCCATGTCGATGAGCAGGAAGCTGATGCCCTGTTGCGGTTTGCCGCTGTTGTCCGTGCGCACCAGGCAGAAAATATGGTCCGCGAGGTGGGCGTGGGTGGTCCAGATCTTGGAGCCGTTGACGATGTAGTCGTCGCCGTCGGGTTCGGCCTTCAGTTTGAGGCTGGCGAGGTCCGAGCCGGAGCCGGGCTCGGAATACCCCTGGCACCAGTAGTGCTCGCCGGAGAGTATCTTCGGCAGGTACTCCTGCTTCTGTTCTTCCGTGCCGAACGCCATGATCACGGGGGCGAGCATCAGCAGGCCGAGCGGGATGAGCATGGGAGCGCCCGCGTGGTAGCACTCGCGACTGAAGATGTATTTCTGCGTGGGCGTCCAGTCGGTGCCGCCGTGCTCCACGGGCCAGGCCGGTACGGCCCAGCCTTTTTCCACCAGGATGGCCTGCCATTCGAGGGCCACGTCCTTCTCGACAAACACGCTCGCGTTGTTCGCGGTCGCCTCGATGATGTGCTCGGGCAGGTTGTCGCGCAGGAACTGCCGCACCTCCTGCTGGAAGGCGAGTTCGTCTGCGGTGAAGTCCAGGTTCATGTGTACAGCCTGTTGCTCATATTGCGCGATTGCGGCGCCTTACACCGGGTCCATGGCCCAGCGGATGCCGCGCCGCAGGACCTCGTAGTATTCTTCCGTCTTCCACGCGCCTTCCTCGGGTTCCGGATACTCCTCGATGAGCGGCTGCATGTCGTACTTGCCGCGGCAGTGGCCGAGGGTGAAGTACAGCACCTGGCCTGCACCGTACGGGTGGATGTACAGCACAGGCTGCACATCGGTGCCTTTCTTCCAGTCGTCGCGCACGAACCCTTCCACCTCGCCGTCCCACAGGCAGTGCATGAGTGTCCGGTGCTCGCCGTGCATCTTGCACAGGTACAGTTCGTCGTCCACGGTGAACGTGGGAATGTCCTTCACCAGTTCGTGGTCGGGCTCCGTCACGTAAACCTCGTAGGGCTGGATCGGTGGGTGCGACATGAACTGGCTGCCGAGGATCTCCATGAACGGCACGTTCTCCTCGGGGCAGTCGACACGCAGGCCGCCGTCGGCGGCCGGCTCGAGAAAGCGCAGGATGGAATTGGTGCCGTGCAGTGCGAACCACTTCCTGCCGCCGCGGATATAGTCGACCAGGCGCTGTGTCTCCTGTGCGGTCGGCACGACGTCGCAGGTGTAACTGATGAGGAAGTCGCACGCGCAGATCGCGTCGATGTCGGAGTAGTCCGCGCCGACCTGTACCTTGATGCGCGGTTGCTCCGCGAGCAGCTTGAGGATCTCAAGCCGCGCGAAGTCGATGTTGTGGTATTTGCCGCCGGCGACCAGGTAGACGTCGACGCGGTCTGACTTGCCCACGACCTCTACCACGACTAGAGCTGTACGCGCTTGGTGATGCCGCCGTCGACGACCAGGTTGACGCCGGTAATGAGGCTCGCCGCCGGGCTGGCCAGGAACGCTACCGCGTTGGCGACTTCCTCTGCCGTGCCCAGCTTGCCGCGCAGGAACTTCGCCTCGGTCGCGGCATAGAAATCGGGCATGTTGTTCTTGATGAAGTCCCAGTCGCCGCCCTCGATGAATACCGGGCCGGGGGAGACACAGTTCACGCGGATGCCGCTTGCGCCCACCGCCAGCGCCAGTTGCTCGGCGTGGACGATGATCGCCGCCTTGATCGCGTTGTAGGTCTGCGGTGCGGCGAACTCCTCGACGGCCGCGGTGGTGCCGATCACGACGATGGCGGCCGCGTCGGACTTCTGCAGGAACGGCATGGCCGCCTCGATACCGCGTGTGGTGCCCAGCAGGTCGACGTTGAAGTTCTTGACCCAGCCCTCTTCGTCCACGCTGCCCCCGCCGGCGCTCACGTTCGGTACGAAGATGTCGATGCCGCCGAGTTCCTCGCCCACGCTGGTGATCCAGCCCTGGTAGGCCTCCTTGTCAGCCACGTCGACCACGGCGCCCGTGACCTTCACGCCCTTTGCCGACAAGTCCGCTACCGCGCTGTCGACCTGCGCCTGGTTGCGGGCGCAGATGGCGAGGTCGCAGCCCTCGTCCGCGAGCAGGTTGGCAATGGCGCGACCGATGCCGCGGGTGGAACCGGTGATGACTGCTTTCTTGCCGGAAAGTCCGAGATCCATGCTTGACTCCTGAGATGTTATTGCGCAATGACCGGGTTGGGGGAAGAGGGTGTCGGGACCTGTGGCGGCCCGTGGAAACGGCGTTCCCACCCACTATTTTTCGTACGCCCGGCAAGTTAGCAAATCGATTTTAAAAAAACAATCAGATTTGACTGTTTATTTTTCTTTCGCTAGTGTGAGTCGGTCCGGCAACGCCTGCAGCACCTGCAAACGAGCTCAGGAATCTGCCGTAACTGACTGATACTAAAAATAATTGATATGTGTTGTCGCCTGCCGCCAGGCGTGTACTAGAGGTCCAGATATGAAAGCCGCCGTGTTCAAGGAAGTGGGCAAGCCCCTGCAAGTGGAGACCGTCGCGGACCCGACCCCCGAGTCCACCGAACTGGTGATGAAAGTCTGTTACTGCGGTATCTGCGGCACCGACCTGCACGCGACGCGGGAAGGATTGACCACCGCCGAGTGCGGCCAGATTCTCGGCCACGAGTACGTCGGCGAAATTGTCGAGGTGGGCAGGGACACCGAGGGCGACTGGCAGGTGGGGGACCGTGTGTGCGCCATGCCCTTCATCGCCTGCGGCAGGTGCGCGGCCTGCGCCACAGGGCGCTTCTTCGAGTGCCAGAACAAGAAGGTGTCGGGCGTGGATGACCAGGGCGGCTTCGCCGAGTTCGTCACGACGGGTTCGCGCGAGACCTTCCGCCTGCCCGACTCGCTCGAGCTGCAGACGGCCGCCATGATCGAGCCCCTGGCCGTGGGTATCCACGCGGTGCGGGTTGCCGACGTGAAAGCCGGCAGCCGCGTCATGGTCATCGGCGCCGGCCCGGTCGGCCTCACCGTCGCGTTGTGGTGCCGCTTCTTCGGCGCTCGCGAGGTCGTGGTGAGCGAACTGGCGCAGGCGCGCGCGGCGCTGGCGCAGCAGATGGGCGCCACGCATGTCGTGCAGCCCGACCTGGCAACCGGGGCCGAGGGTTTGCTCGAGCAGTACATCGACGTCGCCGGCGGGCCGCCGGACATCATCTTCGAATGCGTGGGTGCCCCGGGCCTATTACAGCAGTGTATCGAGATGGCGCCGCATGGCGCCAAAATCATACCGGTCGGGGTGTGCGAGCAGCCCGATGCGATCATGCCCTTCTTCGGCCTCGTGAAGGAACTGAACATCCAGTTCGCGATCGCCTACAACCGGGACGACTTCGAGACCTGCGTCGCGATGCTCGCGGAGGGGCGTATCGATATCCGCCCGATGATCACGGACGTCGTGAGCCTGGACGAACTGCCCGATGCGTTCGAGGCGTTGCGCACACCCAGCAGTCAATGCAAGGTGCTCACACAGATGTAGTGGTGGTGCAGCGACCCGCGGTGTCGTGTGCATCGTCACCGCTGGCAGGGGTGTCCCGCGCGTTAACCGCGCGGTCACCGCAACGCCAATGGCGTCGCGCGGCAACGCACATCAGTCCCGGTAGTAGTCCACGCCCACGAGTTCGACCCACCTGTCGAAGAAGTCGTCGCCCTGCATGCAGAGAAATTCCATCCACTCGTTTTCGCTCACGCTTTCGCGCGCGCTGGTGACCTGCACTGCATCCGTGCCCACCGGGTAGCGGAACTTCGGGCGCTCGGCGGTGATGGCCTCCTCGATGACGACGGCGACATCGGACGGCATGGCGGGCGCGCGCAGCCCGAACTCAAAGAAGCGCATCAGGCGCGCGACGTTGTTCGGGTACAGTGGTGGTGCGTCCGAGGGGGAGACCTTGGTCCACATGGGTGTGGCCACGCAGCCCGGCTCGATGATGGAAACGTGCGCGCCGAACTCGGCCATCTCCTGGGCCATGGCCTCGCACAGGCCCTCGATCGCCCACTTGGACGCGGAATAGTGCGCGTGGCAGCCGGCGACGTAACGCCCGGCGAGCGAGCCGACCACCACGATGTTGCCCGAGCGCTGCCGGCGCAGGTGGGGCGTTACGGCGCGGAACAGGCTGACGTTGCCGAAATAGTTCGTCTCGAATATTTCACGCACTGTTTCCAGCGGTGTCTCCTCGACCGATGAACCGGCGCCGATGCCCGCGTTGGCGACCAGAACATCGATGCGCCCGCCTTTGGTCACGACCTCGGCCACCGCCGCGTCGATGGTCTCCGGTTTGGTCAGGTCCAGGGCGACGATGCTCACGGGCAGGTTCTCGGCCGCGATTTTCTCCTTCAGTTCGTCGGCGTTCCCGGGCGTGCGTACGGCGGCGTAGACATCGTGACCCGCACGCGCCAGGTGCAGGGCGGTTTCCTGCCCGATGCCGGTGCTGCAGCCGGTGACGAGAATAACTGACATGATCTACCTCGCGATCGTTGAAGTTGGGTGGGTGGTTAGCGTTTGTCGTGCGTGTCGAGCACCGGCGCCTTGCCCTGGCGCTCCTTGACATCCAGGCGGTACTCGCAGGTCACGCAGCGGCGCATCCCCGCGCGCATGCTGTCGTTCTGCGCCTGCAGCTTCTCGTTTTCCCGGCGCAGTGCCTGCACCTCCCGCGACAGCGCGAGCAGGCTCTTCTGCGTGTCGAGGAAATTCGCGAGTTTCCGGATCAACTGGTCTGCCAGGTCATCCGCACTGTGCAGGAAGTTTCCGGCAGGTGCGGGTCGAACTCCATCTTCAGGCCGCCGCCTTCACCCTTGAACAGTTCCTCGAACGGGCCCTTGCAGATGTGCAGGCAGCCTTCCTCGGGCAGGGCGTTCGGATTCGGCAGGCTCTCGGCCGCACCGCAGGTATGCCACGCGCAGTCGGGAATCTCCATGACCGTAACGCCGTTGGCCGGGTCGAACTCGGTGATGGTCGCCGGGCCCGTCAGCCAGTGCGCCGGGTTGAAGGTCTCGAACATGAAAGTGCTCCAGCGCGAGGGCTTTTTCGAGTCCGCACCGGGCTTCGGGGGCTTCTTCTTTTTGTTCTTGTCCGACATGCTGTTCATCATCTTGAGGAAGTCGGCCGAGGTCTCGTAGGAGAGCTTGACGGAGGTGCCCACCACGATGTCGTAGAACTGCTCCTGGCTGTAGTACTT
The DNA here is from genome assembly GCA_030428835.1 of Gammaproteobacteria bacterium. Lineage (GTDB taxonomy): Bacteria > Pseudomonadota > Gammaproteobacteria > Pseudomonadales > Halieaceae > Marimicrobium. The sequence goes on along the minus strand of JAUIEP010000042.1, from coordinate 12,915 downwards.
GCGCAACTCCAGCAGCGCCCACTCCACCTCGCGCACGAAGTTGCCGTAGCGCTTGCGCCATTTTTCACGCGGTGAGTCGTACCAGTTGAGGACCTCGCGCCGCGACTTGATCGCCTCGTAGTCGCGGTCCACCTGTTGCGGGTCGCCGGACAGGCGCAGTATGGGCACGAAGGTGTGGCTGACGATGGGCATGGCCTTCTTGACCAGCATGGAGTTCGACATCCACATGTCGATCCAGGCCTGCGGCCCCCAGTTCGCGTAGATGCCCGCCTTCTGCACCCCGGGTACGCGGCCGCTGCGCCGGTCGGTGGAAATAATGGAAGCGTCGGTCATGGCCTGTCCTCCTGGCGGCGTCCGCCACTAGTGTATATAACGCAGGGTTACACCGTATACCGCGCCGGGGGCCGCCACACCCGCATAACCCCCGAGGACGGGAACGTCGATCCCGAACACGAAATACTCCTCGTCGAGGATGTTGCGCCCCCAGATCGCGGCCTCCCAGGTGTTTTCCGGGTCGGTAACGGTGTAGCGCAGGTTGACCAGGTGCACGGCGTCGTTCTTCAGCTTCGGGTCGAGGTCCTGGTCGAGGAAGTACTCGTCCACGAAGTTGTATTCCAGGCGCGCCACGCCGACCATGTTGTCGCCCAGTTGCATGTCGTACTGGGCGAAGGAACTGAGTGTCCATTCCGGCGCATTGTCGATGGCCTCGCCCGCGAGGTCCTTGACGCAGCCGCCGCCGAAGGTCGGGTTGCTGCCCTGGGCGCCGTCGCGCACGTAGTAGTTGAGCACCGTCTCGTCGATCGTGCACTGGCCGAGGTCGAACTCCTTGTACTCCGCCTTGTTGTACCCCAGTGCACTGCTGATGGTGAGGTCGACCGCGGGTACCCAGACCAGTTCGATCTCGGTGCCGTAGCTCTCCATGGAGCCCGCGTTGGTGACCTCGAGCGTGGTGCCGTTGAAGGTCTGTGACTGGAAGTCTTCGTAGTCGACGAAGTAGAACGTGCCGTTGAGCTGCAGGCGGCGATCCTCGGTGGACCCCTTCCAGCCGATCTCGTAGCTGGTGGCGATCTCCTCGTCGAACTCGGCGCTGGTGCCCTCGAGTTCGCGGCGCTGGTTGTAGCCACCGGACTTGAAGCCGCGGCTGACACTGGCGTAACCCATGATCTCGGGCGTGAAGAAGTAGCGCAGGTTGAAGGAGGGCGAGAAGTCGTCGTCCTGGCGCTCCTCGTCGTAGAAGATATTCGGTCCCGCGACCGGCGGGATGTCCAGTATTGAATCCGGCAGCGTGACCTGCGAGCCGACGCGCTCCTTGGTCTCCGAGGTGAAGCGCAGGCCGAGGGTGGCGCTGAACTCGTCGGTAACATTCCAGACCACCTGCCCGAACGCCGCGTAGCTCGTGGTCTTGTAGTTGTTGGTGTCGATATTCAGCGTGCCCTCGGGGAAGAACGCGTCGATATTCATGTTCTGCACCAGCTCCTGGGACTGCACGAAGGTGCCGATGGAGTCGAGGTCGGAGTGGTAGAAGTACAGGCCAGCCTGGTAGTCGATCTTCTCGCCGCCGGGGGAGGTCAGGCGCAGCTCCGAGGAGTACTGGTCCAGTTCGATGTCCTGGTAGCCGGTCACGGCGTCGTAGGCCATGAAGTCGCCGTCGTACGCAGACTCCGCCTCGTAGTGGCGCCAGGCGTTGATAAAGGTGACGACGTGGTCCTGCAGCACATCGCGGTTCCACTCCAGCGCGACGCCGCCCACCTCGATCTTGTTGAAGATGTCGGCGTCCACCCATTCGCTGTCGTCGAAGGGGTCCGCCGCCGGCGGCGCGAATCCCGAGGAGTCCTCGAAGGATTCGTACACCAGTATCGGGTTGCCCTGGGCGTTGTTGCCGAGCTGGTCCGCCAGTGCCTGTGTGTCACGGTTGGTGCCCGGCGCGTTGAGTGTGGAATAGCCGTTGTAGTCGATGACGCCCACGGCGCAGCAGTCGGTGTCTTCCTTCGAGTAGTCAATCGTCAGCAGGAACTCGCCGAGGCTGTCGCTGCCGTCGAACAGCGAGCGCGATTTGAATCCCCACTTGTCGGCGTCGTTGAGGCCGCGGCCGTCCACCTCGTTCTCGTAGAGGTGGTCGCCGTTGATAAGGAAGCCGGTGAGGCGGGTGGCGTGCGGCCCGTCACCCAGCGGCACGTTGACCATGCCGCGCAGTTCCAGGCGCTCGTCGGAGTTGTAGGTTGCCTCCAGTTCGCTCTCCAGCTCGGCGGAGGGTTTGCGCGTGATGATGCTGATCGCCCCCGCCGCGGTGTTCTTGCCGTACAGCGTGCCCTGCGGCCCGCGCAGGACCTCCACGCGCTCGATGTCGATCAGGTCCGCCACGCTCATGCCCGCGCGCCCCTGGTAGACGCCGTCGATGAACATGCCGACGCTCGGGTCGATGCCGACATTGGTGCCCACCGAACCGATGCCGCGGATGCGGATGGACGTGGAGCGGGAGTCGGTGCCGGTCGTGATCTTGAGGCTCGGGGTGTACTGCTCCAAACCGGCGAGGTCGCGCACACCGGCGTCCTTGAAGAAGTCGCCCGTGAAAGCCGACACCGACATGGGCACTTCCTGCAGGCTCTGCTCCCGCCGGTTGGCCGTGACGACGATCTCCTCCAGCGCGAGGGCGGAGCGTTGCCGCAGGGGTTTCTCGCCCGGCTGGGCCAGCGCCGGGACGGTGATGCACAGCGTCAGCAGGGGGAGTCCGGGAAGGAGGGCACGTCTGAACATGGGGTCACCGCGAATATTATGTTATTGCGCTTTTCCGGGGCGCGACGGCGCGCTCCGGGGTCCGCCCGGGCGGGTCGCTACGGCAGTGAGAACAGTACCAAAAGGCCTGTTTAAAAACAAACAGAATTGACTGATTTTTTATGGCGCGGCGCTGCTCAGGCAGTGCGGGCGCCGATACCCTCGAAAATGGACGTCACAACCATGTCGCGCATCTGGTCGAGCGTGTAGGGGTTCTCCAGCAGGTGCTGGATACGGTTGTCGTTCACCAGCGACACGAAACCGTGGATGGTGGAGAGGATGGCGAGGGCCTGGGGCACCGGGTCGCCCTTTCTGACCATGCCCAGCTCCTGGCAGCGCGTGATGTCGGCCACCATGTCCTGGAGCGCCTCGCTGCTGGTGTGCTGCAGGCTGACATGGCCGGTACTGGACAAAAGGTCGCCGGAGAACATCACCCGGTAGTAGGCCGGGTGGTTCAGCGCGAAGTCCACGTAGGCCATGCCGCTCGCGGCGAACTGGTGCATGGCGTCGGGCGGGGCGGCGTCCTTGCGCTCCCGCATGGTGCGCTGCAGCAGCGCGAAGCCGCGTTCGACCACGGCCAGGATCAGTTCGTCCTTGTCGGTGAAATGCCGGTAGGGCGCGGCGTGCGACACGCCAGCGCGGCGCGCCACCTCGCGTATCGTCAGGCCCTGGGGGCCGATTTCCCCGATCACGTCGAGCGCCGCGTCCAGCAGTGCGGTGCGCAGGTCGCCGTGGTGATACTTCGCCTTGGCCGCCGTCATGGCTCGCCTCCCGTGTGGAACCGGCCCTCATGCTAACAAATAACGCGTCCGGTGTTTATGTTGTAAACATGGAGGGGCGGTGCTATGTTACCACTGTAAACCAATAACACTTCCGAGGGTTTTGCATGTCCCAGCCGATGTCCCAGACCAATCCGTTCCTGAATTTCCCGTACGGCGCCATCCAGATGGAGTGCGATGCGAAGGACCTGATCGTAGAGGGTGAAATCCCGGCGGCACTGAACGGCACGCTGTACCGCGCGGGGCCCAACCCGCGCTTCGCGCCGCGCGGGGACTACCACTTCTTCGCCGGCGACGGCATGGTGCACGCCTTCCACCTGCAGGATGGCAAGGCGGACTACAACAACCGCTGGGTGCGCACCGCGAAATGGAAGCTGGAGGACAGGGAGGGGCGCAACGTACTCAATGCCATGAATCCCTTCGACTGCGAGCCCGAGTACAGCGACTTCGTGCTGACCGACAGGGATGGCCTCGCCAACACCGCCATCGTGTGGCACGGCGGCCGCCTGCTGGTGATGGAGGAGGGGCACCGCCCCTTCGAACTGGACCCGCAGACCCTGGAGTCCGTCGGTAGCTGGGATTTTCGCGGCAAGCTCAACACCGCCATGACGGCGCACCCCAAGATCGACCCGGCGACGGGTGAGATGGTGTTCTTCGCGTACATGGCCAGCGCCCCGTTTTCAGCGGACGTGATGCTGCACAAGGTCAACGCGCAGGGCATTCTCACCGAGAGCACTTTCATACCCACACCCTATTCGTCGATGGTGCACGACTTCGTGATCACCGAGAACTACATCGTGATCCCGATCATGCCGATCACCGGAAGCCTCGAGCGCGCGATGGAGGGCGGACCGCCCTTTGCGTGGGAACCCGACAAGGGCGTCCACGTCGCCGTGCTGCCGCGCCACGGCGGCACTACCGATGACGTGCGGTGGGTCGAGATGCCGCTGTGTTTCGTATTCCATTTCATGAATGCGTTCGACCGGGACGGCGTCATCAGTGTGGATGCCTGCCAGTTCAAGGCCGCGCCGCTGTTTCCCACGGCGAACGGTGAGCCCACGGGCAAGGTGGCGCCCTTCCTGAATCGCTGGACGATCGACATGAATGCGGCCACGCCGACGGGCAGCTTCGCCCGGATCGACGAATTCGAGTCCGAGTTCCCGCAGTGCGACCCGCGCCATACCGGTCGCGCCTACCGCCACGGCTGGTACGCCTCGCCCGACGGCCAACTGAAGAGCCCGCTGTCGGAGAACGACAACTTCTACAACGTGATCGGCCACTACGACCACGAGACGAAGAGGGAAGACCGCTACTCCTGCGGGCAGAGCCTGGTGTCCGAGCCGATCTTCGTGCCGGCATCGGATACTGCCGCGGAGGGCGAGGGTCACGTGCTGGCAGTGGTCACCAGTTTCGAGACGCGCACCAGCAGCCTGTTCATCTTCAACGCACTCGACGTCAGTGCGGGACCGGTCGCCAAAGTGCACCTGTCGCACCGCGTGCCCGCCGGCTTCCACGGTGGCTGGCGCCCCGGTTGATCGGGCAGGTATGTGTCGCCGTCCGGGTGTGAACGGCGGCGGCCCCGCGCGCTCTTCGCGATGACGATGGCGGGCGCGGTGGCCGGTCAGGTGTCCGGCTGATCCTCGAGTCGCGCCACGCCCCAGGGTTTGTTGAGCCTGTCGACCAAAAAGCCGGGCAAGTTGATCGCCAGCCGGGCGAGGATGACCATCTGCCACGGGAAGGTGATGCGCGGCTTGTTGCGCGCAAGCCCTTGCGCGATGGTCGCCGCGGCCTTTTCCGGGTCCATGAGAAAGGGCATGTAGGAGGCGTTTTGCGCCGTGAGCGCACTGCCGACGTAGCCGGGGCAGATCACGCTCACCCCGATGCCCGTCCCGCGGAACGCGCCGCGCAGTGCCTGGCCGTAGTGCTTCACCGCGGCCTTGGAGGCGGAGTAGGCGGGTGAACGCGCCGTGCCGACATACCCCATCACCGAACTCATCACGGCCACCTGGGCGTCGCGCACCGGGTAGGGCCGGCGTTTGGTCATGGCCTCCAACGCGGGGTGAATGGTATTGAACACACCGTTCACGTTGACGGCGAAGGCGTCGACCGCCGCCCGGTGCAGGCCACCGACAGCGGTTGCGCCGGGGGCGACGCCGGCGTTAGCGATGACGAGATTCAGGGGCCTGTCGTCGTCGCAGCTCATGATCCAGTCGCGGATGCCCGCCTCGTCGGTGACGTCACCGACCCACGTCGAGACGCTGGCGCCGCGGTTGCGGCAGTCCTGGGCCACGGCGTCCAGGCGCTCCTGGTCGCGGCCGCCGAGGAAGAGGGTGCGCCCGGCGGCGGCATAATGCCTGGCGAGCGCCGCGCCGATACCGCTGGATGCGCCGGTGATGAGAACGGTCTCGGGATTGTCGTACATGGCGGTTGTCCGGCGCAGGGTGACAGCGCCCCATTAATAGCACAGGGGTTGGTGTGGCGAAACGCGAAAAACACACATTGCGCGCGGCCGTTGCAATGCGTTACGTGCACCGCGTGCTCGCCGTCTGGTCGAATGAATTCGACCCCACGGGGGCGGGTAGGCCGGCCCGCGCGGTGTTAATAGCCTTTGCGCAGATCCACCTCGTTCAACAGTTTTTCCCCGGCCACGTAGCGCCGCAGGTTCTCCGCAGCGATCACGGCGCTGCGATGCGTGCTGTCCGCGCCCGCGGCCGATACGTGCGGTGTGATCAGCACCCGCTCCATCCGCCACAACGGGTGCTCCGACGGCAGCGGTTCCGGGTCCGTCACATCGAGCGCCGCGCCCCAGAGCCGGCCCGCTTCGAGCGCAGCCACGAGGTCCGCGGTGACGGTGCTCTTGCCGCGCCCCACGCTGATGAAGAGCGCGCCCGGCTTCGCCGCCGCGAAGAAGGCCTTGTCGAACAGGCCGGTGGTACCGGGGGTGAGAGGGAGCGCATTCGCGATGACGTCCGCCTCGCCCGCCAGCTTGTGCAACTCGTCCGCCAGGCCCACGTATTCCACGAAGTCCGGCCCGTTGCGCGAGGAATTGCGCGTGGCGATCACGCGCATCCCGAGGCCGTGCGCGCGACGCGCGATCTCCGTGCCGATGCCGCCGAGACCGACCACGAGCATGGTCTTGCCGCGCAACTCGCCGAAGGTCACCCCGGCGCCGTAGCTGCGACTCCAGCGGCCCTCCGCCTGGGCCGCCTGGTAGGCGGGCAGGTTGCGGGTCAGCGACAGCAGCATGGCGATGCTGTGCTCCGCGATGGCCGGGCCGGACAGGCGCTTGTTGTTCGTGACCGTGAGGGTGTCGAGCTGCGTTTGGGTCGCGCCCTTGCAGTAGTCCAGTCCGACGCTGTAGTTGTGAATCCAGCGCAGGTCGGGTCCCGCGTTCTTCAGCAGCACCGGTGTGCACATGCCGATCACGGCATCGACATCGGCCAGGCTCTCCGCCGACAGGGCGTCGCCGCCGCGCGCGGCAATCACCAGCTCCGCCTCCCCGGCGGCGCCCGCCAGGGCGTCGCGGTACGTGGCCTGCACCTGCTCCGATCCCGGCAGGAGGAACGCGACGATCTTCTTCGGCGCCCAGCCCGGTTTCTTCGCCATGGGTGTGTTGCCCTCCCGCAGGCCGAGTTCCTCGACGATCGGCCCGGGGTCGAAGTCCGCACCCTGCGCGGCCACTGCGCCCAGGGTCAGGCACAGTGCCATGCAATATGGCGTGACGCTTGCCAAAAAGTCGCTGCTGATCATCCTGCTGAACCTCCGGTCTTCCTCGCGAGTGAGGACCCAATGATATACTGCCGTCCCCGGCAACGCCCGGCCAGTGGCGATGCGGAGCGAGCCTGTGCTGCCGCTGTACTGCAAGGCCCAACAAGCGCGTAAAGGACCCGAGTAAATGACGACCCACATCGACGCCGTACTCTTCGACTTCGGCGGTGTATTCACCGATTCACCCTTCCACGCGGTGGAGGCCTACGGCGAGGAACTGGGAGTGAGCCCGGCGCAGGTCACCGGTGTGGTCTTCGGTTCCTACGAGCACGACGGCGACCATCCCTGGCACCAGCTCGAGCGCGGGGAGATCTCGCTGGAAAAGACGCGCGACCTGGTCCTCGCGATCGGCCGGGAACAGGGCCTGGAGATCGACATCTACGACCTGTTCATGCGCATGGCCGGCAATAACGCCGGCGCCGACAGTCGCCAGCCCCTGGTGGAGCGCGTGCGCGGCCTGCGTGACGACGGTTACGCCACCGGTATCATCACCAACAATGTCGCGGAGTTCGGTGACGGCTGGCGCGGCCTTATTCCGGTCGACGAGTTGTTCCACTTCGTCATCGACTCCTCGAGCGTGGGCGTACGCAAGCCCGACCCGCGTATTTTCGAGCTGGCGATGGCGCAGCTCGACGGCGTCCCCGCACAGCGCACGGTTTTCCTCGATGACTACCCGGCCAACGTCGAGGCCGCCCGGTCGCTGGGCATGCACGCCATCCTGGTGGATACGGACCTGGCCCGGGTGATCGCTGAACTGGACGACCTGCTGCAGGTCTGATCTTGCAGTTGGTGCGTATAGGCCTGTTAGACTGTCGGGTTAGTGTGTAAACAGTGTTTACCGCTTCAGGCTACTGGGAGTTTGGCGGATGACGGATCCGAAAGACCCCGATGCGACCGAGCTGAGTGACGGGGAAGCCACGGAGCCCAGCCGCTCCACGGGGCAGTACACAGAGTACGAGGGCGCCGCGGCGAGTACCTCCACGGGCTTCGACGAGGCGCGCTCGCTGGCCGAAAAGGCCAGCGCCGAGAGCGGTCGCCTGCTCAAGAAGCGCTTCGTGCTCGAGGACGAACTGGGTCGCGGCGGCATGGGCGTCGTGTACAAGGCCCGCGACCTGCGCAAGGTAGAGGCGGGCGACCGCAACCCCTATATCGCCACGAAAGTCCTCGGCCAGGGTTTCAAGGAACATCCCCACGCCTTCGTCGCGTTGCAGCAGGAGGCGGTGAAGTCACAGAAACTGGCGCACCCCAACGTGGTCACCGTGCACGATTTCGACCGCGAGGGGAACACGATTTTCATGACCATGGAGTTGCTCAAGGGCGACCCCCTGGACAACCTGCTGAAACTCGAGGCGCCGTTCAGCCGGGAAGTCTCGGTGCGCTACTTCAACGAAATGTGCGCCGGTCTCGAATACGCGCACAAGCGCGAGCTGATCCACTCCGACTTCAAGCCCGGCAACGTATTTGTCACGACCGGAGGCCAGGTCAAGATCCTCGACTTCGGCATCGCCCGCGCGGCCAATGCCGACCGCCAGGGCAGTGACTTCGACGCCGGCCAGTTGGGTGCCTTGACCCCTGCCTACGCCACGGTGGAAATGGTGCGACGCGAGCCGCCCAGTTTCAGCGACGACATCTACGCCCTCGCCTGTGTGTTCTACTACATGCTGACGGGCAAACACCCGTACAACGGCGTGAGCGCCGCCGAGGCGCAGGAGCAGGGGCTTGTACCCGCCAGGCCGAAGGGGCTGGACAATCGCGAATGGGCCGCGCTCGCGCGCGGGCTGTCGACGAAAAAATCGGAGCGCTTCGCCACGGTGGCGGAGTTCCGCGAGGCGTTCGCCCCGCCCGCGCGCAGCCTCAACCTCAAGGCGATCGCGGCCGTCATCGTTGTGGTGCTCGCGGCGGGCGGCTGGCTCGCCTACCAGCAGCGGCAGGCTGCCGCCGGGCAGGAGGAGTTGCTGGCGCAGCGGCTGGGCGACGCGCGTGCCTGCATGATCCGCCGCGACTACGACTGCGCGGTCGACAATGCCCGCGTGGTACTCAGCCTGTCCGCCGGTAACGCCGAGGCGACCGAGTTGCTGCAACTGGCCCGGGAGGCGCAGCAACAGGAACAGCAGGCCGGGCGGCTGGACGACTTGCTGCAGTCCGCGCAGGACTGCCTGCAGGCGGGTGATTACGCCTGCGTGCGGGTGCGCGTCGATGAAGTGCTGGCACTCGACCCCGGCAATGAGCAGGCCGCGGTGCTGCTCGACCGCGCCGGGCGCGCGGAGCGCGAGGCCCGCGTGGCCGCCCACGTCACCCGGGCGGACGCCTGCCTTGCGGACGCGGATGTGGACTGTGCCCGGCAGGTCTTGGCCGAGGCCGCCGCGGACGGGGTGTCCGAGGCGGAGTTGTACACCGTGCGCAGGCGCGTCGACGAGACCGCTGCGCAGCTGGCGCAGGAGCGCGAGGCGCGGCAGAGTGCCATCGCGGCGGAGTTGGCGGCGGGGCAGGCGTGCCTCGACGACGGCCGCCTGGATTGCGCCGCCGAGCGGGCGGGCGATGTACTGGGCCGGGACCCCGGCAACGCGCGGGCGATTGCGCTTAACGAGGCCGTCTCCGCCCGGCGCGCGCAGCAGGCGCGCGATGCGGAACTGGTCGCGGGCCTCGTGCGTGAGGCACGGGACTGCTTCGAGCGGCGGGATTACAGTTGCGCCATTGCCAAGGCGGATTCGGCCCTGGACATGGAGCCGGGGTCGGCCGCCGCCAGGTCGCTCAGGAGCCAGGCGCAGCAGGCCCAGGGCGGTGTTAAGAAATCCATCAAGATCAGGTAGCGGCACATGGCCGGCTGCGTGAGGGAGCGAGGAATGAAACTGCGAAACGTGTGTCTGTTGGGCCTGCTGCTGGCGGCGCCCGTGCAGGCTGATTTTTTCAAGGACCTGGCCGATACGATCGAGAAGACCGCCAAGCGAACGGTCAAGGATGTCGCCTCCGACATGACCGAGGATCTCATCCGCGCCATGGCGGTGGACTACCAGGTGGAGCAGACACGCTCCGGCGACGAGGTATTGGAAGACTACCGCGCGGAAACCGGGACGCGGCCGCTGGAGACGATTGTCTCCTCCTACCAGTGCTGGATGACGCCCTCGGGATCCGCGCGACCCGGCCAGGAGGTCGTGATACGTTCCGTTGTCGAGATCATCCCGGGCCGCCGCGGTCGGCGGGTGCAGGTGGAAGAGCGCCTGAGTATCTGGGACAACGTGGACCCGGACACGATGCTGACCGAGATGACCAAGCCGCTCGGCCGCAGCGCCAGCGACGGCGGCGAACTGCGCGGTGAGTTCAAGTTCACGCTGCCGGAGGGCATGCCGCAGGGCGTGTACCCGGTGCGGACCGAGGTCCTGCTCGACGGCGAGGAGGTTGGGGACCGCCGTTTCGAACTGCAACTGGTCATGCACGATGACGGCAGCATCACGATAACGCCGGCAACCCTGCTGGCGCTGCGTTAACTAGCGTTGAGAGGTATTGGAACTATGCAAGCACAAACACTGATTGGGGCTTTCGCCCTGGCACTGCTGCTCGGCAGCGGCTCGGTTGTTGCCGGCACCACCGAGGTGCGCTCACAGAACGGCGATATTTCACGCTTCGAGTACAACGGCGACATGCTGCGCATCGGTGGCGGCGGCCGGGCGGAAGGCTACATGGTCATGCGCGACGACCGCGTCTACGTGGTCAACGAGTCGGACGGCAACACGATGGTCATGGATATCAGCCAGGCGCTGGGCATGTTCGGCGCCATGGCCACGTCGGCCACGCCGTCGATGACGGACGACGAGGTGCTCTCGCTGAAGCCCACCGGCAAGAAGGAAACACACGCCGGCATTACGGGTGAGGTGTACCTGCTGCGCTACCGGGATGGCGACGGCCAGGAACGGGAGACGGAACTGGTGCTCACCGATGACAAGCGCGCGCTGGAGTTTCGCGACGCGATGCTGCGCTTCGCGGAAGCGATGGCGCGCAACCTGCGCAGTCGCCAGCAGCCGCCGAGCAGCGACATGCAGCGGGAACTGACGGCGCTGAACAAGGGCGTGTTGCGCTACGGCAACGAGATGACCGTGGTCTCGCTGGACATGAACGCGGTGGACCCCGCCAGGTTCGAGTTGCCCGCGCCGCCCACCGACCTGTCGGGCATCGGCGCCATCCTGAGCGGTGCCATGTCGCGCCAGCAGTCGCAGTCGGGCCAGGGCGATACAGCCGGCACAGCGGATGCTGCCGCCGCGCCGGCGGACGGCCGCGAGCAGGAACCCGCGCCGACCCCGGCCGACGAGATCAGCAAGGCTTTGAAGGGGATTTTCGGCCGCTGATTGCCAGGCTCGCGGCGGCCGCGCCCGAGCGCTACAACACTTCGTCGAAGAAGTTGCGCATGGCCTGCCACGAGCGCCGGTCGGCGGCCTCGTTGTAGACCGTGCCGAAATCCGGGTTGTTCGCCCCCGGGCGGGTGAAGGCGTGCACCGTGCCGCCGTAGGCGTGGAGCTGCCAGTCCGCGTGCAGCGCGTTCATTTCCGCCTTGAACGCGGCGACTGTCTCCGGCGGCACCAGCGGGTCGTCCTCGCCGTGCAGCACGAGCACCTTGCAATCCGTGCCGGCGGGCTTGTTCAGGTTATGGCCGTCTAGCGAGCCGTGAAACGACACCACGCCGGCGACGCCGAGGCCGCCCGCGCGCACGATGTCCAGTACCGTCATGCCGCCGAAACAGTAGCCCATGGCCCCGATGCGCGAGGCATCGACCCCGGGGATGGTCCTGGCTGCCTCGACCGCGCCCGCGACCCGTTCCAGCAGCATCGCGCGGTCCGCGAAGTAGGGCCCGAGCGCCGACTGCAGCTCCGCGAAGTCGGTAAACACCTTGCCGTTGCCGTGAATGTCCGCGGCGAACGCGATGTACCCCTCCTGCGCGAGGCGCCGGCACTTGCCGCGCACCTCGTCATTCAGCCCGTCCCAGGCATGCACGACGACGATGACCGGCAGCGGGCCGCCGGCGTTCGCGGGAGCGTAGTACTCGCCGATGCAGGTGGTGTCGCCGGCCCGGTACTCGAGTGTGGTGCCTGTGTCGCTCATGGGAATGTCCCTCGCTGTTGATCAGGATGCACTGGCGGTGATGCCGCTACCAGCCGTTGGTGTGCAGGAAGTTGTCGAGGTCCTTGCGCGGCGCCACCTTGAACGCCGTGCCCTGCGTGTAGGCGACCGGGATCAGCGCCACCTGCGCAATCTCCGCCGGGATATCCAGCAGCGCGCCGATCTCCTGTTCAAACGCGAGGTGCAGGGTGGTCCAGCAGGTGCCGATACCGCGCTCCCGTGCAGCGAGCATGAAGCTCCACACCGCGGGCAGGATCGAGCCGTAGATGGCGGACAGGAAATTCAACGGCGTGCCCTCCGGCGGGCGCGCGGTGCAGGGTATGAGCAGGGCGGGTACGCGGGCGAGGTTGTCCGCGAGGTAGCGCGCGGAGCTGAGCACCCGCGCCTGGGTGGGCGCCATCGCCGGGTCGTCGAGGTGTTGCCGGGTCGGCTGGTTGGGGCCGGCTTCGTATTCGTCGAAGGCCTTGAGATAGTAGCCGGCGATGGC
>JAUIEP010000236.1 GCA_030428835.1 Gammaproteobacteria bacterium | reverse complement strand
CGGACTGGCGCCTGTTCACGACGCTGGTGCGTTTCGATGCGGTCTACCATGGCCACTTCAAGTGCAACCAGCGCACGCTCGAGAGCTACCCCAATCTCAGCAATTACGTGCGCGAGCTCTACCAGGTGCCGGGCGTTGCCGCCACCGTGAACTTCGAGCACATCAAGACGCACTACTATTACAGCCACACCACCATCAACCCGACCCGCGTAGTGCCGCTTGGCCCCGCGGTCGATTACAGCCGGCCGCACAACCGCGGCGCGCCGGCGGGAGCCGAACGATGAAACGGACCATCGTGCACCTGCTCAACAGCGAAGCCGTCACCGACGGCGACGGCGTGAAGATACAGCGCAGCGTCGCGCGCGGGGCCCTGCAGACCTTCGACCCGTTCCTGCTGCTGGACGAGATCGCATCGGACGACGCCGCGGACTACATCGGCGGCTTCCCCATGCACCCGCACCGCGGCTTCGAGACGGTCACCTACATGCTCGAGGGCCGCATGCGCCACCGCGACCACATGGGCAACGAGGGCCTGCTGGTCACGGGCGGGGTGCAGTGGATGACCGCGGGCCGCGGCGTCATGCACTCCGAGATACCCGAGCAGAGCGAGGGGCGGCTGCACGGCTTCCAGCTCTGGGTGAACCTGCCGGCTGCGGAGAAGATGGCGCCGCCGGCCTACCGCGAGTACGGACCCGACGAAATACCGCAGGTGCGTTTTGGCCGTGCGAGTGGCGCGCGGGTCATCGCCGGCGAGTTCCTGCAGGATGGGGTGAGCACCCGCGGGCCGGTTGCGGATGTCACCACCCGTCCCGACTACTTCGACATCAGCCTGGCGGGCGGGGATGTCCTCACGCTGCCGGTCGATGCCGACAAGCGTGTGGTCCTGTACGCCTACGAAGGTGCGGTCAGCGTGCGCGGCGCAGGGGATGCGCGGCGGCTCGCGCGGCAGCAGTTCGCGATGCTGGGCGAAGGCGATACGGTGGAAGTCGCAGCGGACGAGGACAGCCGCTTCCTGTTGCTCGCCGGCCGGCCGCTCGGTGAGCCGGTCGCCAACTGGGGCCCGTTTGTCATGAACACGCCCGAGGAGATCGAGCAGGCGATCCGTGATTACCGGGACGGCACGCTCGTAAACGAAGGGGGCGCCACCTGAGTTCGCCCCCGTGTGCAGGACGCCGTGACAGGGCGCGCAGGATGAGATCCCGCGCGCCCCTCGCGTTTTACGCGTCAGCCCATTTTCTCGTTGACCCAGGCCGCGTAGTCCGCTGAGAAACTGGACCCCTCCCGCGACCAGAACGCATCGAAGTCACGACTCTTGATGTACGCGTCGATCCAGCGTGAAAAACCCTCCCAGTGGGAGTCGTCCATGAGGCCCAGCTTGAACTGCTGGTAGTAGGCCTCGCCGTACGTCAGCATCTGCATGTGGCACCAGTACAGGAACTCCGTGTCACCCGGGGTCAGCTCACCCTCGCCCACGGCCGCGATGCGCGCGTAGCGGTCGGCATGCTCAGCGCGGAAGCGCGATATTCCCATCGCGAACTCCGTCATCGACTGGCGCGACTGGGCCCGCGCCACCCGGTTGCTGCCCCTGATCTGCAGGCTGAGGTAGGCCAGCGTGATGATGACGCCCAGGCCGCCGATGGTTTCCGCGACCGCGCCGAGTGCTTCCCAGTTGATGTCCACTGTCGCCCCCTTCTCCTGCATGGTTTCCCGCCAGTCTACGGCAATCGCTGTAGGAGGTAAGCAGGCAGGGCGCCGGGGGTATGTGGCGCGCAACGTCGGTCACAAGTTTGGCTATTTTTTGTGCACTCTCTGTCGCGTATTCAACTAGACTGCTGGTAGCGTTTGTCGGAATACGACCCGCGCGGCGCAGTGCCGCTCCCGTGGTCCGTGGAGCCAGTCCATGCTGTCAGTTGTCCTGCAACACCAACGACTTCTCGCCGTACTCCTCACGCTGGGGTCGGGCGCACCGTTGGCGACCGCGGCGCCTCCCTGGACGCCGGAAGAGCGCCGGCAGCAGGTGCTGGAACAGGTGCGCCGCCAGGTGCCCGCCTTCGCGCCGGATCGCCTGCTGGTGCGCTACCGCGACGACCTCGCGCCGCGTGCGGTTGAGCGGGCAATCGAGCGCTCGGGGGGCCGCGGCCTGGGCGCGATCGGCTCCCTGGGTGTACACCTCGTGCGCATCCCGCCGGGCAGGGCGGAGGACTACCTGGCGCGCTATCGCGCCGACCCCGACGTGCTCTATGCACAGACAGACGACTACCGCGTGGTGGCCTACATCCCGGACGAGGGCAACGACCCCGGGCCCGGTGCGGGGGGCCTCGTGCTCGGTCGCGAGTACTTCACGGAACAGTGGGGACTCGACAATACCGGCCAGCAGCACAGTACCGCGACGGGTGCGCAGGTTGTCGGGACACCGGACGCGGACATCGATGCGCCCCAGGCCTGGGACATAACGACCGGGGCACCCTCGGTGAAGATCGCCATCCTCGATTCGGGTATCGACTGCGGCAGCGTCGAGTTCATAGGCAAGTGCATCGAAGAGGTGAGTTTCGTGGGAGCGTGGAGCGATTACGGCTCCGACCCGGGCGACTACTACGGTCACGGCACACATGTCGCGGGCATCGCCGCCGCGCACACCGACAACGGTATCGGTGTAGCCGGGGTGGGCTGGAACTCGTCGCTCGGTAACCTGAAGACCTGCTTTGCCTACCAGATCGATCTCCTGCCCCCGTTCGGAATCTACCAGACGGTCGGTGTCTGCCCCCTGTCGGCCTCGGTCGCAGCGATCACGCACGCCGCGGACAACGGTTACCACGTCGTCAACATGAGCTACGTCACCGACGCACTCGACGTGGAGGGCGACCCGGACGGCTTCCCCGGGCAGCCCAACGCGGAAACGGATGCGCTGGCCTATGCCTGGAGCCAGGGCGTGGTGCTGGTCGCCGCAGCCGGCAACTACAACGACACCGCGCGCGTGTACCCCGCGGCCAACACGGAAGTGATTTCCGTCGCCGCGACCAACCGCTTCGATGACCGCGCCTCGTTCTCCACGTTCTCTACCCCGGCGGACCACTGGGTGTCGCTCATGGCGCCGGGGGACGGGATTCTCTCCACGTTCCGCGAGGCCGACTGCATCTTTCTCGCCGCGTATCTCGGTTACCCGTTCGATCCGCTGACGGAAGGCTGCCTGACCTGGCAGTCGGGCACGTCGATGGCGAGCCCGCATGTCGCGGGCGCTGCGGCGCTGGCCTGGGCGCACCTGTTCCCGGGCCAGGTGCCCGCGACCTGCACGAGTCCCGCCGGCGTGCCCTGCAACCAGGTCGTGAGGAGTCATCTCGTGTACGGCGCCGATACCGTGGGGGCCGGCACACAGAACATGCAGGCCTGGAGTCAATTCGGTCGCCTCAATGCCTACGGCGCGCTCAGTGTGACGGACGTGGACCTCGACGGGATTCCCGACGGGACCAACCCGGATACGGACAACGATGGACTGGCGGACAGCCAGGAGAACTCAATCGGCACGGACCCGTTCGATCCGGATACCGATGGCGACGGTTACGAGGACGGCGCCGAGGTCGAGGCGGGTCACGATCCGCTGGATCCGCTCGATTTTCCGCTCATGCCCGGCTGTTGAGGCATGCCGCGCGGCGCGGCGGGCGGAAGACTAGTCCCGGAAGGTATAGCCCAGGGACATGCGCAATGTCCGCGGTTCCAGGACGTGGTAGTGAATATCCTCGACCCCGCCGCCCGCTTCACCCGGGAGGCGCGAGGCGTAGTAGTAGTCGATGTCGTGGTCATCGCTGTCGAGGAGGTTCAGGGCGTCCAGTGTGAATAACCACTGTCCGGTCCGGTAGCCCGCCCGCACGCTGAAGACACTGCTGTCGCCGGATTGCACGCTCCCGTCCTCCACCAGTGGGCGCTCGCCGAAATATCGCCAGCGCAGGCTGCCGAAGAGGCCGTTCCCGTAGTCGGCCGTGACGCCGGCCTGCCAGACCTCCTCGATAGCACCGGGAATCTCCTCGCCCTCCGGCGCGCTGTCGGTAAATTCCGCGTCCGTCCAGGCGTACTCCAGGTCGACGGTCCAGTTGTCGTCCAGGCGATAGTAGGCCGTGACTTCCAGCCCCTGCCGCCGGGACTCGCGACTGGCCTCCGTGTTGCCCGCGTCGCCCACGAACAGCAACTCGCTGTCGAGTTCCAGCGACCAGAGCGCGACTGAGGTATTGAGTCGCTCATTCACGAATCCACGGAGGCCGAGTTCGTACCCGGTCGAGCGAACCAGCGGGTCCACGGGCGCCACCGGGCTGCCGTCGCCCGGGTCGACGCGGATGGTGGTGCCGCGCGCATCGTTGGAGTGCAGCCCCTGTCCGGCCGACGCGTAGGCCTCCCATTGCTCACTCACGGTGAAAATCACACTGCCCTTGAGTGACCACATGTCATCATGCGCGGCGCCACCGTTGGGACGCAGGTCCACCGCGTTGACGTTGTCCGCCACCCGCGAATCGACCTCAAAATCAAAATAGTCGTAGCGCACACCGAGCACGCTGCGCCAGCGCGGCTGCCACTGGATGCGGTTTTCCCAGTAGAGCCCGGCGCTCCACTCGTCCACGGTGTCGCTGCGAATCGCACCCCGGCGCTTGCGCTGGATGGTCTTGTGCAGGCCCACTTCATCGATGTCGTCGTAACGCAGGTCGATACCGAAGCGGTTTTCCATTGCCATGTCGCGGAGGGAGGATTGGGTCCGGTACTCGCCCCGCCCGCCGTAAATCCAGCGGTCATCCACCTGCTCAAACTGATCGCCGTCCTGCGCATCGTCCAGGAAGTAGGTGAAGTTGGACCACAGGTTCAGGTCGTAGTT
>JAUIEP010000235.1 GCA_030428835.1 Gammaproteobacteria bacterium | reverse complement strand
AACTGGGCTACCGCGTGACCGGCTCCGACGCCGGCGTCTACCCGCCGATGAGTACGCAACTGCAGGCCGCGGGTATCGGGCTGATGGAGGGCTTCCTCCCCGAGCACGTGGCCGAGGTGCCCGACTGTGTGGTGATCGGCAATGCCATGAGTCGCGGCAACCCGCTGGTGGAGCACGTGCTCAATGCCGGCATCCCCTACACCTCCGGGCCGCAGTGGCTCGCCGAAAACGTGCTGCGCGACAGGTGGGTCCTGGCCGTTTCCGGCACCCACGGCAAGACCACGACCTCCAGCCTGCTGGCGTGGATTCTCGAGTACGCGCAGATGGCCCCCGGCTTCCTCATCGGCGGCGTGCCGGCCGACTTCGGCGTGTCGGCCCGCGGCGGCGCCTCCGATTTCTTTGTCGTGGAGGCGGACGAGTACGACACCGCCTTCTTCGACAAGCGCTCCAAGTTCGTGCACTACCGGCCGCGTACGCTCACCATCAACAACCTCGAGTTCGACCACGCCGATATCTTCGATGACCTCGCCGCTATCCAGCGCCAGTTTCACCACCTGCTGCGCTGCGTGCCCGGGAACGGCCTGGTACTGCACCCGGCGGGCAGCGACGCCGTGGCGCAGACGCTGGCCATGGGTTGCTGGAGTGAACGGCAGTCATTCGCGATCCGCGCTGCCGGTACGCCCGCCGCCGACTGGCAGGCGGAACTGCTGGCACCAGACGGCTCCGAGTTTCGCCTGCGCCCGCCCGTGGGCGCGCCGGTGGATGTGGCGTGGCGCCACTGCGGCCGGCACAACGTGGAGAATGCCATGGCCGCCGCCGCGGCCGCCATGCACGTGGGCGTGCCGCCCGTGGTCAGCGCCGCCGCGCTCGCGGTGTTCAAGGGTGTGAAGCGGCGGCTGGAGTGCCTGGGCGAAGTGCGCGGAGTGACCGTGTACGACGATTTCGCCCACCATCCCACCGCGATCGCCACCACGCTGCAAGGCTTGCGCGCCCGGTTGGAAACGGGCAGGCTGATTGCCCTTATCGAGCCGCGTTCCAATACCATGCGTATGGGCAAGCACCTCGCCGCGCTGGCGCCGTCCACGGCCGCCGCCGACCGGGTGTACTGGTACCAGCCCGCGGATATCGACTGGTCACTCGACACGGTGCTCGCCGCGAGTCCCGCGCCCGCCGCACTGCACAACGACATCGACGCGCTTGTCGCCGCGGTGGCAGGCGAGGCAAGGGCGGGCGATGCGGTCGTGGTCATGAGCAACGGCGGCTTCGGCGGCATCCATGACAAGTTGTTGGCGCGCCTGGCAGCGCAGCCCCAAGAGCACGCACAACAAGAAGGCTGAACAGCATGTTTGACACTCTCGTGAATGCCTACGACGCCATTGTTCTGCGCAGGCCCTGGCTCACACTGCTTGTCGTTGCCTTGGTAGTCGGCGGCTTCGCCACACAGACCACCAAGATCACGCTGGACGCCTCGGCCGATTCGCTCATGCTGCAGGGCGACCCCAGCCTGGAGTTGTTTCGCGAGGTCGGCCGTGAGTACAGCTCGGAAGAGTTCGTGCTCATAACCTGGAAGCCCTACGCGCCGTTGCTGTCCGACGAGTCCCTGAACCCGCTGAAGGCGATGGCCGACGAGTTGCGCCAGTTGGACGGCGTGTCCTCGGTGGTCACGGTGTGGGACGTGCCGCTGTTGGAGAGTCCGCCCGTCAGCCTGTCGGATATCACCTCCGCGGAGCCCCTGCCCAGCCTGGAGACCCCGGGCATCGACCGCGACCTCGTGCTCAAGGAGCTCACCACCAGCCCCATCTACGCCGACCTGCTCGCCAGTCGCAGCGGCGAACTCATGGCGGTGCAGATCAACCTCGAGCGCGACGAACAGTACAACGATCTCGTGCAGGCCCGGGAGGACCTGCGCAAGGTCGCGCGGGACGGCGAGCTGACGCCCACGCAGCGCGGCGAGCTTGCGCGCCTCGAGGCGGCCGTGAAGGCCCATACCGCCGAGGCGCTGCCGCGGCAGAGCCGGCTCATCGCCGAGGTGCGCGCGATCGCGGACGGGTACCGCGACCACGCGCAGTTGTTCGTGGGCGGCGTCCCCATGATCGCGGCGGACATGGTGAGTTTCGTGCGCAGTGACCTGCAGCTGTTCGGCGCCGCCATCCTCGGCATCATGCTGGTCGTGCTCGCCGTGATCTTCCGTCGCTTGCGCTGGGTGGTCATTCCGCTGGTGACCTGCATGAGCACAGTCGTTGTGATGCTCGGGCTGCTCGGCTTCCTCGACTGGCGCATGACGGTGATCTCCTCCAACTTCGTGGCGGTGCTGCTCATCATCTCGCTGGCGCTGTCGATACACCTCATCGTCCGTTACCGCGAACTGCATGCGCAGGACCCGCACGGCGAAGTGCACGAGCGTGTGCTCAATACCGTGCGCCTGATGATCGTGCCCTGCTTCTATACATCCATTACGACTGTTGTGGCGTTCGTTTCGCTCGTGGTGTCGGGCCTGCAGCCGGTCATCGACTTCGGCTGGATGATGACCTGCGGCATCTCCGTGGCCCTCGTGCTCGCCTTCCTGCTCGTGCCCTGCCTCATGCTGGTGTGGCGGGCCAGTGGCGAGGACGCCGCCCACGACGCCGAGTCCACACCATTGACGCTGTATTTCGCGCGGGTTGCCGACCATTTCGGCGGCACCATCCTCGTGGTGAGTCTCGCGTTGCTGGCCGCCACGGTCTACGGCATCTCGCGGCTGGAAGTCGAGAACCGTTTCATCGACTACTTCCACGAGACCACCGAGATCTACCAGGGCATGGAGCTGCTGGATGCGGAACTGGGCGGCACGATTCCGCTCGATGTCGTCATCAACGCACCCGCGGAGGACGCCCCGCTGCCCGGTCTGGAGGATCTCAGCGGCGAGGGGCCGCCGGTGGCCGAGGACGACCCTTTCCTGGACGACGGCTTCTTCGACGAAGACCCGGCCGATGCTCCGGACGTCCCGGGTGACGCATCGGGCGATGACTTCGGCGATGACTTCAGTGATGACATGGGCGACGACTGGGACGACGAGTTCGGCAGCGACTTCGACGAGTTCGCCGACGCCACCGAGGACGCCTTCGAACCCAGCTACTGGTTCAGCCTCTCGGGCATGCGCGAGCTGGACAAGGTGCACCAGTACCTCGACAGACGGCCCGAGACGGGCAAGGTGCTGTCCCTGTCGACCGTATTCGAGGTCGTGAAGGACCTGATGGGGCAGGATGTCGGCAGTGTGGAACTGGCGCTGGTGCAGAAGAGCCTGTCGGACGACATCAAGGAAATGATGATCGATCCCTACTTTTCCCTGGACAAGGAGCAGGTCCGCATCAACGTGCGCGTGATGGAGACGAGCAAGACACTGCGCCGCAACGCGTTCCTGATCGAGGTGCAACGCCACCTCGAGGAGGATCTCGGCTTTGCGCCGGAGCGCTTCGAGCTGACCGGCATGCTGGTGTTGTACAACAACGTGCTGCAGAGCCTGTTCCGCTCGCAGATCCTCACCCTCGGCGCGGTGTTCGGCGCGATCCTGGTGATGTTCCTGATACTGTTCCGATCACTGCGCCTGGCGCTCATCGCGCTGGCGCCCAACCTGCTGGCGGCGGGCATGGTGCTGGGCATCATGGGCCTGGTCGGCATACCGCTCGACATCATGACCATTACGATAGCGGCGATCGTGCTGGGCATCGGCGTGGACAACTGCATCCACTACGTGCACCGCTTCATGCGCGAATTCCCCGAGGACCGCGACTACACGGCCACGATGTATCGCTGCCACCAGAGTATCGGCCGGGCGCTTTACTACACCACGATCACGGTGATCATCGGCTTCTCTATGCTTACGATCTCCAACTTCAACCCGAGCATTTACTTCGGGCTGCTGACCGTCGCCGCGATGGCCGCCGCCGTGATCGGCGCGCTGCTCCTGCTGCCGCGCCTGATCATCCTCTTCCGCGCCATGGGTCCGGAGGCCAAGGTCTAGCATGGACTGCCGCGCACACTGCGGCGCCTGCTGTATCGCGCCGTCCATCACCCAACCGTTTTTCGGCATGCCGGCGGGCAAGCCCGCGGGCGTTCCCTGCGTGCACCTCGATGAGCAGATGCGCTGTGGACTTTTCAACGACTCGCGGCGCCCCGCGCTGTGTGGGCGCTTCCAGGCGCTGCCGGAACACTGCGGCGAATCGCGGGACCAGGCGCTGCAACTGCTGTTCGTGCTGGAGCAGGTCACCTCGCCCGGTTCGGGTTTGCCGATATGAGTGAATTGCCCCTGTTCCCGCTCGGCAGTGTGCTCCTGCCCTTCGGCCGGGTGCCCCTGCAGATTTTCGAGCCGCGCTACGTGGACCTTGTGGGCAGGTGCATGAAGGATGCGAGTCCCTTCGGTGTGGTGTGGATCCGGCGCGGCTCGGAGGTGGCGCAGAAGGGCAGGGCGTCACCGGAGTTGGGAGACTACGGAACCTGCGCGCGCATCGTGGACTTCGACCAGTTGCCCAACGGACTGCTCGGCATCACGATCGAGGGCGGCGAGCGCTTCGACCTGTACGACACGACCACGCGCGAGGACGGACTCGTGGTGGGTGAGGTCGAGATCAAGCCGGCGGTCGAGCCGGTGCGCATGACGGAGGCCTGGCTGTCGCTGCTCGACGTGCTGCGCAGCCTGGAGACGCACCCGCACATCGAGCGGATGAAACTGCGGGTGGACTACAACAACGCCTGGGAAGTGGCTTACACCCTGCTGCAGTTACTACCGCTGGAGGAGTCGCTGAAGTACGAGTTGCTGGGGCTGGATACGGTGGAGGGGGTCATGTCGGAACTCAACATCATCCTCAACCAGATCAGTGGCGAGGATTAGCGTAATAAATTACGCGCCCGC
>JAUIEP010000041.1 GCA_030428835.1 Gammaproteobacteria bacterium | reverse complement strand
AGCACTACAACCATGTCAGGCCGCATCGCTCACTAGGCAAAAAACCGCCCGCGGTATTCGCCAAGGAGGCGGCATGATATGTTCAATCTCCCACATTCAGGCATGCTCGAATCTGGGGGTACGGTCAAGGCGGCGAGACACCGTGCCTGTCTTGGCTTGTTATGTATCGATTTCAAGCCCTGACTCATATTCTTCGATGCAGCGCTCTATTGAAAAAGGATTGCCACCAACCCTAATGACATCGCCCGTGTATCGATTCACCAGATACTGACTATTGCCACAAAGCAAATGCATAGGGTCGCGGGTTTCCAGGTACGCTTTCGATTCATAGTAGATTACCCAGCCCCACCATCGCGTAATGGTTCTTGCTTCATCAATTACAGGAGTCTCTCTAGCGTTAGACCCCTCATACTTTTCTAAGTCTTCTAAAACCAAACCTTGTGCTTGCTCTAGAGTCATAAGTTGGACACATAACAGCTAGTTATATAGCCGAGTCTACATAACATCCCACCACCAAACCCAAGATTCACGCACTGCCTCACCACCCAACACCTCCTTTCACTAACACCCCATACAACTTAGCCCAATCCCCCCGGAACACAACAGCGCCGACCGCGAACCACAGCGCCGCCCCACTCACAAAACCAGGCACTTGCACCCCGCCCACCAATACTGTACAAATATCCAGTATATTGGGACACTGCCCCCACAACCCAAGGGCAGCGCCACAGCAGGAGCCAGAGGTATGACAAAGGGCACAAGCAAGAGCATGGACAAGGGCGCCAACGAGGCACTGGAACAGGTCTGCAACCGCCGCGACACCTGGCGCGGGCGCCACCAGGTGTTCGACGGCCACGGGGCCTCGGCCAACCACGCCAGCCACCGCGCGGGCGGCGGGCTGGGTACGGGTTACAGGGGCCTCGACCTGGAGCTGCAACAGGGCGGCTGGCCGCTGGACAGCACGATCGAGGTGCTCAGTGACAGCTCCGGCCTCGGCGCCATGGGGCTGTTCCTGCCCGCCATGGAGCAGCTGAGCGAGCAGGGGCGCTGGCAGGTGTTCATCGCCCCGCCCTTCATTCCCTACGCGCCGCTGCTGGCGGCGCGGGGCATCGACACGCAGCAGGTGCTGCTGGTGCACCCGCAGAACCGCGCCGACCTGTTGTGGGCCACCGAGCAGGCCCTGCGCAGCAGCACCTGCAGCGCGGTGTTCAGCTGGCTGGGGGCGCAGGAGTACCGCTACGGCGAACTGCGCAAGCTGCAGCTCGCCGCCGCCGGCGGCGATACCCTGTCGGTGCTGTTCCGCCCGCATGAGGCCGGGCGCAACCACGCTCCCGCGGCCCTGCGCCTGCAGATGCGCCGCTACCGCCAGGTGCACATCCTCAAGCAGCGCGGCGGCAACCAGGGCATCGACGTGGCGCTGCCCGCCAGCGAAGACGTGCCGGAGCAGCCGCAACTGTGGGAACTGCCGGTGTGGCAGGACGCGGGCGCGAGTCCTCACCTGGGTGCGCCGGTGGCCTGACGCCCACTGAGCGCGCAGCACCGGCCACATAACAGCGGCGCGCGGCGCCGCAAAGCCCTATACTTTCCTCACCTGTTCAGCGAAGGAAAGCAGTCACCCATGCACGAATTTCCCCACCATTACCGCGTCGACGCCGAGGGCGGCGTCGAGGGCAGCATACTCGTATCGGCGGAAAACCTGCCGACCATCAACAGCGCGCCGCCCGCCGAGTTCGACGGTCCCGGCGACCAGTGGTCGCCCGAGCACATGCTCACCGCCTCGGTGGCCAACTGCTTCATCCTCACCTTCCGCGCCGTGGCGCGGGCCTCGAAGGTGGAGTGGCACGACCTCGAGGTCAATGTCACCGGCACGCTGGACAGGGTGGACCGCGTCATGAAGTTCACCGCCTTCACCGTGCACGCCACGCTGGCCGTACCGGAGGGCACCGACCCTGAGAAGGCGCGGCGCGCGATGGAAAAAGCCGAATCGGCCTGCCTGGTTACCGCGTCACTGACAGCCGAAACGCACCTGGAGGCCGAGGTGGTGGTGGGCGACTGACATGAAACTACCGGCCAGCGGCGGTTGCCAGTGCGGCGGCGTGACCTTCACCATCACCGCCGACCCGATCATGCATTACGCCTGCCACTGCCATAGCTGCCAGAAGCGCACGGGCAGCGCGTTCAGCATGGGCTTCCTGGTCATGGAAGAGTCTTTCGACGTGTCTGGCGAAGTCACGGCCTGGAGCCGCACCTCCGATAGCGGCAACACCAACACGCGCTATAGCTGCGCAGGCTGCGGCAATATCATCTACGGCCTCGGCGATACCACGCCCGGCATGGCCAAGGTGCAGTCGGGGCTGCTGGATGACACCTCCGACGTGGAGCCGGAGCTGCACATGTGGACCTGCCGCAAGCAGCCCTGGGTGACCCTGCCCGCGGGCGCTCCCGCCTTCGACAAGGAGGCGGACGCCATGGAGATGCTGCAGGCCGCCCTCGACTACCGCGCCGCGCGGGGTGGGTGACGCCGTGAGCGTCACCATCGTCGCCGGCGATATCACCACCGCCGAGGTCGACGCCATCGTCAATGCCGCCAACACGGCCATGCTCGGCGGTGGCGGCGTGGACGGTGCCATTCACCGCGCGGCGGGGCCGGCGCTGCTGGAGGCCTGCCACGCGATGCCGGAGGTGGCGGGCGTGCGCTGCCCCATCGGCGAGGCGCGTATCACCGCGGCGGGCAGGCTCAGTGCGAACTACGTGATACACACGGTCGGCCCGCGCTACGGCATCGACCCCGATCCCCCCGCCCTGCTCGCGTCCGCCTATCGCAACGCATTGTCGCTGGCGCTGCAACACAACTGCCGGAGCGTGGCGCTGCCGGCCATCTCCTGCGGTGTCTACGGCTACCCGCTGGCTGAAGCCGCCGAGGTTGCACTGGGCGTCTGCCTGCAGGGGCAGTTCTCCGCCATCGAAAAAACGTTTTACCTGTTTGGCCAGGACATCTTCGATATCTTCACCGCCGCTCACCGCCGCCACACCGGCGGCTGACCCATCGACCAAGGATCTCATCATGCGACTCACTACCCTGCTCGCCCTGGGCGCCGTGCTACTCGCCGCGGGCTTCGGCCTCGGGCGCGCCACCGCGCCAGGCCCCGACTTCAGCAAGTTCAGCGCGAGCACCCCGGTGGGCGATCCCACCGACCCCATCGCGCTGTGGGGCAAGTTCGCCGACGACCTGCGCACCGCGGGGCAGCAGATACTCGCCGCCTACCCGCGCGATCCGGAGATCGACAAGGCCGAGGCCCTGCGCTACCTGCTGCAACAAGTGGAGGCCGCCAGTAAAGCCATGCTCACAAGGCAGACCGGCGAGCCGGCCCTGCTGCGCCTGGGCGCCACCACCATCAACAAGTGGGGGCTGGACGCCGCCGACGCGAAATACATCGGCGCCGTGGTCGACAGCGCGGGCACCTACCGGCTGCACGGGCGGGTGGGCAGCGCACGCCTGTTCGCGGTGCAACTGTCCACGCAGGTCGTGCCCTACGAGGCCTACGATGAGATCACCGGCGACCAGTTACGAACCGACGCCGACGGCAATTTCGAGCTGCTGATCTCGCGCGAGAAACCCGCCGACTGGAACGGTAACTGGCTCAGAATGGACCCCGGCTCCACCGACCTGCTGGTACGCGAGTACTACCGCGACTGGGAGGCGGAGCGGCCTGGCACATACTACCTGGAGCGCCTGGACGAGCAGGCGTCCACCGAGCCGCTGACCCTCGCCACCGTCGCAAAATTGCTGGACGACACCATCGGCCAGTTCTACCTGCGCGCGCCGCAGTGGCAGGAGCGCTCGCAGCAGCTCGTGCGTTTCGTGGCCAACAAGGTGGCGATGCAGCAGACCGAGGGCGGGCTCGCCGCCAATTTCTATGGGCCAGGCTGGTTCGAGGTCGATGCAGACGAGGCGCTGCTGATCGAGGTGGACCCGGTGCCGGCCGCCATGTGGAGCGTGCAGCTAGGCAACTACTGGTGGGAGTCCATCGACTACCTCGGCCATACGGCGAGCTACAACGACAGCCAGGTGGCAACCGACCCCGACGGCCGCGTGCGCTTCGTCATCGCCCACGAGGACCCCGGCCTCGCCAACTGGCTGGACCCCGCCGGGCACACCGAGGGCATGATCCTGTTCCGCCAGTTGCAGGCGCAGGCGCTGATGCCGCTGGAGTTCACGCTGGTGAAACTGGAAGACCTGGAGAAACACCTGCCGCCGGAAGTGGTGCGGGCGGGGCCGGAGGACAGGGAGGCGTCCTACGCGATGCGCAGGCGGCACGCGGCGGTGCGCTGGGCGCCGTAATATGGGCAATGCTTCCCCGAGCCCTAACGATCATCATCCCCGCGCCCCAACTATCGTCATCCCCGCGCCCCAACTATCGTCATCCCCGCGCCCCAACTATCGTCATCCCCGCGCCCCAACTATCGTCATCCCCGCGAAGGCGGGGATCCAGTGAACGCACTGGCCAAGCCCACATCTGGATCCCCGCCTTCGCGGGGATGACGTTGTGGCCGCGGGAATGACGCTGTGGCCGCGCGGACGACGCTGTGGCCGCGGGGATGACGCTGTGCGGGACTCACAATTCCTTCAAAAAATTCACCGTCCGCTCCACCTCCTCAAACCCCACCGCCTCATGGGCGGCGAGTGAATCGGCGTTATCCAGCAGTGCGTTGCTGGCCAGCTCCTCGAAGCCGCGGGCGCGCGCCCACTCTTCCGCCGCCCTGATCAGCGCGCGGCCCACGCCCTGGCGCCGGTACTCGGGTTCCACGTACCAACCCTCCATAAAAGGCACCGCGTGCTCCTCGCTGCCCTCGGCGTAATTGCGCACGCGCAGCTCCACGAAACCCACGGCGTTGCCGTCGGGGGTTTCGTAGACCAGGACCTGGTCGATGTGGCTGTGTTCGCCCGTAAAATGCTTGTTGAGTTCTGACCGGTGGCTGCTCGCGCCATCCGGCCACAGTGCGGTGCGCAACCTGACCAGCACGTTCACGTCATGGGCGTTAGCAATGCGTACGCTCATGACGCGAAGGCGCTCACCGGCTAGTGCACCGAGCGACTGCCGCTGACCTGCGGCCGTTCCGCCTCGGCGAAGAGGTAATCAAGCTGCAGGCACTCCTCCGCCAGCAGCCGCACGCCGTCGATCGTGGTGGCCACGAACTCGGAGAACTGCTTGAGATTGACGCCCACACCGGTCAGCAGGTGGGTCGCCGCCACCAGTTGCGGGGTTTCGTCATCCACCACGTCCAGGAAGATCTTGAGGCTGGGGAAATCCATGTTCATGCGCCCGAGGTCCGCCGCCAGCGGCAGCACCGCCATCGGCCGGATTTCCAGCTCGGTGCTGAACAACACCCGCCCCTGCTGCACGAAGATACGGCTGTTCACCACACCCTCCGCCGCCTGTATGGCATTCACGTGCAGGCCCTCGCACTCGGAGCAGATGTAGTGCTCAACGTGTGACTGTGACAGCCAGCGTTCCAGTTGGGCGCGGTCGGGTTGGGTCAGGTCGCTCATCGTGTCTTTCAGCCGGGTTCCAGTGGGGCGGTCGCGCCGGCGGCGCGCAGCCGCATACTACTCCCCACCCCCCACCTCTACAAGGTTCGAGCTGTAGCCGACCACCTTCCAGCCGACACCCTCGAAGATGTATTTCTGGGTGAAGTTCACCTGCGTGGGCTTGGTCGGGTAGTGGCCCTCGACCAGGAGAACGCCATTGGCGTTGATCGACGGCGGGGAGGTGAACACCGGGGAATAGTTGAGCAGTACGCGCATATCATCCTCGATCGGATACAGCCCGCCGAAAATGCCGTCGAGCTCCTCCACGGTGGTCTGGTTCTGCCACAGGACGGAGATGTGGTCGTAGAACTTGGCCATGCTCTTCTCGTACACCGACTGGGTAAAGGCGGCCGTCGTCTCGTTGACCAGCCGGATGATCTCGGCCTCCGCCGGGATTTCGCGCGACGCGGGGGTACTCTGGATGCCGGAGGGTGTCTTGCGGATGGTGTACACCTTCCAGCCGTCGTCCTCCTTCAACATATCCATGGAAAACGGGACGCTGCCGCCGCCCTTCAGCTTCAGCATGCCCGCGATCTCCCCCTGGCTGCCACTGAAGCTGCGCTCGCCCCAGTCGACGCTCTCCAGGTCGGCCACCTGCATGTTATCCAGGAACGCCTGCAACTCCTCGGGCGTGATGTCGGAGGCGAACTCCTGCGCGAGTTGCTCGTAGGCGCGCTGCGAGTCGCCTTTACTCGCCGCCTCGAAAAACTCGTCGCCGACCTCGACCATCCCGGCGGTGAAATAGAAGACCGCCGCGATAATGAGGCCGATAACAACAACGATTATGCCGAGGACCTTGAGGAACTTTTTCATGGATGGTTTTCCTTATTCCGGTAACGGCCACTGTGACACGGCGCAACCCCTGTCCCGAGCATAGACCAAATCGGCCCGGAGCGCCGGGACGGCAGCGGCGAACATACTCAATTGGTGACCATGCGGTAGGCGCAGTACAGCGTCGAGGGGAGCAGCAGCCCAAGATAGAACACGACCAGCAGGTAAAACAATATCGGCTCCTTCTTGCGCGAGTAGTGATGGACCCTGCCCATCTTGTCCACCGTGGCGATGCTGCCGAGCCGGACCGCCCAGACCGTGTACAGGATACCCAGCAGGCCGCAGCCGAGCAGTAAGGGTAACAGCAGCAGGTCCAGCAGGCTGTGCAGGTCGAGCGCTATCCCGAGGGTCGCGAAGGCAAGGGTGCCGAGAAAGCCGACAAAAAGGTAGCGGGTAAACGGGTTGACTGGCGGTTTGGCCAAGCCGGGGTTATTCCCAGCCCGTCTGGTCGTCGCACCAGTTGCCCGGCTTGCGACGGTCGGCGAGGGTGTTCTCGTAACTGGTGCCGGCGCAGGCGGCCAGCGCGCTGCCCCAGAAACGGATATCACCCCGGCTGTCGAGCACGTCAGGCAGGCGCGGCTTGAGCTTGGCCAGGCAGGTCTCGGTAGCCGCTTTCACGACCTCGGTGCACTGCGCCTTGGTCACGTGGTAGCACTCGCGAAAGCGCTGGCTCTGCACGCACAGGGCGGTGGGGATGGACGTGGACTGGCGCGCTATCCAGTCCTCGCGCGTCACTTCGATCGCCAGCGCCGGGCCTGCCACGAGCAGCGCAAGCGCAATAATCAGGACATGTTTCACGGTATTACCTCCACAGTCGCGCACCTGACCCCGAGGATAACGCAAATTCGCGCCCTGTTCGCTCCCTCAGGTCTCGCCGTGGGCCAGTAATTCCGACACCGTGACCAACCGGTAGCCGCTTTCGCGCAGGCCCTGCACGATCAACGGCACGGCCGCCAGGGAGTGCTCGCGCACCTTGAACATCACGTGCAGGAGCACGATGTCGCCGGGCCTGGCATGCTCCAGCACGTAGGCGGCGATAGCCTCGGGGCTCGCGTGCGACGGCAGGTTGCTCTCGGGCGCCACGCTCCACGTGATCGTCTTGATGTCCTGCCGCCAGAGGTAGTAGGGCAGCGTGAACAGCTTCTTGCCATAGGGCGGGCGGAAGTGAATCGCGCCGGTGTAGCCGATCTCGCGAATGAGGGCGGACGTTCGCTCCACCTCGCTCGCCACGAACCCCGGTGAACGCAGCAACATGCGCGAGTGCGTGTAGGAGTGATTGCCGACCTCGTGACCCGCCGCGACAATCGCGCGGGCCTCTTCCGGGTGGTAGCTGATCGCCTCGCCCACAAGATAGAACGTCGCTTTCACATCGAGCGCAGCGAGCATCGCGAGAATGCGCGGCGTGTTCTCCCGTGCCGGCCCGTCGTCGAAGGTGAGCGCGATGAGCCTGTCGTCGGTCTCGACGCGATCGACCAGTTCACCGAAGAGCTGGTATTGCGGGCTGCGCGACAGCAGCCACAGGGCGGCCGCGGCTATCGCGAATACCGCCACGAAAGCTCTGGCCACAACGCTCATATGCGGGTAGCCCGGCAAACGGTTCGCCTGAACTGCGCCACTGGCAAACGCCCCCATCGCTATCCCTGGTCCGGAGATACTACCTCATGCTCCTCGGTGAAGAATATCGTGGAGGCCTCGAGGTCGATGAACTCACGCTCGTCCTCAAGCAGCAGTACGTTGGCCTCCATCCCCGCCTCGGAGGCGGTCGCGGCCTGCATGGATTCGAGATCGTCCCACCAGAGTTCGGCGATCCCGTCGAACGCCGTCTGCTGCATGCCCCTCGCAGAGGAGACGGCCTCGCCCAACCCGACCGCCGTGGTATGGCTCTGCACATAGCGCCGCACATTGAGTTCGCCGGCCCTCGACCTCACCAGAGGGCCGTGTTGATTCAGCCAGTAGTCGTAGAATTTTTCCGCCGGGATGTCCTGGCGGCGCTTTACACAAAAGACCAGTTTAATCATGTGAGAATCTCCCAGGGTCGAAAGCATGTTGCTCGGGGCTGTTCGAAACCGCGCTTATCATCGCGTACGCCCCGTGCGCAAATTGCAACGCAATGCCGGGGCAACGGAGCGCAACATCAGCCGTCTTCATGTGGCTCCAGTTCCGGCTCGGGCAATACACGCACCTCGAAGCGCACGGACAGGACCTCGATCACATCAGCAGCCAGTTCCGCTGAAGCCGCGTCGGCCTTGACCTCGTGTAGCATCGACGAAAAGGTATCGATGGCCACCTTCTGGCCATTGCGGTGGATCCAGATCCACGAATCCCCCTGGTGCCCGTGTTCGACGTTGTCGAACCGCGCCTGCACGACCGCAAGAATCGGGTCGTGCATATCCGAGTAGTGTTGGTCGTAGCGTAGTTCAGCGTACAGCATGGTCGCGCCCTGCCTTAAACAGTCCATCGGGACTCATAGGGTAACAAGACGCCAGAACATCCGCGTCGCAACCGCGCCGCGTCCGGGTAGCGAGCCACACGGGGTTGAAGCCAGTTGAATGAGGTCGCTCAAGACCGCGCGTCCGCCAGGGGCAAGAAAACATCCACTATGAACAACGAGACGCCCAGTGCAACCACAAACGAGAAGAACGACAGCAACACGTCCCAGCGGTGTTCCGGGTCGGCATAGTTCCAGGGCGTACCCAGGCGTATCGCAAAATTGCGGCCGCGAAACCTTCTACTTGCGAACTGGAATACAGGCAAGACGATACCGAAATAGGTGATCCCGAAGATGACCAATGTCGCCAGAAAGTGAATTCCGCTATTCCTCCGCCCCCGGGCCAGAGCGAGCTCGAGGATCTTGCTCAGTGGACGTTCCAGCTTACCGCCAGAAACGACCGCTTGAACAGATGCGGCCGCCTGGATGCTCCTGCGTCCGACAATCGCCCCCGGAACACACCCCGCCTGAAACACGACACACACCACCGACCGCATTGGACAATTGCCCTACCCTGACCAATACTGTATAAATGTACAGTATTAATGCTAGCATTGGGGAACTGCCCTCCCCCGGCCCATGTGGCGCGCATGTCATGCGCGGCGCGGGTACCGCCATCGGGGGAGGGCGGTGAACCTCTGGCTGTGCCTGCGCTTTGCGCAGTTACCGCTGGAGACGCTGAGCCGCGACGAGTCGCGGCCCGTGGTGGTGCTGGCCGCGCAGCGCGTGGTGCGCTCGAATGACTGCGCCGCCGCACTGGGGGTGCGTGCGGGCATGGGTACCGCCACGGTGCGGGCGCTGGTGGCGGATGAGCCGGTGCAGTTGCTGGAGCGGGACGCAGCCGCCGAGGCGCGCAGCCTCGAGCGCCTGTGCTGCTGGGCGTACAGCATCACCCCCGCCCTGCACACCTGGCGGGAGGACTGCCTGTTGCTGGAGGTGGGCAGTTGCCTGGGCATGTACCGCGGGCTGGCGCCGCTGCTGGCGGAAGTGCGCTCGGGCCTGGCCAGTCGCGGGTATCGCGCCTGCTACGGGCTCGCGGCCACGCCGAAGGGGGCGTGGTTGATGTCCTTCGCGGAGCAGGAGGCGGCGCTGGCCGCGGAGCGGCCCCTCGAGGAGCGCCTGGCGCCGCTGCCGCTGGCGCTGCTGGGCGACGCCGCTCCCGGCTTCGGGAACACGGTCGACTCACTGCGCCGGGCGGGACTGCACACACTCGGCGACATCCTCGGCCTGCCGCCCACCGCGCTGGCGCGGCGCTGCGGCGAGGCGTTCGGCATCTTCCTCGCGCAGTTGCTCGGCCGGCGCGACGACCTGCACCCGCACTACGAACCGCCCGCCACCTTCTGCGACGAGTACTGGTTCGGCTATGAGGTAAAGGCCAACGGCGAGTTGCTGCCCGCCGTGCAGGCGCTGCTGCAGGCCCTGTGCCGCTTCCTGCGCAACACGCAGTTACGCACGGGCGAGGTGACCTTCCGGCTCATCGGCATCGATGCGAAGCTGCGCGACGTCGTCGTCCGCTCCGCCAGCAGCCACAGCGACTGGCAGAGCTGGTACCGCCTCACCTGCATCCGTTTCGAGCAGCTACAGCTCGAGGCCAGCGTGGAGGGTATCGCCCTGCACTGCACCGAACTCGCGGCGGGGGAGCTCGACAACATCGACCTGTTCGCCCCCCGCGGCCAGCGCGAGCCGCTGGCCGCCCTGCTCGACAGGTTGCAGGGCCGCCTCGGCCTGCAGGCCATCCGGCAGGTGGGCTGCCGCGACGAACACCTGCCGGAGCTGGCGGTGCGGGTGAGCAGCGACCACCCGGGCTGCGAGCCGCCGGGGGACAGCCCCTGCGCCCAGCGCCCCTTCTGGCTCATGCCCGAGCCCCGCCGCCTGCGCCAGCACGGCAGCACGCTGTACTGGAACGGCGCGCTGCAGCTCGTGTACGGACCCGAACGCATCGAGGACAACTGGTGGCGCAGCCCGGTGAGCCGCGACTACTACATCGCCGCGGGCGGTGCGGGGGAGTATTACTGGGTGTTTCGGGATCGGTTGGGGAGTCGGTGGTATGTGCAGGGGGTGTTTGCTTGAGGGGGATGGGGGCTTGGGTAGATCGAGCGGGATTTCAGGGTCGCTGGATTCCGCGATGGCGGACCACCGCTTGCGCGTGGTCCGGCACACCGGGAATGACGGGCGTTAGGCAAGGGGTTCAGATCAAGCGAGCGACTCGAGGATTGCCAGCGCCTCGTCGGCGCGGTCCGTGGGCACGAACACGTGGTCGTGGTGGTAGGCGGCGATCACGTTGGCGCTGATGCCGGCGTTGGCGAGCGCGCCGGATACCGCGGCGGTGAGGCCGACCGCTGCCAGGCTGGAGTGAACCTGCAGGGTGATGCAGCGCAGCACGGGGCCGTACTGCAGTCCCGCCGCATCCGCGGCGGCCCGCTCGAGTACGAGGGTCGTGCCCTCCTCCTCGTGGAACGTGGCGAGCGGCGCCGTGGCCGGATCAACCTGCCCGGGCCCCGCGACACAACAGAAAACGTATTCCTGCTCCCGCAACCGGGGCGCGAGCCCGTCGAGCAACCTGCTGAGGTCTGTCTCTCCCGATGCGCCGGCCACGGTCGAAGCGTCAGCGGCTGAACTGGGTCGGCTTCTCGATCTCGTAGATCGCCTCCGCCACCTGTTCCATGCGGCTCTCGAGAATCGCCTGGGCGTCGTAGAGACCGCGGTTGTAAAAGTAGGGGCCGATCTCCTCGGCGAAGAAGTCGAGCAGGAAGCCGGCGTCGAACTGGCCGATCTCCTGGTCCAGTTCCTCGCGGAAATACAGTTGCACCTTGCGGCAGATCACGTCGCGCTCGTCGGGGGTGAACTTGATTTCGGCCATGGGCGCTCCGGTTCAGCCTGAGTGGGCAGTTACAGCGCACGGTAGCGCAAACCTCCTGCGAGGTCGAATGCACCTGATGGAAGCACAAACCCTTGCCCCTGTGGGGTCGAATTTATTCGACCTGGAATCCGGCCCTCAATTGGAACACCGGTTGGTATCGAGAGGGAGGTTACGCGCCGAATAAATTCGGCCCTACGGGTGCAGAGACTTGGTGGAAGCACAAACCCTTGCCCCTGTGGGGTCGAATTTATTCGACCTGGAATCCGGCCCTCAATTGGAACACCGGTTGGTATCGAGACAGAGGTTACGCGCCGAATAAATTCGGCCCTACGGGTGCAGAGACTTGGTGGAAGCACAAACCCTTTCCCTGTAGGGTCGAATTTATTCGACCTGGAATCCGGCCCTCAGTTGGAACACCGGTTGGTATCGAGACAGAGGTTACGCGCCGAATAAATTCGGCCC
Source organism: Gammaproteobacteria bacterium (assembly GCA_030428835.1). Classification (GTDB taxonomy): domain Bacteria; phylum Pseudomonadota; class Gammaproteobacteria; order Pseudomonadales; family Halieaceae; genus Marimicrobium. The sequence continues at coordinate 20,813 of JAUIEP010000041.1, read as the reverse complement.
TACGGACGCAGAGACGGCGACAGGGTCAGGTGCCCGCACTGCGCAGAGAAGGCGACAGGGTCGAATGAATTCGACCCCACAGGGTCAGGTGCCCGTACGGACGAAGAAACGCGCGTCCACCAGTTTGTCGCCCTGGGGGCAGCGGCAGTCGGCACTGAATTCGAAGCCGCATTTTTGCAGCACGCGCTCCGAACGCTCGTTACCCACCATGACCCGCGCGATGACGCGGCGGTCGCGCGGAAAGTCGGGGCGCGCCAGCATCAGTTGCAACCCGCGCGTGCACACTCCCTGCCCCCAGTAATCGCGGCCGACCCAGTAGCCGACCTCGATGTCGTCGCCGTCCGGCCAGTAGCTGACGCAGGCGACGATCTCCTCGCCCGCCACCACGGCGAAGGGATGCTTCTCGGGGTCCCGCGCCGTCTGGGTAATCCAGTCAACGGCGTCCTGCCGTGTGTAGGGATGGGGGATGTTGCTCGTCCAGCGCGACACCGCCGGGTCGTCCACCAGCTCACGCACGCGGCCGGCGTCTTCCAGGGCGAACTCGCGCAGGGCGAGGTCCACACCCAGCACGCTGTTACCCATCTTCCAGCCGTTCAACATGGGCTAGAAAATACCTGTTTCCTTGCCGTCGATACTGGCCTGGTTTTTCTCGCGCCAGTACTCCTCGATGCCGTCGCGGCCCTTGTTGTCCGCCCACTTGGTCAGCGTGTGGCGCTCGCCCTGCAGCTCGTACAGCGGGACCGCGTAACCACAGGAGGTCTGCGCCATCTCCATGTCCAGCGTGAAGATATTCCGCGCACCCGTGTAGGCAGGAAACTGCGCAAGCAGTTCATCCCACCCGGCATCGCGCTGGTGCATGGCGCGCGCCTTGCCGTACAGGCGCAGGATGAGGGGCTGCTTGTCGAAGGAGCAGAACATGATGGTCATGCGGCCGTTCTCCAGCACATGCGCCGCCGTCTCGTTGCCGCTGCCCGTCAGGTTGAGCCAGGCCACGGTGTTCGCATCCAGTACGCGCAGGCTGTCCATACCCTTCGGCGACACGTTCACGTGACCGTCGGCGCCGGCCGTGCCGATGAAGTAGATATGCTGCTGCTCGATAAACTCGATCAGTTTGGCGTCGAGCCGGTCAAAAAACTCGGCCATGGTCTGCTCCCTGGTTTACCCACTAACTCTCTGCATCCACGTACGCGCTCTCGATGAAGCGCGGCGTACACAGGGCGAGAAACACCAGATCACCGTCGCCCGGGTTGTGAATGCGCTGCCGTTCGCCCGGCGGAATGATGACCACGTCGCCCGGGCGCACCCGCGTACCGGGCAGGTCACCGACCTCCACATCCCCCTCCCCCGCCAGTATCACATAGCGCTCGGTGATACCTTCAAGGTAATGCCAGCGCGTGGTGCGTCCGGCCTCCACGCGGGCGCGGGCCACCGACAGCGCCGGGTCTTCCGGCGAGTTGGAGGACTCCACGATGAAACAGCCCTCGGCAAAGAAGTACTCCGCATCTTCGTCAAGTGGTTTTACCGCGGGCTTCATACTGCGTCCTCGTCTTGCGCGGCACGATGGTGCCGCACGACCATTCTATGAAGGGAGTGCGCGCGGGCGCAACGCATAGCGGTTATTCCGACGGCGAATACGCGGGCTCAGTACTGCACGATCGGCGCCTTGTGCCGCCACGTGTCGTCTTCCAGCATGCCCAGCATGGCGTGGGCACAGTCGGCGAAGGTAATTCTGGAGAAGCCGCTGTACCGGTCAAACCCGAGGCGGTACTGCTCCCGCCGCGGCCCCGCGATCATCTGCAGCGGGCGGATGCCGTACCACTCGATGTCCGTGGCGTCGTCCAGCAGGTCGAGCTGGTGTTCCTTGTCGGTGTGGCGATGGTTCAGGAAGTGCTCGGAGAACCAGCGCACGAAGCGCGCGCCGAATGTAATGTCATCCTCGGGACGGAAGTTGCTGCCGCCGCCGCACCAGATAAAACGCGACAGGCCGCGCTCGCGCATGGTGGCGATGATGTGCCGGGTGACGTCGGTGCACAGATCTCTCGGTGAAGTTTTTTCATCCACGCCCACCGCGAAGAGGACGGCCTGCGTGCCCTCCGGCAACGCGCGGCGTACATCCTCCGCCACGAGCCCGTCACCCTCCACCAGCGTGACGCGCTCGCGCTGTCCCGCGCGCAACCGGCCGGGGTTGCGCACCAGTACGGTGACATCGTGGCCCGCCGCCAGCGCCTGCTCGAGCAGCGCCTGGCCGAGGTCGCCGGTGGCGCCGAACAACGTGATCTTCATGGCTCTCTTCCTACACTTGCCCGCACCTTGCTACACCCCCGCAAAGGCCGGGTGGTAGTGCGCGCGACCGGAGCGCCCGGCCAGTACGCCGGGCAGCAGTTCCTGCGCCATGAACACCTCCGGCGGCACCGTGTACACGGAGTCGATACCGAACTCCACCGACGGCCGGAAACCGAAACGCGGGTAGTACTGCGGGTGGCCGAGCACCACGCAGGCCGCAACGCCGAGTTCGCGGCACGCATCGAGTCCGGCGCGCACGAGTTGGGCGCCAATGCCGCCGTTCTGGCGCCGTGGCGTGACGGCCATCGGCGCCAGGCCCATGACCTTCAGGTCCGGGTGACCGTCGAGGCTCACAGGCGAGAAAAGAATATGGCCGAGTACTTCATCGCCCTCGACACAGACCAGCGATATGATCGGGCTGGCCTGCTCGCGCAGGGCGGCCACGAGGTCCGCCTCGGCCGGCTGTTCGAAGGCCGCGCTCACAAGGGCGTGGACGGCCGCGTGGTCCGCCGCCCGCTCCGGGCGGATGCTCACGGTGCGCCGGCAGGTCCGGCCCGCGCGATGAGCGATATCTCGAAGCCCTGCAGCTTGTTCACGCCGTCGGCATCGTAGCGCCGTTCCAGGTCGGCGTCGGTACACCCCTCCAGCAATTGCAGGCCCACGCTCGCGAGGTCATCCTCCAGGGTAGCGGGGTCGAAGCCCGAAACCAGCGGCTCCCCGACCGCGCGCACGCCCGATTCCAGTTCATCGTAACGCTCCACGCCCGCACCCGCGGAGTCGAACACCGCCTGGTGCATGTAGCTGAACACGATCTCACTGCCGGGCGCGCTCACCTCGGCCACGCTGCGCAGGGTGCCGAGGTTCTGCTCGCGCGTGAGGTACATGGTCACGCCGAGCCAGGCGAAGAAGGCGGGCTCCGCCGGGTTGAACACCGAGTTCGACAGCGCCTCGCGCACGCTGGTCTTGCCGAGGTCCGCCGGGGTGAAGTGCGCGTTGGCGGGCACGGCGATGCCGCACTCCTCGAGGCGCTGGCGCTTGAGCGCCTGGCTCGCCGGGTGGTCGAGCTCGATGATCGCGAGGTCGGCCGCCCACCCGGGCTGGCGCAGGATGAACGAGTCGAACCCGGCGCCGATGATCACGTACTGGCGCACACCGCGGGCCACGGCGGCCGCGAGCGCGTCCTCGTTGAAGCGCGTGCGCAGGATGACATTGCCGTAGGGACCGAAATCGCGCACGAAGCGGTCGGCGGCCGCGGCGATTTCCGCGTCGGAGAGTTCGCCGGCGATGGCGAGTCGCTCCGGCGCCATTTTTTCCAGCAGTACGCGCAGCACCTCCACGGGCACCAGCGTGTCGCCCCAGGGGTCGTCGATAATCGGCGCGGCGTCGAGTCGCCCGTGCACGGCGCGCATCCTGCAGGTGACGAGCGCGGTGCTGCTCGCGGTGAAATCATCCATTAGGCGTTGCCTCCTGCGGCTGCGAAGTACTTGATGGCGACGGCCCCGGCGAGGCAGGCGATGCCCACGACGTCGGCGAGCATGATGCGGTTCAGCGCCGCGTTGTGTCCACCCACGCTGAAGAGAATAACGAGGAACCCCAGCATGGAAATACCCGCCAGGGTAAGGGCCGCACCCTGCATGGCGGGGTTGTACAACGAGTAGAACACGAAGCCGCCCACGATACCGAACAGCAGCGCCCGGTGGCGCAGGAGGATCTCCATGTCCTTACCCGCGATCTCGACGTCGTAGGCCCCGGCGATGCGCTCGGCCGAGAGCACCCCGAGTACCGGCAGGAAGTTGATGACGCCGACCATGACCATGAGGAGGACGAACACTTTATTCACGGCGGAGGTCTCCGGGCAGGGGCGCGACGGGCTGGCTGATGGGTTACCTGATCATAGCGCATCGACATATTGAGGCCAGTCCGGTGACCTGTTACGGTCTATCCACGCTGCCCGCAGCAGCCCGTTTCTCGCGCTATAACCCGCTATAAGAAGAGGCTACCTGTGATCCCATCCGCTATCCGGCCCATCTGCCTGTTCGCTGTTGTCTCATTCACGCTGTCCGCCTGCGGCGGTGACGACAGTAGAGGCGCGCAGGGCAATACCCCCGCCACCGATGCAACGCGCGTCGCCAACGCCGCCGTTAAATCCTCCCTGCCGCTGGACGACCAGCGCGACTTCGAGGACGCCACACGCGGCCTGGTCGCCGCGCCCGGGGCGCTCGTGATCCCCGGCGACGACGGCGCCCCGGTGTGGAGCATGCCCGACTACGCTTTTATCCAGGGCGAGGCCCCTGACACCGTGAACCCCAGCCTGTGGCGGCAGGCCAGCCTCAACAACATCCACGGACTGTTCAAGGTCACCGAGGGCATCTACCAGGTTCGCGGCTTCGACCTCGCCAACATGACCATCATCGAGGGCGATACCGGCTGGATAGTCGTGGACCCGCTGACCGCGCGCGAAACCGCCGCGGCCGCCGTCGCCTTCGCCCGGGAACACCTGGGACAGAAGCCGATCTCGGCCGTGATCTTCACCCACTCCCACATCGACCACTTCGGCGGCGTCCTGGGCCTGCTGACCGACGAGGAGCGCGAGCGCGTGGAAATCATTGCGCCCGAGGGCTTCATGGAGGAATCCACCAGCGAGAACGTGATCGCCGGCGTCACCATGAGCCGCCGCTCCATGTTCATGTACGGCACCAACCTGGAAAAGTCGCCCCGCGGCCACGTGGGCTCGGGCCTCGGCAAGAGTCCCTCCCTCGGCAGCCCCGGCATCCTCGCGCCGACGTCGATCGTGAACACCACGGGCGACAGCGTCACCATCGACGGCCTCGAGTTCATCTTCCAGAACGCCCCGGGATCGGAGGCGCCGGCGGAACTGACGTTCTACCTGCCGGAACTCAAGGCGTTCTGCGGCGCGGAGGTGGTGTCGCGCAACATGCACAACCTGTACACCCTGCGCGGCGCCAAGGTCCGCGACGCGCTGCGCTGGAGCCATTACATCGACGAGGCGATCGACATGTTCAGTGACGCCGAAGTGTACTTCGCCAGCCACCACTGGCCGCTGTGGGGCAACGAGGACATCATCGACTTCCTGAAGAAGCAGCGCGACGGCTACAAGTTCATCCACGACCAGACACTGCGCCTGGCCTCCAGGGGCCACACGCCGCGCGAGATCGCGGAAATGCTCGAACTTCCCGAGGCACTGCGCACGAGCTTCCCCAACCGCGGGTACTACGGCACCCTCAAGCACAACGCCAAGGCGGTGTACCAGGGGTACTTCGGCTGGTACGACGGCAACCCCGCCAATCTCGACCCGCTGCCGCCGCAAGAGGCCGCCGTGCGCTACATCGAGCGCATGGGCGGGGCGGACGAGGTGCTGGAGAGGGCGCAGGAGGACTTCGAGGACGGCGACTACCGCTGGGTGGCGGAAGTGCTCAACCACCTCGTGTTCGCCGAGCCGGACAACGACGACGCGAAGGAACTGCTCGCCGCGACCTACGACCAGCTCGGCTACCAGGCCGAGTCCGGTCCCTGGCGCGACGTGTACCTGACCGGCGCGCTGGAACTGCGCCATGGCGTGCCCGAGGCCGGCGTGGGGATCGCCCGCGCGGCCGACATGCTGAAGGAAACGCCGCTGGAGCAGTTCTTCTACCTGATGGGCGCCATGCTCGACGCCGGGAAGGCGGAGGGCGAGGACTACGTCATCGCCATCGACTTCACCGACATCGGTGAGACGCATGTCCTTGAGGTGGAGAACGCCGTGCTGCACCACCGCACCGGGGCACCGCGACGCCCCGCCAACGCCACCATCCGCATCACGCACGCGCTGTTCATCGCCCTGCTCACCGGCGACGCCGGCCTGCGCGACACACTGTTCTCCGACGACGTATCGGTCGAGGGCAGCAAGATGGATCTGATCGGCTTCTTCGGCCTGCTCGACCGGCCGGACGAGGTATTTGCCGTCGTCACCCCCTGAGGGCGCGCGGCGCTGGTCGCGGCAAGATGGTGCTCATCGGCTTTTCCGCCCTGCCGGGCTGGCCGGGCGAGGTATTCGCCGCCGACCCGCGCTGAGGGCGCGCGGCGCGAACCGGATTACCGCTGGCTCAAGGGCCGACAGGCCGCTTCGGCACCAGGAAGGCGCACTCGAGGGTGAACACCGTCTCGTTGTGCTGGTTGAACATGCGGTTGTCGCTCTTCACGACGCCGAGTTCAGGGCGCGACTTCGACGCGCGCGCCTCGGTAATCGTGAACGAACTCCTGATGGTATCCCCGGGGCGGATCGGCGCGTGCCACTGCAGGTTGTTGAAGCCCAGGGCACTGACCGACTTGATCGCCTTGTCCTTGTCGATGTCGTCGTTGCCCATGGACACCCAGATGGCGAACACGTGGGCCGAAGACGCCACCAGCCCGCCGAAGATGGAGTCCTTCGCCGCGACCGGGTCGATGTGAAACGGCTGCGGATCCCAGCGGTTCCCCACTTCGATAATTTCTTCCTCGGTCACGTGGTAGACCCCGTCGAAGGTCACTTCCCGGTCGAGGGTTACATCTTCGAAATACAAAACACCAATCCGTCGCTCACTGTTTGCCGCGCGACTCTAAGCGACGCGCCGTAAAGTTGTAAAGCGCGAAACTGAACCGCCGGGAACATTCTTCGACACCCCGCGCAACTGTGGAGACGAATCCATTCGATATTCAACGGAGGGCCCAAAACCCTGTGGGGTCGAATTCATTCGACCTCCGAAGCCAAATCCCATCCCTGTGGGGTCGAATTCATTCGACCGCCAAGGACGAATCCCATCCCTGTGGGGTCGAATTCATTCGACCGGCGATGGCGAATCCCAGATCTGCGGGATCGAATTCATTCGCCCGCCAAGGACGAATCCCATCCCTGTGGGGTCGGATTCATTCGACCGGCGATGGCGAATCCCAGACCTGCGGGATCGAATTCATTCGCCCGCCAAGGACGAATCCCGTACCTGTAGGGTCGAATTCATTCGACCTGGGACAGATTTCTCAATGCGAACCCCTGTGGGTATTGAGAGCCGGGTGCCAGGTCGAATGAATTCGACCCTACAGTGGTTCCGGGCCATCTAACGAAAGGGGCCTCAAATTTAGCAAAGCGCGCAAAATCCAGGCCCGAGGTCGAATAAATTCGACCCCACAGTGTGATTGCGGACCGCCCAACGCGGCGGTCCCGGAACTGCGCAGAGCACTCACACACCCAGCGGCGGGCGCCTGTCCCACCAAGGCTGCGCCTGCTCGAGCTGCCCCGCGAGGCGCAACAACAGCGGCTCCCCACCGAACGCGGCGGAGAACATCATGCCCACCGGCAGTCCGTTGTCACTCCAGTGTAGCGGCAGGGAGATCGCGGGCTGGCCGGTCTGGTTGCAGAGCATCGTCTCGCCCATGAAACCAGACAGGCGTTCCAGCAGGTCGTTCTCGTCGGCGTCTTTCAGGTAGCCGATCGGTACGGGCTCACTGGCCATTGTGGGCAGCAGCAGCACGTCGTACTGTTCGTGGAAGCGCGCCATCTCGAACCCGGCCAGGTGATTGCTGCGCACCGCGCGCGGGTAGTCCGTGGGTGAGGCGAGCGTGCTCAACAGCAGCAGGAGCCGCGTGCCGTCTTCCAGCGGCAGCTCGTCGACCGTGACGCCCAGTTCCTCGGCGCGCAACTCACACAGGAGCGACGTACTCACGGCCGCGATGACCGAGGACGCGCTGGTCAGCTCGGCGAAGTCGAGGTTCGGGCGCGCCTCTTCCACCGTGTGGCCAAGACCCTCCAGCAGTTGCACCGTTGCCTCCAGGCCGGCAACGACCTCCGGCCGGTAGTCACCGTCGCTCCACTTCTGCATGCCCACGGCGATGCGCAGCTTGCCGGGCTCCCTGCCCACTTCATCCAGCAGGCTGCCCTCGAAATGCGGCCCGCAGTAGGCATTGCCGGGCTCCGGCCCGAGCGTTGCATCCAGCACCGCGGCGGTGTCGCGCACGCTGCGGCTCACCACGTGGTTGACGACCTGCCCGCCCCAGGCCTCACCCATGTCGGGACCCATGGGGTTCACGCCGCGCGTGGGCTTGAGTCCGACCAGCCCGTTGCAGGACGCCGGTATGCGGATGGAGCCGCCGCCGTCGGAGGCGTGCGCAACCGGCAGGATGCCCGCGGCGACCGCGGCGCCGGAGCCGCCGCTGGAACCGCCGGTCGTGCGCCCGGTATTCCAGGGATTGCGCGAGGGACCGTGCAATTCCGGCTCCGTGATGGGTTGCACGCCGAACTCGGGTGAGTTGGTCTTGCCGAATATATTGAAGCCGGCCGCCTTGAAACGCGCGACCAGCGTGGAATCGTGTGGCGCGATGTAGTCCTCGAACGCGCGGCTGCCGGACGTGGTGCGCGTGCCCGCCTGGCCCACGTCGAGATTCTTCAGGAGGAACGGCACGCCGCTGAACGGCCCGTCGGGCAGGCCCTCGGCCGCCGTCTTGCGCGCGTCGTCGTACTGCTCGATCACGATGGCGTTGATCTCACCGTTTACCGCCTCGGCTCGGGCGATGGCGGCCTCGAGCAGTTCCGCGGGCGTGACCTCGCCCCTGCGCACGAGTTCGGCCAGGCCGAGCCCGTCGTAGTCCTGGTAGTCGCTGAATACGCTCACTGCTGTTTCCTTGTATCCGGGGGCCGCTGGGGCCGCTATTGCTATGCGGGTTCGGTGCGAGCCCGCCTCATTCGTCGCTGGTGTAGGCACGCTCCACGCGCACCACTTCAACACTGTAGCGGGTATACCACTGTTCTTTACCCCGCTCCTGCGCCGCGCGATGTACCGGGTCGGCGCGCCACGCCTTGATGGCAGCCTCGCTCTGCCAGTAGGAGACGGCGATCTCGCTCCTGCCGTCGGAGTGGCTGACGAAATCCACACAGCCGTACTGCGACATGGCAAGCTCGCGCAGATTCGCCGCGGTGGCCTCGTAGTCGGCATCCACCTCGTTGATGTCGGCGCGGAAGATCACGGCGAACACGGCGAGTACCTCGTTGCGTTGACGGCGGCGGGTTGCACCGCGAAAGGATACCCGAGAACGGTGCCCCGGTTCACGCGCCGGGCGCCGGCGCGCCGCACTGCCAGCAGAGCTCGAATGCCGCGCCGTTCGCCTCGCCGCAGCGGCCGCAGGTCCAGTCCGCCGAGCCGCGCTCCACCAGGGCGGTATCCAGCAGTTCGCGGGCGCGCTCGTAATCCGCGTCACCCACCCACAACTCGGGCCATGTCTCCAGCGGCGCGGTCTCCCCCATCGCGCTGGACGCGAACTCATTGCGCAATTCAGCCGCGATGCCCCGCTCCTCCAGCAGGTTGCGGGCATTGCCGACGATCAGCGGATTCTGGTGCGTAAAGACTTTCTTCATTCGGCGCCTCCCGCGGCGTAAATGCCGGGCGTGGAACCGTCGATAAGCTGTGCGGCGACCTGCTGTTCATAGTACTGCGCCGGGCCGACGCCACCGATAATGGCATACGCGTAACCCTGCTCCCGCTGCGCGTGCAGCGCGGACAACAGCAGCGCCCGCCCGATGCCCGCACGACGACGCGCCGGGTCAACGCCCATGGGGCCGAAGAAATTGGCGCAGGTGGCGTCGAAGGCGGCGAAGCCCACCGGCGTGGCGCCGTCGAAGGCCGCGTAGCAGGTCGGCGGGCTGGCGGCCAGGGCAGTGCGCAACTCCGCCACCCAGGTCGGGAAGATCGCGTTCACCCACGCGACCAGTGCGTCGTGCTCACCGGGACGCGGCCGGCGGACCTCGATGCCCCGCCCCGCCACGCCCTGCAGGGCATCGGACAGGGGCGGAAGCGCGTAGAGCCTGACGATCATGTCCGGCAACGTGAGCGCCTCATTCCCACAGTTCAGGCGAGGACCCGGTAAGCCACGTAGCCGACGACGATGGCCAGCGCGAGCAGGAACAGGCGGTGTTGGCCCTCCCGTTTGCTCGCGCGGGACGCCGTTTCCGGGCGGGAGGCTTGCTCCGTGCGGGAGAGTGTGTCCGCGCGCGGCACCGTTTCGCGGCTGTTGCGACTCTTTGGATTCTTGCGACTTTCGAGCCTCTCGCGCCGGATGTAGGCGTCCACCGCCTCCTTCGCATCTTTCAGGCTGATACCCCGGGCCTCGCGCAGCAGCTTGATGGCCTCGATCTTGCGTTTCGCCTGTATCTGGGCGATGACTTCCGGTGGCAGGTCCATGGTCGCTCCTCGCTTCAGTCGCGCGCGGCGACCCCTTCGCATACCGCCCGATAGTGTTCAACCTCGGGAAACGGGTCGTAGAAATGGTGCAGCAGTGCGCGCCACTCCTGGTACTGCGGCGATCCGCGAAAGCCCACCGTGTGGTCTTCCAGCGACTCCCACTCAACCAGCAGGAGGTAGCGGCCGGGACGTTCGATACAGGCGCTCAACGAGTGCGAAAGATAGCCCGGCATGCCGGCGATGATGCCCTGGGCTTTTGTGAAGGCATCCTCGAATTCACGCTCCAGGCCGCTCACGACATCCAGCACCGCCTGCTCGAGTATCACGCGGCTGACCGCCTGTGCAGCACCCAGCCGGCGAGGAGCACGAGCAGCGCCACGCTGAGGATAAAGAGGTCGGCGAGCGGCGGGATGAACGTGTAGACCGCGATGGCGACGGTCATCAGCAGTTTAGCGACGGTTGGCACGGGCACCTCCCCACTCGTTGGAGTGCATACGATAGAACCGCGTGGGCTTGCCGTCTATATCCCGCTCGCCCAGGAAGCCGAAACCGAGGCGCTCGCATACCCGGGCGGAGCTGGCGTTGGCCACATCCATGGACGCGTCCAGGTACGCAAAAGACAATGTGTTGAATGCGTGATCGAGAACCTGTGCAGACGCCTCGGTCGCGTAGCCCCGCCCGGTGCAATCCTCGCGCAGCGCATACAGCAGCTGCGGCTGCGGCTCGTCGAAGAAGGTCCAGAGCCCGACATAACCGATAGCCGCGCCGGCGTCCCGGGTAATTATCTTCCACAAGCCCCAGCCGTCTTCGGCGAAAGCCGCCGCGACGCCCTCGACAATGCTCGCCGAAACCTCGCGCGGCACAGCCGCATCGTCCCACAGGTAGCGCCGGACGAAGGGCTCGTTGTTCGTCGCATGGAAAAACTCGAGGTCGCCCAGCCCCATGGGCGCCAACGACAACCGTTCAGAGGTGAGTTCCACAGGCGGCGGGCCCTACTGTTCGAACGCCACGCCGAGGCGCGCGGCCAGCAGCGGCAGGTGCTGGCGACCGATAAAAAGTTCGTCCTCCGCCAGTACAACGATGCCGGGCATGGCCGCGTGTACCACCTGGTCCGGCCCGCTGTCGGCGAGCCTGATGCCGTGTTCTGCAAGGGTCTTCGCGATCATGGCCGTAGCGTCCTGCAAGGAAGTCGCCTGCGGGGCATAGCGCCGCGTGTTCGCGGCCTGGTTCCGCACGCGCCAGCGCTTGTGCATGGCGGCGCGCGAGACGTCGCCTTCCGGCGGCAGCGCCGGCGGCTTCCTCGGCGCGACTCGCACCCAGTTCACCCGGCCCCGGTAACCCTGCAGCAGTTCCAGCAGTCGCGGGAGACCCAGCGCGCTGTCCAGCGTGGCATCGACACCCACGGTCAGTGTAGCGGGTGGCGCGGGTTGCCCGGGAACGGCCGCGGGCAGCGTGTTCGCGATATCGGGCGCAGCGCCCTCCCCGCCCTGCAGCTGCCAGCGCACGCGGGGCAGGTGCTCACGGCCGAAGTAACGCTCCTCGCCCACCACATAGGTGGGCACACCGAAGATACCCGCGGCAAACGCGTCGGCCTGAAACCGCGCGTTCTGCGCCAGGCCCGCATCGTGCGCCCACCCGATAAACGCCGCGCCGTCCAGATCTATCGCGTCGAGCGCCGAGGCGAGGACGCCCTCGCTCTCCACGTCCAGCTCGCGCACCCAGAACGGCGGGAGGACGGCGTCGAGAAAGCGCTGCACGGCGGCGTAACCGTGCCGCCGCGCCCAGAGCATGGCGGTGGCGACGAGGTTGGTGTCCCAGATCTTCTCGGTGCCGCGGATCGTGAGACCGCGCAGTCGCGCGTAGCGCCGGCAGTCATAGTACGCGTACTTCACGCCGGACCACTGCTCCGCGCTGCGGTTGTCCTCGACCACCTCGCCGTCCTTACCCAGGCGCGCGGTGCCGAGGTAACTCGGGATATCCAGCACGAAGGGCCGCCAGTCGAACCGCACGCCGAGCTCGCGCTCCAGTTCGCGCGTCGGCGCCACGGCCAGGTAGGCGTAGGGACTCTTGACGTCGATGTAGACGATCGCCGGGGCATCCGAGCCCAGGGGATCGATATTCATGCGACCGGCACACCCGCCGCCAGCGCGACGAAAGTCCAGATTTCGGCCTGCGCGGCCGCCAGCGGCATGGGCGGCTCGGCACTGAGCGCCGTGCGCACGCCCTCGGTGACACCGGCGAGGATCATGGAGACGAGCAACAGGGGGTCGCGCGCGGGATCGATCTCGCCGTCGCGCTGGGCCTGGGCGACGTTGCGCGCTCCCATCTGGTTCGTGCGTTGGTTGCGCTCGGCCTCCTCGAGCGCGAAGGTGGGGTCGGTGCGCAGGCGTGTGGCGATGAGAATGGCGACCGGGTCCCGGTAGAAAAACTCCACCATGGCGTAGACGCGGGCCTTCTCGCGCTCGGCCCAGGTTGCACCCTCGAACGGCACCGCGAGCAGGTTGTCGTCCATCGTCGCGTGGTAGTCACTGACAATCGCGTTGAGCAGGCCGGACTTGTTGGCGAAGTGGTAATAGGTGAGACCGGCCGACACGCCGGCGCGCGTGGCCACCTTCGCCACCTCGAGGTCGCCGTTGCCCGCGACGAGTTCCTCGCGCGCCGCCTGCAGGATATGCGCGCGGGTGCCCTTGCGATCTTCTTTTACCGCGGACTGGCTCACGACGGTTGCAGGCCCTCCAGCAGGCGCTTGGGATGCATGCCGTTCACCATACCGATGAACGGCGGGTGAATGGAGTAGCCGAGCAGGCGGCGGATGTCTTCCGAGACTTCCGCCACCACCTCCAGCGGCGTGCCGAGGAAGTAGTTCTCCTGCGTGCGCACCCACGGCTCGCAATACTGGCAGGTAATCGCCAGCCGCGCGTTGTCGCTCCGGTTCGCGCCGCCGCCGTGCCAGAAGGTGCCGGGATAGAAAACCACCGATCCCGCGGGCATGACCGCCGGTACCGCCTCGCCCTCCGAGGGGATACGGTCGTCGCCCCAGGTGTGCGAGCCCGGCACGATCGACGTGGCGCCGTTGTCCGCCGTGAACTCGTCGATCGCCCAGACGGTTGCGGCGCCCAGCGGGGGCCGCGGTCGCGGCAGCGGGTAGAACGCGTCGTCGGTGTGCAGCGCCTGCGCGCTCTCGCCGGGCAGGATGTTGATCACCTGCAACTGGGACAACAGGTAGTTCGGCAGGAACATGCGGTCGAGCAGCGCGAGGATGCGCGGGTGATCTACCAGCCGGTCCAGCGCCCGCGTCTTGGCGAGCACCGCGTAGACACGCTGCGTCTGCAGGCCCTCGAAGTCGTTGCGGCCCGCGTGCGCAAGCAGCGGCTCGACGGCGGCGCGGATGGCGTCCAGTTCGCTGGCCGAGAGCAGCCCCTCGATCACCACGTAACCGCGCTGCGCGACCTCCGCCAGGTCGGCGTCGACGACCTCTCGCGGCACCGCGCCGGCGGCCTCGCTGGTCGTGAAGGGGTACCTGGATGCCAGATCCCGCGCCATGTAGCCGGACTGCCGGAACCGCTCTGTCGCGTCGCTCATGCCGTCACCAATTTGAGTTGAACTCAAATCAGTCTATACAGGTGCGTCGGGCGGTGCAAGGGTGGACGCGGCATTGCACCGGCCCCCGCGCCCGTCGGCAGAACCGCCGGCACGGGTCACCGGGAAAGAGGCCGGGGCCCACGGCCCCGACCACGGCCGCCCTAGTAGGTGATCTCCGAGAGCAGTGCCGGGTTGGTCACGAGGTTGCGCACGCCTTGCGCATGCGTCTCGTCGAACACGTTGTCTGCGCACCACTTGCCTACCGACCTGATATCGACCTTATTCACGTTGGGGCGAACACTCCACGAGACCTGCAGCGGTGAACCCTGCTCATTGAAGCCCGGCCCCGTGGTGGACCCGGCGTACTGGATGGGGACACCCGTGTCCTCGGGAATATTCAGGGCCTGGTGCAGGCCGTCTCGCTTGCCGTGTCTGGTCAGCTCGCGGAAGTCGGCCGCCTTCTTGTCGTTCACAACCACGTACACCTGCGTCTCGACCCGCAGCTGCGGATTGCTGATGGATTCGCTCAGGCAGGCGCCGAGCGTTGGCCCCGGTTCCACCTGCGCCGAGGAGTGTACGTAGTGCAGTTCGATGGTGTCGCCCGGCACGAGGCCGCCATGCTGGTCTGCACAGACAGCCGCATCGAGAGGCGCCAGCTCCGCCTCGCTCAGTTCGCCCGAGTACTTGTACCCGGTCTGGTAACCTTTACCGTCGCCGTTACCGGCATACGTGGTGAACTGCCCGCCCCTGTGCTCGGCGTTCTTGTGGAAGTGGATGTTGCACAGGTTCATCTCACTGTAGGGCGGCGCCGCCTCGAAGGAGATCGTGTTTTGCCCTGCCATCGACTCGATGTCGCGCGGCGACTGCGGGCCGAAACCCTTACCCTTCGTGTTCCTGGCGAGGGCGGCGCGCTGTTCCGCGATGACCTCGTCGGCTACCGCGCCGGTGTGCCGGGAAACCTCTGCCGCCGCGCCAGCAGGTACAGCGGCCAGTAGAAAGAGGGAAAGAAAAGGTAATCGCTTCATTTGTGGCTCCTGACATTGCGTTTCGTACGACGGTGACAAACGACCCAGGTCTCCGCGCGGACACCTGCGTGGCGAAGTGTTGATTCTGGATCGCCGTCGGCGCCCCGTGGTCAGGAATTACAGAGGAATGAAGTCGTATTTTTCGAAGTAAACGGCGGCAAGCGCTACGTAGCACCACCGAGAATCTTGCGGAAACCCAGACGAAAATGGCCCCTGGGGAAATCGGGAAAGCGCGCAAACTCCTCGTATCCGAGCCCCTCGTAGAACGGCGCCGCCTGCCAGCTCTGGGTCCAGAGCCAGATGCCCGCGAGCCCCTCGGCCGCCGCGTACGCCTCGGCCTCGCGCATCAGCTTACCGCCGCGACCCTGGCCGCGCAGGGATTCGTCCACCCACAGTTCATCCACGTACAGCCAGTCCCAGAGGATGTCGGCCGTGAGCACGCCGGCAAGCTGCCCGTCATCCGCATGAATCAGCCAGCTCAGCTGGCGCTTTGCATACGGTGGTGCGCCGGATTGCGCAGCGCCCCGCTCAAAGCCGGCTGCAACGACCGCCTGCTCCCGCTCGGTGAGTGCGCCCTGCCTGAAGTGAATCTCGCTCATACAAATGCCTCACAGTAACGCGAGCGGCCATGACTCCACCACGACTGCCGGTAGAACTCCGCGTAAAAAAACGCACGTCGACGTGGGTCATTGTGCGACCGGGTACTCGGCCCAGAATACGCCGCGCAAATCACCCACCTCGAACCCGACCGCATGGTCTCCGGGGTAAAGCTCGTTAATCCTGGCCGCGACCGGTGCAGCAAGCGCCGTGCCGTGGCACGCGGTACACAACGGCTGCAACAGGATCGGCTCGACATAGCCTTCACGACCGTCGGGGAGTGCCACCCGTCGCGGCGTGCGTTCGGCCGTACTTGCCACGTATTCGGCGAGGACGGGCTCGACCCACCCGGGCGCCGCGTTGGCGGGATTGCGCAGTCGATGGCTGGCGCGCCCCACGCGCACACCGTCCCGGGACAGCGCGGCGGCAATGTCCGGCGCCTTTACCCGGCAGGCCCCGATCGCCTCGACCACGCCCTGCTCCATGCCGGCGCGCAGCGCCTGCTGCAGCTCCCGCTTGTACGGGGCGAGGATGTCGCTGCCGCGAGGTTCGGCCCCGGACCCGGCGACCGCGGGGCCACAGGACAGGCTGAAGGCGAGGAGGAAGAGCGGCAGCGTTGGCTGTCGGGTCATGGATCTTTGCATGCGATTCATCCGTTCAGGGGCATTCTCGAGGGCAGTTCGGGCGGGACGCAACCGCGCGGCTGAGTCCTTGCGACTTAAAAACTCTAACAATAACAGTCGCTTAAGTCGACAAGCCTGTGACTGTGACTCACATCCATTTCGTGGTCATTTTTTCCCACATTTATTTGGGATTTTTTTCCCATTTATGCTAGCTTGAAGATGTCGGCGCCAAACGGGTGCCGGCAACAGACAACCAATCAGCTAACAGGTGATCGACTATGAAGATTTCAAAAACACTGGTGGCGGCCGCGATGGCCGGCCTCATGAGCATGGTTCCGGCGGTCTACGCGCAGAGCGACGCGCGCGGCGGCGACCGGGTTACGAACGACAGCGACCTCGCGCGCGAGCACGACGGGCTGCGGCTGCGCTGCGGTTCCACCGGCATGCAGCAAATCAGCCTGTACTCGCAGTACGCGCGCTATCGCAATCGCGGCATCCTGTTTCGCGCCACCTTCGAGGCCGAGTCAGACAACGTGTTCCAGTCAGGTGACATTCTCGACGTGTGGCTCGCCGGCATCCCGGTAGGCACCATGACGCTGGCGCAACTCGACACGGGTGAAGTCGCCGGGCGCATCGTCCTGCGCTACCAGCCCGACGCCGACCCGCAGCTCAACGACGTTGACCTGCACCGCATCCTGGTGCGCCAGGGCAGCAGCGTGGTCGTGGGACCGCTCGGTTGCGCGCTGCAGTCCTGAGCGCGCGACCACATTCGGCCCAGGGGGAGCGTTCGCCCGCCGCCCTGTACCGTCGCGCAGCGGTTCTCCCGTCATGACGCAACAGGTACACCAGGCACTCGCGGCAGCAGTCTTGCGGCTGCTGCTCCCCCTGGTCCGCATTCTCCTGCGCCACGGGATGGCGTACGGCAGCTTCGCGGAACTCGCGCGCAAGGCTTTCGTGGACGAGGGCTTTGATCACCTCGCACGCGCCGGCAAGCGCGCATCGGTCTCCAGCGTGGCGGCGTTGACCGGCCTCTCGCGCAAGGAGACAAAGCGCCTGCTGGAGGCCGACGACAGCGAGTTCGACAGCACCAGGCAGCGCTACAACCGCACGGTCCGCGTGATCAGCCATTGGGTCGGCGACCCGAGGTACCAGGACAAGGAGGGCGAGCCCGCCGTGCTGCCCATGGAGGGTGCGACCGGCAGCTTTACCGCGCTGGTGAAAGAGTTCAGCGGCGACATTCCGCCGGCCGCGATGATCGCGGTGCTGCAGGCGTCGAACACCATCACGATCATCGACGGCCAGGTCAGGCTGCGCGAACGCGCCTACCTGCCGCTGGCCACGCCCGTCGACAGTATCCGCATCCTGGGCAACGACGTCGGCGAGCTGATCAGCACCATCGGCCACAACCTGGAAGCGGAACCCGACGACCTCTTCTTCCAGCGCAAGGTATTCAACTTCTCCGTGCGCAGGGATGCGCTCGATGCGTTCCGTGAATTTTCCAGCGCCGAGTCCCAGGCGCTGCTGGAGCGCTACCACCAGTGGCTGAGCGCCAACCAGGTGGACACCGACCAACAGGAGTCCGCCTATGTCGCGGTGGGCATCTATTACCTCGATAAACCGGAAGAGGGAGCCGACGCATGAAGCTTCTGCGCACTGTATTACTGGCACTTTTAGTCCTGAACCTGTCCACGGCCTGCGGTGGTGGCGGCGGCGACCTCGCCTCCGCGGGCGATGAGGGCGGCGGCATCAGCGGCACCGGCCTGACCTCGCTCGGTGCGATCAGCGGGTTCGGCAGCATCTTCGTCAACGGCATCGAGTTCAATACCGACAACGCCGAGATCATCGTGAACGGGGTCCCGAGCCCGGAAGACGCGCTGGGCGTCGGCATGGTGGTGATGGTAGAGGGCACCGTCAGCGACGACGGTGCGACAGGTACCGCGCAGCGCGTGGTGTTCGACGGCGTGCTGCGCGGGCCTGTCGCAGCGCTGCGGGTCACGGACGCGGTCGACCGAATCGAATTCCAGGTGCTCGACGTGGCGGTGGTCGCCGCACGCGGCGCCACGGTGTTCGAGGGCGCGGCCGCCGGCGACATCACCGACAACGATTACGTGGAGATCTCCGGCTTCTTCGATACCCGGGGCCGCCTGCAGGCGACGCGGGTCGAGCAGATCGCCGACTTCGTGCCGGGCCAGAGCGCCGTTTCAAGGACCGGCGTAATCAGCAACCTCGACGGCACGTCGTTTACCCTCGGCGACCTGCCGGTCGACGCTGCGGCGGCGGACCTGTCGGCATTGCCGGGTGGCGTCCTGGGCAACGACCTGCGCGTGCTGGTAACGGGTACGCTGGAAGGCGGCATCGTTACGGCTGCAAGGCTCGCGCCCGCGCGGGATGTTCGCGCGGCGCTTGTCACCGAGCAACGCCTGGTCATCGCGGGCGTGGTTGCGGAGTTCGATGGCGCCACTACCTTCCGTGTCGGCGACGTGCCGGTGGATGCCGAGGGGGCAGAGCTGGAACTGGACGAAGACGCGCTGGCCAACGGCCTGTTGGTGGAGGTTGCCGGGCGCTGGAACGGCGAGACGCTGCGGGCGGTTACCGTGAGTTCGCGTCGGGCTGAGGTACTGCTCGCGGCGCCGCTGGCATCTGTGGACACCGAGCGCGGCACCGTCACGCTCGACCTGTTCCACACCGGTATCACCGCGTCGGTAAATGCCCTGACCCTGGTCAGCGACGACACAGGGCGGGCGGACAGGCTGCGCCTCGCGGCGCTCGCGGTCGGCGACTACGTCACCGTCGCGGCCATGCAGCGAGGGAGCACCCTGCACGCGCTGCAGATCCACCGCGGCGACGGGCGGGCCAGTGCGTTGCGCGCTCAAGTCGAGCGTTTCACACCCGGGTCGCGGATTGTCCTGCGGGGGATAGCGATCGACACCACGCAGGCGACGCTGCTGGACGCGGCGGGAATGCCGCTCAGTGTGGACGGGTTCTACAGCCGACTGCAGGTTGGCGACACGTTGCTGGCCATCGATACCCAGGTGCCCGACGGCGCGGCGGACACGGTGCGGTTTGTGGCCCCGGACTGAGCCGGCGGGCAGCCGTTGAAATGCGGAAGCCCGCGTGCGGCGGCCACGCGGCAACCGGGTGTTGACCCGGAGGATCAGTACGCGGTGGTAAAACGCGCCTCGGACTGGAAGTAGCCCTCGGGGTCGGGGTGCTTCGCCCAGACCGCACGCCACTGCTCACCCCCGTACACCTCCTTGTTGAACCGGGTACGGGCCGCCATGGAGTCCCAACGGATGATCCACGTGATATTGGCGGAGCCGAGCTCCAGGTCCATCGGCTTGCTCCCGCCAATTTTGGGCGGGTGGTCATTGCCGATCCAGAACCCGACGACATCCATGTGCGCCCTGAAGAAGGGTATCGCATCGTGAACCGCCCACTGCCTGTAGGCATCGAGTTGCGCAGGGTCGTAGTGGTAGTTGCGGATTTCATACAGGCCTTCCTGCGCGCCCGATGCACTGACAGGGGCACCCGGCGACCCGGTGTCGGCGGCCAGCGCCTGGGTCGAGGTGGCCAGGGCAAACACCACACAGAGCAGGGTTCTTACTACTGAAGCTTGTCGCATAGGTGCTCCTGGATTACATGGCTGTCTCGGCTATCTGTACAGGCCCTGTCGATAGTTGCGGCACGCCGGAGACAGCGCGCTACCGGCCGCTGCCGCAGGCCAACCGGCCCACGGGAACCCGTCATGAGTCCGCGGACTGCGGCTGGTATCCCGGAAGCAGGGTGGCATCGAACAGGCCGCCCTGCCTGACCCTTGCATCTACCGCCTCAACCATTGAACTGACATAGATGGGCCGCACCACGTCGTCGAGCCACCGTCCACCGCCGGGCGTGGCCACGAGGCAGGCGTACCAGCCCAGGTACGCATCGTAGGTCTGCCGCTCCAACTGCCCTCGTTCATACCTGGCGTACACCGCCTGGAAGAACAGGGATTGCCTGTTGAGATAGGTGCCGAAACGGGCCAGGTCATCCTGCGACAGATCGGGGTACTTGCGCAGCCCCGCGCCGAATATCCGCGCCAGCTCCGGGTCGCTCTCTGGCGACATGACCTCCATGTATTCCATCGCGACGCGAGCGCGGTTTTCGGACTGGGTCGCCCTGGTATTCGCCCGTATCTGAACGGCCAGGTACAGCAGCGTGACGAGTACCGCTATACCGCCCAGAAAGTCGCCTATGTTGCCAAGTGTCTCAAGGTTCATTCAGTTCACCCGTTAGCCGCGGCGGTGCGTGTCTTCCCGACGCCGCCACTCCTTGCGCGCACCCGAAGGGCTAGCGAACGGCGGTTCCGTATTTATAGCAGCCCGCCTCACGGAACTGGTCCTCATACTTCCTGCGCGCCCGCTTCCACGCCTCCATTTTCGAGGCGGAGCCGCCTCTCTTCCGGAGTCTAGTATAGTCATCGGCCTTCTCCTGGAGATACTTGCAGCGCTCGAGCGGAA
>JAUIEP010000234.1 GCA_030428835.1 Gammaproteobacteria bacterium | reverse complement strand
CAGGAAGAGGTCCGGCGGATTGCGGGTGAAATGCCGCACGAGTCCGCGCCGCCGCGCCAGCAGTTCCGGCAGGCGGCCCAGCGGTTCGACGACACCCATGACCGCGAGCCGCTCCAGGGGGAAAAGGCTGTCGAGTCCCTCGCGGCAGAGCCGCTCACCGCCCACGCCCATGATTTGCAGGTCGGGCTGCCGCGCGCGCAGAGCCCGCACGACAGCGGCCCCCAGCGCATCGCCGGAGGCCTCGCCCGCGACCACGGCGAGACGCAGGGTCACTAACGGACGATGCCCCGCTCGGAGGCCGCCAGTGACTCGATGAACTGGCGCACCTCGGCACACTTGTCCGGCATGGCGGCGAGGCGGTCCAGGGCGATGTCCAGGGTCAGTCCCTGGCGGTAGACGATCTTGAACGCGCGCCGCAACTGGCTCATCACCTCCGGCGCAAAGCCGCGCCTGCGCAGGCCCTCCTGGTTAACGGCCTTCGCCTGCGCCGGGGCGCCGCTCACCGTGACATACGCGGGCACATCCTTGCCGATGGCGCTGCCCATGCCGGAAAACGCGTGGCTGCCGATCTGGCAGAACTGGTGCACGAGCGTGTAGCCCGACAGCACCGCCCAGTCGCCCACGCGCACATGCCCCGCGAGTGCGACGTTGTTCACCAGCACGGTGTGGTCGCCGACGATGCTGTCGTGCGCGATGTGCACGTTCGCCATGATGAGATTCGAACTGCCGACCGAGGTCTCGCTGCGGCCCTGGACCGTGCCGCGGTGGATGGTGACGTTTTCACGGATGACGTTGTTGTCGCCGATGACAAGGCGCGTGGGCTCATTGCGATACTTGAGGTCGGGCGTGGCCTCGCCGATCGACGAGAACTGGTAGATATGGTTGCCGGCGCCCAGAACCGTCGGCCCGCGGATCACCACGTGCGGCTCGATAATGCAACCCGGGCCGATCTCGACGTCCGGGCCGATCAGTGTCCACGGGCCCACACTGACATCGGGCGCCAGGCGCGCGGCCGGGTCGACGATAGCCTGCTCGTGGATCATCGATCGGCGCAGAGAATGCTGGCGGACGCGGCGAGTTCGCCCGCGACCTCCGCGCGCACGTCGAACTTCCAGATGCCGCGACGGCAGGACACCACGCGCGCGTGCAGGATCACCTGGTCCCCCGGCACGCAGGTGCGCTTGAAGCGCACGTCGTCGGCGCCGGCAAAGTAGTAGACCGAGCCGTCCGCCGTGGTCTTGCCCTGGCTGTAAAAGCCGAGGATGCCGGCCGCCTGCGCCATGGCCTCCAGCAGCAACACGCCCGGGAACACCGGTTGCTCCGGGAAATGCCCATTGAAGAACGGCTCGTTCACGCTGAGGTTCTTGCAGGCGACGATGGACTCGCCGGCCGTAATCTCGAGTACACGGTCCACCAGCAGGAAGGGATAGCGGTGTGGCAGGTACTGCTTGATCTCTACGACGTCCATCATGTCGTGTCTGGCTCCCTGTCGTCGTTGTGTTCCAGCGCCCTGAGGCGCTGCTGCATCGCGTCGAGCTGCTTGAAGCGCACCGCGTTGCGCCGCCACAGCCCGGTATCCGTCACCGGCGTGCCGGACGAGTAGGAACCGGGCTCGGCGATGGAATGCGTCACCAGGGTCATCGCCGTCACGTGCACGTTGTCGCAGATTTCCAGGTGACCGACAACACCCACGCCGCCGGCGAGGGTGCAGTTCGCGCCGATGACCGTGCTGCCGGCAATACCCGTGCAACCGGCGATCGCCGTATTGGCGCCGATGCGGCAGTTGTGCCCGATATGCACCTGGTCGTCGATAATGACGCCGTCGGCGATTACTGTGTCGTCCAGAGTGCCGCGATCGATGGTTGTACCCGCACCTATCGCGACGCGATCGCCGACCACCAGGCCGCCGAGCGAGTGGATTGCGACCCAATCCTGCCCGTCCCTTGCATAGCCGAAGCCCGCCGCGCCCAGCACAGCGTTCGGCTGCACGATGCAGTCCTCACCAAGTTGCACGCCGCGGCAGATGACCGCGCCCGCCTCTACCCGGCTGCGCGCGCCGATAACGGCGCCCTCCTCGACCACCGCACAGGGGCCGATGCTGGCGGTTGCAGCCACCCTCGCGGAGGCGGCGACGGACGCCGCCTCGTGCACGCCCGGTGTCGGCGCGGGGCGCCCGGCAAAGAGCGCGGTCGCCCGCGCGAACGCGAGGTACGGGTCCTCGGCCTCGAGGTAGTCGCAGGGGCACCGGGCAGCGTGGGCCCGGTCCAGGATGACAGCGCCCGCGCCGGTGGCGGCGAGCTGCGGCAGGTAGGCGGCGCTGGAGAGGAAACTCAGCTGGTCGGGGCCGGCGGTGGCAAGCGAGGCAAGACCGCGCAGCCGGCGCGAGGCATCCCCGGTGAAGCGAAGTCCCAGGCGCTGGGCGACTTCACCGAGGGTGTACACGGGGCTATTTGGCGTTGAGCTGGTTCAACTTGTCCGTGACTTTCGCCGTGACGCTGTAACCGGCATCCTCGTGGATGACCGCGGACTTGTTGAGCAGCAGGCCGATGCCGTCCTGCGCGATAATTTCCTTGAGGACTTCCTCAACCATCGGCGCCATCTCCTGCAACAGGGCCTGGCCGGCGGCCTGCTCGGCCTGGCGCAGCTTGCCCATCACGTGGTCGAGGTCGGCCTGCTTGCTGGCCAGTTTCTTCTGCGCCGCAAGCTGCTGCTCCTGGCTCATCACGGCGGCGTCCTTCTGGAATTTCTTCAGCAGCGCCTCGCCTTCTTCCTTGAGATTGTCGAACTCCTCCTTGTCCGCCTTGTAGTCCTCCTCGGCACGCACATCGGCCATGCGCTGCTGGGCGTAATCGGTCAAGAGGATCGCGGTGCGCACGTCCACCACGGCGATCTTGCCCTGGGCGAATGCCACGCCGGGTAGCGTCAGCGCCAGGGTAAGGAATACGAGTTTTAGCGTTTTAAACACGGTTTTCTCCAGGAAAGTGAAAGGTGATCAGAAGCCGCGGCCCAAAGTAAACTGGAACACCTCTTCCTCGTCAAACTCACCCGAGTTCAGGGGTTGCGCGAGGCTGAAGGTCATGGGACCAAAGCCGGTGATCCAGGTCAGGCCGACGCCGAAGGAGTAGCGCAATTCATCCAGGTCGACATCGAAGCAGTTGGTCTGGGTTGCGCCGCAGCTGGTGTCGAATACGTTGCCGAAGTCGAAGAAGAACGCAGAGCGCAGGCTGGAACGGTCCTTCACGAACGGCAGCGGGAAGATGAGTTCCACACCACCCTCGACCAGGACGTTGCCGCCGAAAGGATCGGGACGGTCATTGATCTGCTGGAAGGTCAGCTGGCCGTCCTCGGTCACGAAGCCGAACTCGTTACCCGTCGCGACGGGGTTGCCGTCCTCGTCGATCTCGGTGACCGGCACGCGGAAATTGTACTGGTCGGCCGGCGTACTGCGCGGGCCGAGCGTGTTGCTCTCGTAACCGCGCACCGAGCCGAAACCGCCACCGAAGAAGTTTTCGTAGAACGGCAGCTCGGTGGTATCTCCATAGCCATCGCCATAGCCCAGCTTGGTGCGCAGGCGCAGGGTCCAGCTGTCCAGCACGGGCACCGGGAAGTAGATGTCGCCGCGATAGGTGAGCTTGTAGAACTCGAGGTCCGAGGCCGGTACGGAGGCCTCCAGGGCCACCTGCTGCGAATAGCCGCGCGTCGCAAGGCGGCCGCGGTTCAACGTGGACTGGCTCCAGGTGGTCGTGATGGTCCAGTTGAGGAATTCGTCTCCGTTCTGGTCGAGGAACCCGTCCTTGTCGAACTCGGCGAGGGCATCGTCGGGGATATCCTCAATGGGCAGCAATTCCTCGGGCGCGGAGTAGGTACCGTCCGGGTTGAGGTTGCTCTCGAAGTAGAAATCGACGCCGTCAAACAGCCGCGGACTCGCCTGGATCTCCTGCACGGCAAAGCGGCCCGTGTTGATTTCGGTATTGGACAGGCCGAAGCTGAAACCCAGCCGTTCCGTTTCCTTGATCGGGTAACCGAAGCTGATGGCCCCGCCGAGGGTGTTGGTGCTGTAGCTCGCGACGTTGACCTCGTCGAGGTCCGTGGCGCGGTAGAAAATATTGAAGCCGCGGCTCACACCGTCCTCGGTGTAGTAGGGGTTGGTGTAGCTGAAGTTGTAGACGTCCTGGTAGCGCGAGGAGTTCAGGCCGATACCCACGCGCTTGCCGGTACCGAGGAAGTTGTCCTGCTGCAGGTTGAGGCCGAGGATCAGGCCGGCGTCCTGGGCGAAGCCGAAGCTCGCGCCGATGCTGCCGGAGGACTGCTCCTCCACCTCGAATTCCACGTCGATGAGGTCGTCGTGCCCCGCTACCTCGGGTGTCTCCACGGTGGCCCGGCTGAAATAACCGAGCCGTTCCAGGCGCACACGACTTTGCTCGATCGCGGCGGAGGATGCGGGGGCGCTCTCCATCTGGCGCATCTCCCTGCGCAGGACGTCGTCCGCCGTCTTCTGGTTGCCCGTAAACGATATACGCCGCACATAGGTGCGCTTGCCCGGGTCGACGAAGAACTTCATCGACACCGAGTTGTTCTCCTCGTCGATCTCCGGGATACCGGAGACCTGGGCAAAGTTGTAGCCCTCGTTGCCCAGGCGGCGGGTGAGGTACTCCTCGGTGGAGGTCACCATACGTTGCGAGAACGTGTCGCCCTCCTTCACCAGCAGGAACCGCTCGAGGTCGTCGGCGGGCAGCACCAGGTCGCCGGACAGGCCGACACCACTGACCGTGAACTTTTCACCCTCGGTGACATTGGCGGTGATGTACACCTCCTCCTTGTCGGGGGACACCGATACCTGGGTGGAATCGATACTGAACTGCAGGTAGCCCTGGTCCATGTAGTACGACGTGAGG
>JAUIEP010000233.1 GCA_030428835.1 Gammaproteobacteria bacterium | reverse complement strand
CCTGCTGGAACAGGTGCAGACCGATATCTGGGTGCGCTTCCAGAAGTCGCGCGGGCACGACTGCCTCTACGTCTGCGCCGATGATGCCCACGGCACGGCGATCATGCTCACGGCGGAGAAGTCGGGTATCACGCCCGAGGAACAGATCGAACGGGTCAAGGCGGAGCACGAGCGCGACAGCGCGGGCTTCCTGATCGGCTTCGACAATTTCCATACCACGCACTCCGAGGAAAACCGCCGCTGGTGTGAGGAGATCTACCGGCGGCTGGACGCCAACGGCCACATCGCCCGCCGCTCCATCACGCAGGCCTTCGATCCCGAGAAGAAGCTGTTCCTCGCGGACCGCTTCATCAAGGGCACCTGCCCGCGCTGCAAGACACCCGACCAGTACGGCGACAACTGCGAGAGCTGCGGCGCCACCTACAGTCCCGCCGAACTGATCGACCCGGTCTCCGCAATCTCCGGCGCGACGCCGGTGGAACGCGAGTCCGAGCACTTCTTTTTCCGCCTGCCGGCCTTCGCCGACATGCTGCGGGACTGGCTCGCATCGGAGCAACTGCAGCCGCAGGTGGCCAACAAGTTGCGCGAATGGACCGAGGCCGGACTGCAGGAGTGGGACATCAGCCGCGACGCACCTTATTTCGGCTTCGAGATTCCGGGCGCGCCGGGCAAGTACTTCTATGTCTGGCTCGACGCACCGATCGGCTACATCGCCAGCTTCCAGAACTACTGTGAGCGCACCGGGCACGCTTTCGATGAATACTGGCAACCCGGGCACGCGACCGAGCTGTACCACTTCATCGGCAAGGACATCGTCAATTTCCACGGCCTGTTCTGGCCCGCCATGCTCGATTCCGCCGGCCTGCGCGCGCCGACAGCGCTGTGCGTCCACGGCTTCCTGACGGTGAACGGCACCAAGATGTCCAAGAGCCGCGGCACGTTCATCAAGGCCAGCACCTATCTCGAACACCTCGACGCCCAGTACCTGCGATACTACTTCGCCGCCAAGCTCAATGCGTCCGTGGACGATATCGACCTCAATCTCGAGGACTTCGTGCAGCGCGTGAACTCGGACGTGGTGGGCAAGGTCGTGAACATCGCGAGCCGCTGCGCGGGCTTCCTGCGCAAGGGTTTTGACAACCGCCTGGCACCCGACTGCGCCGAGGCCGCACTGGTGCAGGAGTTCATCGACGCCGGCGAACAGATCGCCGCGCTGTACGAGGCGCGGGAGTTCAACAAGGCCATCCGTGAAATCGTGGCGCTGGCCGACCGCGCCAACCAGTATATCGACGAGCAGAAACCCTGGTTGCTGGCGAAGGAGCCGGGCAACGAGGCGCAGGTACACGCGTCGTGCAGTGTCGGCATCAACCTGTTCCGCGTGCTCATGACCTACCTCAAGCCCGTGCTGCCGGCCATGGCGGACAAGGCGGAAGCGTTCCTGAACACTTCCCTGGACTGGACCGCGCTCGACGCCCCGCTGACGGGACACACGCTGAACACGTTCGAACCGCTGCTGACGCGGATCGACCCCAAACAGGTGGAAGCCATGGTGGAAGCCAGCAAGGAGACCCAGGCCGCGGCCGCGCCGGACGCCGCGTCCACAGTCGACACGATCGCCTTCGAGGACTTCGCCCGGGTCGACCTGCGCCTCGGCGAGATCGTCGCCGCCGAGCACGTCGAGGGCGCGGACAAGCTGTTGCGACTGACCCTCAACCTCGGTGAGGAACTGGGCACCCGCCAGGTCTTCGCCGGGATCAAGTCCGCCTACGCGCCCGAGGACCTCGTCGGGCGCCTCACCGTCGTGGTGGCCAACCTGGCGCCGCGCAAGATGCGCTTCGGCGTGTCCGAGGGCATGGTGCTGGCGGCCGGTCCGGGTGGCGCGGAACTCTTCCTGCTGCAACCCGACAGCGGGGCCCGGCCGGGGATGCAGGTGAAGTAGCCGAAAACACCGACCACTGCCCAAAACCGACAGACTAATGGTCGTTAGTTTCATTATTTAGACTTACTTAAACCGCTGAAAACGCTAGAATATCGCCGGTTTGGCAGTCGGCACGGGGCTGCCGCAGGCCCCCGCCCCGTCGAAAGAGATCCAACATGCTTGCAGACTTTTCCGTGTTGTTGATCGGCGCGATCCTGGTCAACAACTTCGTTCTGGTGCAGTTCCTCGGACTGTGCCCGTTCATGGGTGTGTCGAACAAGCTCGAGACCGCCATGGGCATGTCCATGGCCACCACATTTGTGCTGACGCTGGCCTCCGCCACGTCCAACCTGACCTATCACTTCCTGCTGCTGCCGCTGGGCCTCGGCTACCTCAAGACGATCGCTTTCATCCTGGTGATCGCGGTGGTCGTGCAGTTCACCGAGATGGTGGTGCGCAAGTCGAGTCCGCTGCTGCACCGGGTGTTGGGCGTCTACCTGCCGCTCATCACCACCAACTGCGCCGTGCTCGGCGTCGCGCTGCTGAACGTCAACAAGGATCACAGCTTCACCGAGGCGTTGTTCTACGGCTTCGGTGCGGCAGTCGGCTTCTCCCTCGTGCTGGTACTGTTCGCCGCGATGCGCGAACGCCTCGCCGTGGCGGATGTGCCCACGCCCTTCAAAGGTGCCGCGATCGGTATGATCACCGCGGGACTCGCCTCGCTGGCCTTCATGGGCTTCGCCGGCCTGGTATAGACGCACGTGTTTGAGTTCCTCCTACAGTACCCGCTGCTGGCCGCGCTCATCGCGCTGGTCGGCCTGGCGCTGGTGTTCGGGGCAATCCTCGGCTTCGCCGCGGTGCAGTTCAAGACCGAGGGCAACCCGATCGCCGACCAGATCAACGACATACTGCCGCAGACCCAGTGCGGGCAGTGCGGTTACCCGGGGTGTCGCCCCTACGCCGAGGCGATCGCCGCGGGTGACGCCATCAACAAGTGCCCGCCCGGCGGCGAGGCGGGCATCCAGGCCCTGGCCGACCTGCTGGACGTTGAGCCCATACCGCTGGATGAAGAACACGGCGAGGAGAAGACCAGACCGGGCGTCGCCTTCATCCGCGAGGCGGAGTGCATCGGCTGCACCAAGTGCATCCAGGCGTGCCCGGTGGACGCCATCCTCGGCGCCGCCAAGCAGATGCACACGGTCATCGCCAGCGAGTGCACAGGCTGCGACTTGTGTGTCGAGCCCTGCCCGGTGGACTGCATCGACATGCTCTACGAGGAGGAATCCCTCACCAACTGGCACTGGCAACTGCCCGACCCGGTGAGCCGCCAGGTACAGATCATCGCCACGGATGCCGCCCGGGAAGAGGCGGCATGAGGAAGACCTATTCCTTTCACGGCGGCATCCACCCGCCGGAGAACAAGCACCAGTCCGTGCGCACACCGATCGCCGATGCGGGCATTCCCCCCGAACTGGTCCTGCCGCTGTCGCAGCATATCGGCGCCCCGGCTCGCGCCGTGGTCCAGGTAGGCGACAGGGTCCTCAAGGGGCAGGTCGTGGCAGAAGCCAGCGGCTTCGTAAGTGTGCCCAAGCACGCGCCCACTTCCGGCATCGTGACTGCCGTCGAGGACCGCCAGATCGCCCACCCTTCAGGTCACTCCGCGCGCTGCGTCGTGATCGAACCCGACGGACTGGATGAATGGATCGAGCACGCGGGCGTGGAAGACTACACGACGGAAGACGGCGCAATGCTGGTGGAGCGCATCCGCCATGCGGGCATCGCGGGCATGGGCGGGGCCGGCTTCCCCAGCGCGGTGAAGCTGTCCGTGCATCCCGACAAGAAAATCGACACGCTTATCATCAACGGCACCGAGTGCGAACCCTACATCACGGCGGACGACGTGCTCATGCGCGAGCACGCCGACGATATCATCGACGGCGCGAAAATCCTCCGCCACATCATCGGCCCCACGGAAACCCTGATCGGTGTGGAGGACAACAAGCCGGAGGGAATCGCGGCCCTGGAAAAGGCCGCCGCGGGCACTGGCATCGAGATCGTACCCTTCCCGACCAAGTACCCTTCCGGCGGTGAGAAGCAGCTCATCGAGATACTGACCGGCAAGCAGGTACCCAGCGGCGGCCTGCCCTCGGACATCGGCGTGGTATGCCAGAACATCGGCAGTACCGTGGCCATCCACGAGGCCGTTGTGTTCGGGCGCCCCCTTATTTCCCGTATCACCACCGTCACCGGCAACGCCGTGGATGAGCCGCAGAATTTCCGTGTACTGCTCGGCACCCCCATGTCCTACCTGCTCGAGCGAGCGGGCTACCACGCCGAGCGCAACAACCGCCTGATCATGGGCGGCCCGATGATGGGTTTCACCGTGCCGTCGGCCGACGTACCCATCGTCAAGACGACCAACTGCGTGCTCGCCCCCACGGAGGACGAGTTGCCCACGCCGCCGCCCGCGCAGGCCTGCATTCGTTGCGGTATGTGCGCCCAGGCCTGCCCCGTGTCGCTGTTGCCCCAGCAGATGTTCTGGTTTGCCCAGGGCAAGGAATTCGAAAAGCTCGAACAGCACAACCTGTTCGACTGCATCGAGTGCGGCGCCTGTTCCTATGTCTGCCCCAGCAATATTCCGCTCGTGCAGTACTACCGCGCGGGCAAGGCGGAAATCCTGCAGTTGCGCAGGGACCACGACAAGGCCGAGTACTCGCGCGGTCGCTTCGAGGCGCGCCAGGAACGCCTCGAACGCGAGGAAGCGGAGAAGGAGGCGAAGCGCGCCGCGCGCAAGCAGGCCGCCGAGAAACGCGCGCGCCAGGCCGCCACCGCGGGCGAGGGCGAAGAGGACCCGATCCAGGCCGCCATCGAACGCGCCAGGGCGAAGAAGGCGGAGCAGCAGGCCGGCGGCGCGGGTGAGTCAGAATTGCAGAAACTGGAAAAGGCGGTGCTCTCGGCGCGCAAGCGACTCGACACCGCCACCGCGAAACTGCAGGAAGCACAAGCGGG
>JAUIEP010000040.1 GCA_030428835.1 Gammaproteobacteria bacterium | reverse complement strand
GTGGCGCCAGCGTCTCGCGGAAAAGGGGTGGGGTGTACCCACGTGGCCGCGGGAGTACGGCGGCGGCGGACTCACCGATGCGCAGGCCAAGATCGTCAATCGCGAGATCCGCAAGGCGGGCAGCACCAATCCCATCATGTTGATCACCGGCATGGGCGCGACCATGGTCGGCCCCACCCTGCTGGAATACGGTACACCGGAACAGAAAGCGCGCCACCTGCCCGGCATCGCGAGCGGCGAGGTGCGCTGGTGCCTTGGCCTGTCCGAACCCAACGCCGGGTCCGATCTCGCGTCCCTGTCCACGCGCGCGGAGCGCGATGACACGGGCTGGGTGCTCAACGGTCAGAAGACCTGGACCTCGGGCGCCGACAAGAGCCAGTGGTGCGGTGCGCTGGTGCGCACGGACCCGGGCGTCCCGAAGCGCGACGGCATCAGCTTCATCATGCTGCCGATGGACCAACCGGGTATCGAGACGCGCCCCATCCGCCTGATCGCCGGCGAGTCGCCGTTCTGCGAGACGTTTTTCACCGATGCGCGAGCGCGCGAGGACGACGTGCTCGGCGAACTGAATGACGGCTGGAGCGTGGTGAAGCGGCTGCTGCAGCACGAGCGGCAGAGCCAGACCAGCGCGCCGCCGACCAGCAGCAAGGTGGAGTCCATAGAGTCGGTGGCCAAGCAGTACCTGGGAACCAACGCCGACGGCAGTCTTGCCGACGCGGACCTGCGCAGCCGCCTGGCCGATCACCTGATGGACAAGGCGGCGCACGAACTGACCATCGCCCGCATCATGGACGAGGCGCGTGGCGGCAACATGGAGGTGTCCGCCACCGCGTCCATACTCAAGAACTCCGCGACCGATGTAGCCCAGCGGCGCTCGGAACTCCTGCTGGAGATTATGGGTAACCAGGGGCTGGGCTGGGAAGGCGAGGACTACAGCGACGCGGAGCTGCTCACGGTGCGCGAGTGGCTCGGGGGCAAGGCCATGTCGATCTACGGCGGCTCCTACGAGATCCAGAAAAACATCATTGCCAAGAACATTCTCGGCCTACCGGAAACGACACAGAAGGGCTGACCATGGCGGCACTGACAGAAGAACAGGCACTCATTCGCGAACAGGCCAGCGCCTGGGTTGTCGACAAGGCGCCCGTTAGCGCATTCCGTGCGTTGCGCGACGCGGGGCAGGGCGAGGGCTATGCCCCCGCCACCTGGAACGCGATGGTGGAGATGGGCTGGAGCGGCATCCTGGTGCCGGAGGAGTACGGCGGCTCCGACCTCGGCTACCTCACTTTCGGCCTCATCCTCGAACAGACGGGGCGACAGCTCACCGCCGCACCGCTGTTCGCCTCGGCACTGGTCGGCGCGAGCGCGCTGGTACTGGCCGGTTCACCCGCACAGCGTGAAACCCTGCTGCCGCAGATTGCCGGCGGCAGCGCGGTGCTGACGCTGGCGCTCGAGGAATCCGCACACCACGCGCCGGAACGGGTGGCGCTCGCCGCCACGCCGGACGCGGACGGTTTTTCGCTGTCGGGCGAGAAAGTGTTTGTGCAGGAGGGTATGTCCGCCACGCATTTCGTGGTCGTTGCGCGCACCGGCGGCAGCGCCGGCGATGCGGCGGGACTCAGCCTGTTCCTGGTAGACGCCGACTCGGCCGGGCTGACGCGAACCGCCTCCCACACCTTCGACAGTCGCGACCACGCGCGACTCACCTTCGCCGATGTAGCGGTGCCGCGGGACGCAATGCTCGGCGAGCAGGGCGAGGGCATGGCCGTGCTGGAACCGTTGCTCGACCGGGCGCGGGCGGGACTGGCGGCGGAGATGCTGGGCACCGCCGCGGCGGCCTTCGACATGACCGTCGAGTACCTCAAGACGCGCGAACAGTTCGGCGCGGTCATCGGCTCCTTCCAGGCCCTCGGCCACCGCGCCGCGGCCCTGTTCTCCGCGAAGGAACAAACGCGCTCCTGTGTGGAGGCGGCGCTGCAGGCCATTGATGACGGTGCCGACAACGTACCCGAGTTGGCCTCGCTGGCGAAGTTCAAGGCGGGGCAGTTCCTCTTCGATATGTCCAATGAGCTGATCCAGATCCACGGCGGCATCGGCATGACCGACGAGTTCGACGCGGGACTCTACCTGAAGCGCGCCCGCGCACTGGAGGCGATGTTCGGCAATCGCGCCTTCCACCGCGACCGCTACGCGCGGCTGCACCACTTCTAGGCGCCGGGGCAGCGCGCCACGATCCCCGGCAGTTCCTCGAACCCGTCGAAGCGGAAGTCGTGGTGCAGTGCCTCGACGGGCGTCCTGCGATAGCCGTTGGTGTAGAGAGCAAAGGGGATGCCCGCGCGCTGCGCGGTAAGCGCGTCGATCTCGCTGTCGCCCACGTAGAGCGTCGCGCCGCCGCCCAGTAGCGTGTTGGCGTGCAACAGCATCTCCGGGTCCGGCTTGCGCGTGGGCAGCATACCCCCGGCCACGACAACCGCGAAGAGCCCCTCGAGTCCCATGTGTCGCAGCACCGCGCGCGTAGGAGCCTCGGGCTTGTTGGTACACAGCGCGAGCGCGTGCCCCTCGCCGGCCAGCCCGTCCAGTGTCTCCCTGGCGCGGGGATAGAAGCGCGCGCGGCTGACCGCCCCCTCGTAGAGCCGCATGAACTCCCCGTGAATCTCCTCGAACGCCGCGTCGCTCCAGTCGATGTCCCTGGCGGCCATCATCCTGCGCACAAAGACTGCCGAGCCCTCGCCGACGAAGCGGCGCGTCTCTTCCATGGAAATGTCGGGCCGCCCGCGACCGGTGAGCACGGTGTTGGCGACGTACTGGATGTCCGGCGCGCTGTCGATCAGCGTGCCGTCGAGGTCGAAGATGATATTCACGTGTATTTGGCTGCCAAGCTGTCCCGGGGTCCGTTACTATCGCCCTCCCGGACGCGCGTGCGTCCCGCTCCCCGGATTGAGGGCCGATGATTCTAGCGCGTGGCAGCGAACCTGGCGACGCCCGCCTGTCTTGCAGGTGTCTGTGCGGGTGTCTGTGCAGTGCGTTGCCAGGGCGATCGAGCAGTGTCTCGCGCATGCGATCGTGCCGGGTTATGCACGGAGGGCGACGTGGTCAATAACCGGCTTGTACTCGTCGCCGTTATCGCCGTGCTGACCATGTCGGCGGTCCCGGTGCTCATAAAATCCACGAGCGCGAACGAGGTCACCATCGGCATCGCGCGGCTGGTGATCGCCGTGCTGGCGTTCGCGCCCGTCGTGCTGGCCAGGGGTGCGCTCCTGCGCCTCGCACTGCGCCAGTGGCGCCAGCTCGCGGTGATCGGCGCCGTGTTCGGCCTGCACTGGCTCACGTACTTCGCCAGCATCAAACTCGCCACGGCGTCTATCGCGGCACTCGCGATCCTCACCTACAGTGTGCAGTACCTCGTGCTGGCCTGGCTGTTCAATCGCGAGCGCGTCACCTGGCCGGAGTGGATGGCCATCGGTGTGTGTTTCGCCGGCTGCCTAATGGTGTCACCGGAGGTGTCCCTCGGTAACGACGTGACCCTCGGCGTCGCCGTGGGCCTGTTCTCGGCGCTGCTCTACGCCGCGTTGCCCCTGCTGCACCAGCGCGCGAGCGCCATCGGCACGGCGGAACGCACCTTCGGGCAGTTCTTCTTCGCGCTGCTGTTTTTCCTGCCCTTCTGGTCGTGGTCGGACTGGCGGCTGGCGGAGAGCGACGTGTACCAGCTCCTTGTGCTCGGCCTGCTCTGCACCGTGGTGTCGCACGGGCTGTGGGTGAAGACGACCACGGAACTGCCCGCCATTTATTCCAGCATGATCTACTTCCTGTACCTGCCCGGCGCCGTGGTGGGCAGCGTGGTTTTCCTGGGGGAGGCGATGGATGCCCGCAAGCTCACGGGCTGCGCCATCGTACTGCTGGCCAGCGCCGCGCTCTCCTGGCACCGCTACCGCCTCACCCGGCGGGCGGCCTGAGCGCGCGTTACTTGCGCGTGGCGCCCTTGCGCGAGCGATACTGCACGTAGCGCTCAACCATTCGATCCAGCAAGCCTTTGCCACCGCCGCTGATACCGCCCTCGGCGCCCTCTGCGATATTCAGCTCGCCGCCGCCTGCGCGGTACTGCTCCGAGTACATCTGCAGCACTTTTTTACGCACCATGCCGCGCAGCGGCACGTGGGCCATCATGCCGTAGGTGGCGGCGCCGCCCTGTTGCGCGAGCTCGGGATGGGCGCGCACGGTTGCCACCGCGTCGGCGAGATCGCGCAGGTAGTCGTCCACCACGCGCAGGTGTTGCGCCGTCACCATGGCGTGCAGCCCCTCGGGGTGCTGGTTGCGATTGACCTGCCAGCCTTTCCCGTCCATCTGGTCGCCCACGGCGTAGATGCTCAAGTCCGGGTCGACGGAGCGGTAGGAAAACAGCGGGCCCTGCGGCCTGCCCATCACCTGCAGGCCGTCGATGGCGGCCACGCCGGCCTTCAGCCGGTTGACCGCTTCCAGGGTGTCCGCCGCGAGCTTGCGGTAACCCGCCTTGCCGAAATACTGCGTCACCCCCCACGCCGCCGCGTAGGCGCCGCCGGGGCGGGTACCGAGCAGGGCGGACGAGGCGAACACCCCGCCGGGCCAGTCCTCGTAGGCGAACATCTGGTAGCGCAGGTAGTCGAGGTTGCGATAGGTGATGGTGGAGGCGCCCTTCGCAGCGTAGCCGTACTTGTGGATGTCGGCGGAAATCGAGGTCACGCCCGGTACGCGGTAGTCCCAGGGCGGGATATCCTCGCCGTTCATCGCCATGAACGGCAGGATGAAGCCGCCCACGCAGGCGTCCACGTGCAGCGGAATGTTCTTCTTCTGTGCTATCTCACCCATCGCCTCGATCGGGTCGATGGTTCCATGCGGGTACTCGGGGGCGCTGCCGAGGATCATGACCGTGTTGCGGTTGATGAGGCGTCTGAGTTTCTTCAGGTCCGGTGTGAAATCGTCCTGCGGGGGCACCAGGCGAATTTTCACGCCGAAGTACTCCGAGGCCTTGAACCAGGCCACGTGAGCGGTGGTGGGAATCACCATCTCGGGGTGCTTGACGCCCCGTTCCGCGCGCGCCTTGTCGCGGTAGGTCTTGACCGCCATCAGGCAGCTCTCCGTGCCGCCGGAGGTGATGACGCCGCAGACCTCGTCCGTGCCGTTGAGGATGTCCGCGGTGGCGCTGATCACCTCGGTTTCCATTTTCTTGAGGCTCTTGAAGGCGCCGGGGTTGAGCCCGTTCTCGCACGCGAAACGGTGGTAGGCGTCTTTCAGGAATTCCGAGTGGTCCTCGTCGAGGTAGTAGACGAGGCTCCACACGCGGCCGTCCTTGTACTGCGGGTCCTTCTCCTTGAACCCCTCAAGGTCCGCGACGATGTCGGCCCGCGGACGGCCCTCGTCTGGCATGGCTCGATGCATGGTAAGTACTCCCTAGTGGCCCTGTAGCAGCAGGCCCAGGCTGATGCCCAGGTAGTTGCCCAGGGCGTAACCGATGATGCCCGTGGTGATACCGCTCAGGATAGCAGCCGGATTGCCCAGCGCCCGCGCAACCAGCGGCACGAAGGGCGGGCTGGCGATCGCCGCCACCGATGTGACGATGTAGGTGTCGGCGTCGACGCGCGCGAGGCGGCACAACAGGCCGTGTAACAGCAGGCTGCCGAAAATGGTGCCGAGCAGGAACAGGCCGATCGTCCAGTCGATACCGGCGAGCTGCTTCAGGTCCGCCATGGATGACACCACAAAGCAGAAGACGTAGATGAGGTACATGCCGAGGTCGTAGGACAGGCTGAGATGCCTGACGCGCGCCGACAGCGAGAGCGCTATGCCGAGGCTGGTAATGGCCACGATGAGTACCGCCGCGCCGCTCGCGCCGCCCAGCACGTCGCTGTACACGCGCTCGATGCCGCTCGCCGCCGCCACCACCGCGACCGCGAGGCCCGCGGCCATGGCCAGTTGACCCCAGTTGCGTGGTTGCAGCAGCGGCGCGTAGTTGTCCTGCGCGAAATCGTGCTGGTCGTCGCCCGCGCCGGCCGCGACGGGCGTGGCGGGCAGGAAGCGCCGCAGCAGTGGAATGCCCGCGGTCAACATGAAGAGCAGGTAGAGCGAACCGGCAATGGTGTCGAGGCTGTGGAAGATGAGGTACTGCTCGTGCGGAATTTCCAGGCCGGCCTTGATGGCCGCGAGGTTCGGCGTACCGCCCGTGTAGATACCCACGGACATGGCCGCGAAGTTGCCGGCGCCCGCCATGCCGCCGCTGTTGAACACGAAGAACAGGGTGGTGGCCAGGGTCACGACGGAAGCGGTGGCAAACAGCATCGACAACAGCGCCTTGCCCGCCACCCTGCGCCACTTGCGGATATCCAGCGAGAACAGCAACAGCGGCATGGCGAGGGCGATGGTGACCTCGGTGATCGTCGTGCGCACCGCGGTCGACTCCACCGACACGAGGCCGGTGTTGCCCATGGTCAGTCCGGCGAGGTAACACAGGACGATAATGCCGATCCTGCGTGCCCACGCCTGGTGATGGGTCAGCCAGATAAGACCCGCCGGAACAACGAGGCCCGCGGCGATGACCAGGACATTCTGCATCGGGTGCCGCGTTAGCCGGGCGGCGACGTGAGTCCGGGATTCAGGCCCGCCGCGATCGCCTGTGCCAGCGACTGCAGCAGGGCCCGCTGTGCCTCCGCCAGCGCGCCGTAGCCGTCGCGCGACAGCGGCAACGTGGCGGCGAACTGTTGCGCGGCGAGTATCGAATCCCCCTCGCTCACGCCCCAGAAAGCCTCCAGCTTCGCCTCACCCGACTGTGTGCCGTGGAACTGCTCAATGCGCACGCTGATGACCGGGCCGGTCGACGTCGCGGTGAGCGGCAGGATGTCCTGTCCCAGGGCGCGCGAGATCTCGGTGGTGAGGAGCGCGCGCACGCCTTCCTGTACCGGCTCGGCCCACAGGTGATTGCGGGCGGGGCGAACCTGGCCGGGGGCGATCTCCAGCAGCAGCCCGGCGCGGTTGATATACGGGGCCACGCTGACGGGCCCGAGCCGATAGGGCGCGGGCGCCAGTGCGCGCGAGGTTGTCGCGCCGTCGACACGCAACAGGTAGTAGCTCGGCTCCACCGGCGTACCGGCGCAGGCCGCGAGCAGGCAGGCGGACAGGGCGAGGAGGCGGACGTGCGGCAGGGTCATTTCGGGGCCTCCGGTTCGGGGTCGGCGGTTATGCTCGAGGGCAGCACCAGGGCGTTCGGTTGCTCGGACAGGGTGTCCATCAGCGCTTCGAATTCCGCGAGTGCGCGATTCAGGCGCAGCAGGCTCGAGTCGATGCTCTCGTAGGTCGGCGAGCCGGGGGCGACGGCGGCGAGTAGTTGCGTCAGTTCCTGCAGCGTGTCGCCGAGTTGGCCGGGCAGGTTCTGGGTGCCGTCCTGAGCGAGCAGCGACTGCACCTCGGCCAGTATCCTGTCCAGCGAGGCGATGGCGTCGTTCAGGTTCCCCACCGTGTCGCCCAGCGGCAGGTCGTTCACCTTGTTCAGCACCGCGACCACTTTCTGCTGGATCTGCGCGAGCCCCGTGTCGATGGTGGGGATGACGGTGTACTCATTGAACTGCCCGACCTGGGCCGGTTCCGCGGCCGGGAAAAAGTCGACGCCGATATATTTGGCGCCCGTCAGCAGGTTACCGTTTTCGAGGGAGGCGCGCAGGCCCTGGTCTACCCCCGCGAGGATCGCCTCGCGAAAACTGTTGACGGACTCCGCCTGGTCGGGGAGTTCCAGGCGCGCGGGCTCCACGTAGATGAGCACCGGGATCGGTTCACTGCGCCCGTTGCTGTCGCGGAACCTGGCGCCCTCCATGGACTCGCGCAGCAGGATGCGCTCGACCTGGCCCACGGGTATGCCGCGGTACTCGACCGGCGCACCGGGCAGCAGGCCCTTGATGGACTGGCTGAACTTGACGACGAAGTATGTGCCGTAATTGTAGG
Organism: Gammaproteobacteria bacterium; assembly: GCA_030428835.1. Taxonomy (GTDB): domain Bacteria; phylum Pseudomonadota; class Gammaproteobacteria; order Pseudomonadales; family Halieaceae; genus Marimicrobium. The sequence continues at coordinate 25,518 of JAUIEP010000040.1, read as the reverse complement.
GATTCTCGTGAATTTCGCCGTAGGTGTCGTAGAGCCGGAAGCTGGTACCGGCCGCCACCGGAGAGCCCGCGCTGACCTCGCCCGGGAGCTCGAAGGCGACTCCCCCGAGCAGCATGGTGTCGATGGAGCCCGTCTCGACCTGGAAGCCGTCGGCACCGGCACTGACCTCGAAGCCGCTGACGTCCCAGAACCTGACCGCGCTGTTGACGAGTTCGTGGTAGGGCGCGTCGATGAAAATCGCGTAGCGCACGAGGCGCTCCCGCGGATCGAACGTGCGGCTCTCGACGCGACCCACCTTGAAACCCTTGTACAGCACGTCGTCGCCCGCGCTGACCGAGGCCGCGTGCTCGCTGGTCAGCTCCAGGCGCAGCCCGGGGGCGCCAGCGGGAGTGAGGGGCGGCTGTTCGAGCGCCTCAAATACGCGCACGCCGAGCGCGCCCTCGCCCGGTGCGAGCTGGATATAGGCGCCGGACAGCAATGTGTCGAGGCCGGTGATACTGTTGATACCCACGCGCGCGGTGACCACCCAGAAGCGCGTATCCTCGCGCAACAGTGGCGTCGCGTGTCGGTCCAGTTTGGCGGTGGCGACGACGCCCTCGAAGTTGTTGTTCAGGCGCACCTTGTCCACCACGCCGATGTCGACGTTGCGGTACTTGATCCTGGTCTTGCCCTGTTCGAGGCCGCTCGCCGTCTTGAAGTGAATCTCGATCTCCGGGCCCTCGGTCAACCAGGCCTGGACGACGAGGAATACGCCCAGCAACAGGGCGAGCAGCGGGATGATCCATACCGCTGAAAGCTTGAATCCTGATTCGGTAGCGGCGCTTTCGGTCTCAGCCATGGGTCTCGTCTGCTTTGTCCCAGATAAGTCTTGCGTCGAAACTCTCGGCGGCCACCATCGTCAGGATGACGACCCCCGCAAAGGCCAGCGCGGCGATGCCCGGCCGCACGACCATCAGCCCGCCCAGGTGCACCAGCGCGGACAGGATCGCCACCACGAAGACATCCACCATCGACCACTTGCCCACAAACTCGGTGACGGCATACAGGGTGGCGCGCTGGCGCGGATTGTCCAGCGTTGAGCGCTGCACCGTCCAGACAAGGTAAAACATCACGAGGATCTTGCCAATCGGCACCATCACGCTGAACAGGAAGATGACCAGCGCAATGGGTATCGAGCCCAGTTCGATCAGCAGTATAACGCCGCCGAGTATGGTGCTCGCCTCGCTCCTGCCGAGCTGGTCGGTGTACATGATCGGGTACAGGTTGGCCGGGACGTAAAGGATGCAGGCGGCGATCAGCAGCGCCAGTGTGCGTTGGATACTGTCGACCTTGCGCGGGTGCAGGCGCGACCCGCAGCGCCCGCAGTGCCGTGCCGCCACGGGTTCCAGCTTGAGGCAGGTATGGCAGGAGGCCAGCCCCGCGTCCAGCGCGGTGGCGTGTTCAGTCATCGCGCATCACCGCTTCGATGTCTTCCCAGCAGCGGTAGCGGTCGAGGTTGCTCAGCGCCACGATGAGGCACAGCGTGAACGCACCGTAGCACCAGAACGACACCCCCAGCACTACCGTGGCCATGGTCGCGAGTTTCACCAGTGACACGATGACGCCGATGATGAACACCTCGGCCATGGCCCAGCCCTGCCAGAGGAAGATGAACCGGGCGCAGGGCACCAGCCAGGTGTAGCGGCGGCCCGTGAGCAGCGCCGCGGCCACCGCGCCGCTCATCAACAGCGTGAGCGCCGGCAGCAGGATGATGAAGGTCGCCACCAGGGCCCCGATGCCGGGCATGCCGTAGCGCCACAGCGCCCCGGGGGTGTTGATGAGCGTCATTTCGCTCTCCAGTCCGGCCACCGCAAAGGACAGGAAGGGATAGCTGCTCGCCAGCACCAGCAATATGAGTCCGGCCACGCTGTACGCCAGGACCTTGTTGTAGCCGTCGTGGATGTGGCGGGTCAGGGTATGGTTGCAGCGCGGGCAGGCGGCCCGGGAGCCGTCGCTGAGGACGTTGATCTCCAGCAACAGGTCGCAGCCCGGGCAGGCCACCCGGCCTACCCCCTGGGACTGGCGGGCGGGGAAGCCCGTATGTGCGGAGTGTGTCGTCTGCATCGTAGGTCGGCGTGAGAGGCCTGCCCCTTGAGGATAATGACTGCAAATTGAACAGCAAGCCGCGTGCCAGTTCCACCATTGTGTGCGCGGTCGATTGACATTCCGTGCAATATCCGTAGCGTTCTAGCCAACGCAGGAGGGGATCGACGCAGTGACAGCGCAGGAAGTACACGGTTACGCCCCGTCGGTGACGGCGCAGAAGGAGGCGATCCCGCGCATCTACGGCAGCGTGGATTTCTTGAGTCCGCCCGAGCGCTACGTGCGCGACGGCAGCATTATCGACAGGCTCCCACCGCGCTATCGTGCCTATGCCGAGCGCGCCCTGCAGAATCCCGCCAACGTCGAGACCATCCGCAACGCCACCATGATGGGCGACCGGGTGGCGGATGCCTACGCCGCGCTCATCCCCGAATACGGCTTTCGCGCCCTCGTCGGCATGCTGGAGGAGGCCTGCGACAAGGGCGTGGAGTCGATACCCGATGCGCCGCCGGAACTCGTCGCTTTCATCCGCGCCATGGAAGCCACGCCGGACTGGGTGGACATGGACATGGTCGAGCGCGGCGCCATGCAAGAGCGGATGCCGCTGGCACTGATATCCCCCTTCGCCATTCGCGGCACGTTTGTCGCGACTTTCATGAACAAGTACACCGCGCTGCCCATGACGATGACGGGCACCTTGTCCGACGAGAAGTCCGCGCGCCGCGTGTTCGAGACCGCCAGCTTCTTCACGGCCACCGCCATGCCCGGCGCGTTGCAGCGCTTCGGGGCCGGCTTCAAGGCGGCGGCCAAGGTGCGCCTGATGCATTCGATGGTGCGCTACAACATCATGCAGACCGGCAAGTGGGACGTGGCCACCTACGGCATTCCCATTCCCCAGGTGGACCAGATGCCCGCCGGGCTGATCGGTATTTTCCTCTTGTCCTTCAAGCTCCTTGCGAAGGGCCGCAACATCTTCACACCGGACGAGCGCGACCGCGTCGAGATGGCGCGCTACCGCTGTTTCCTCCTCGGCCTGCCGCAGGACCTGCTCGGCGAAACGCCCGAGGAAATCGTCGACCTCATGATGCTGCGCACGATCTCACTGCGCGAGGAGTACGACGACGCGACCTGCGGCGAACTCGTGCGCGGCACGATGAATGCCGAACTGTTTACCGACCCGTCGCCGCGCGGGCGCTTTCACCGCTGGATGGAGCGCGGTTTCTCGAAGTTCTTCCTCATCCGCAATTTCTGCGAGGGCAAGGTGGAGCGCGCCGAGAAGATGGGGGTCAGCTACACGCGGGCCGATCGCATGGCCGCGGCGGTCGCGATTGCGGTGATCGTGACGTCCTCCACGACCTATCGGCTCGGGACGGGCATTCCGGGCCTAGCGGGGCTGCTCGACCGGCGGATGACGCAGAAACTCGCGCGCCTGCTGGAGAGCTACGGCCACGCCGACTTCATCACTGACGCGAGCCAGTACAAACTGCTTGTTGCCGACTGAACGCCGGTGTCGCCTGGCGTGCCTGGAATGGCGCAATCGCGGCACCGCAGGTGTGATGCGGGACGATACGGCCGACGATTTCGTTAAAATTTAACAGGCCCGGGAATTCTGTGCAGGTTTTGGTTATAAATTGCACAAAATTGCTCTTCCCTTATTGCACCTGTCATATACCGGGCATAGACTGGCGGTAAATCCAAGGCAGGGTTTGGGGAAATGAATAACTATAAGAAGACTGCGATTGCCGCGGCAATTCGCAAGCATTCTGATATTTCCAGTTCCATCGCCGTCAGCCTCGTGCTGGCCTCGTCCACCGCCAGTCACGCTGCTGTCCTTCCCGACCTGCAGCAGCCCAAGTCGCATTTCCGGCAGACCGATTCCGTGGTCACGCGGGAGCTGTTGTTTGTCGACGCCACGGTGGCGGATTCCGCGCAGCTCCTGCTGAACCTGCGGCCCAACATCGAACTCGTCGTGCTGGAACAGCAGCGCGACGGCCTGGAGCAGATCACCGAGGTGCTGCGGGGGCGGCGTGACATCACCGCCGTGCATATCGTGGCCCACGGCGAACCGGGCTCCATGCAGCTTGGCAGCACACACCTCTCCGGCGCGCAGCTGAGTGCGCGCGCGGAGGAACTCGAGCAGTGGTTCGTCAACGACGCGGCGGCGCGGCCCGACCTGTTGTTGTACTCCTGTAATGTCGCCCAGGGCGAGGCGGGGAACGCCTTCGTGGCGCAACTGGCGCGCTACACGGGCGCCGACGTCGCGGCATCCGACGACGTGACGGGCGCCGGCGGCGACTGGGACCTCGAGGTGCACGCGGGCTATATCGAGACAGAGCCTGCCCTGACGTCAGCGAACGCGGGGTCCTACCCCTACCGCCTCGCCACCTTCACGGTCACCAAGACAGCAGACACCGATGACGGTACCTGTGACGCGGACTGTTCGCTGCGCGAGGCTATCGACGCGGCGAACGGCGCCGGCGGCGCCGATATCATCGCCTTCGCGGGCGGCGTGACCGGTACGATCACCCTCACGCTGGGCCAGATCGACATTACGGACGAACTGACCATCAACGGCCCCGGTTCCGGCAGCCTGGCGATCAGCGGCAACAATTCCAGCCGGATCTTCGATATCCAGGACGACACCACCATCCGCGACCTCACCCTCCGGGACGGCGACGCGAGCGACGGTGGCGCGATCAGCAACAACGGCAACAACCTCACGATCGAAGACTCCGTCATCACCAACAACTCGGCGGACACCGACGGCGGCGCGATCTACCAGGACGAGGGCTACCTCACCATCCGCCGCACCGAGATCTCCAATAACTACGCCGGCGAAGACGGTGGCGGCATCGCCTTCTACATGGATGACGACGACGACATCCTGCGCGTCGAGGACAGCCTGATCACCAACAACACCGCGCGCTACGACGGCGGCGGTATCTTCGCCTACGCCGACGACGAGGGCGGCACGGTCTATATCGACAACAGCACGATCTCGAACAACGACGCCTATGACGACGGCGGCGGTATCTTCTTCTACTCGGACGACGACGGCTACCTGGTCGTCAGCAACAGCACCATCTCGGGCAACAATGCGCGCGACGGCGGCGACGGCGGCGGCATCTTCTTCTACAGCGACGACGGCCGTTTGACGATCGACCAGAGCACCATCTCCAACAACTACGCCTACGACAACGGCGGGGGTATCGCCATCGAGGAGACAAGCTATACGACCATCATCCGCAACTCGACCATCGTCTTCAACGAGTCCTACTACTACGGCGGCGGCATCTCGCAGGAAGACGGCGACATCTACCTCTACAACACGATTGTCGCGGAGAACGAGTCGTTTTATTCCGGTGGGCATGACATCTATTCGAACGGCAACTACGTCTATTCGCGCTACAGCCTGGTCGGCGATGACTCCGACGCCAATGTCGTTGACCGCGGCGGGACTATCCTCAATACCGCCTCGGGTGTGTCGCCAGTCCTTGCGAATGCCGGCGGCCTGAACGAGGTGCACCAGCTGTTGGCGGGCAGCCCCGCGATCAACGCGGGCGAGCCGGGGCCGTCGCCCCAGATGTTTGACCAGCGCGGCTCGGGCTTCCCCCGCATCCTCGACGGCAGGCTGGACATCGGCGCCGTTGAAAGCGGCGCCTCGGCGGCACCCGCCGCACCGCTGGAGGTCCCGGTGCTGCCGGGCTGGGCGCTCTGGATTCTCGGTCTGCTGCTACCGGGCGTGGCGGCGCGTTACCGCCGGCGTTCCGACAAGCGCTGATCCTGCTATCATCGAGGCCCCGGCTGTGCCGGGGCTTTTTTGTTTCCGGTAGACCGGCACGCGCCCTCGGTTATCGTCGTACATGGACCTGAAATACGATTTCTATCACCTGCCTCTGCGCTTCGATGCGCAGCGGCTGGCCGGGGAAGCCGCGGGTTTCAGCGAAGATGAGTGGCGCGCCCATCCCTCCGGCTTCGTGGGCAACAGCGCGCTGCAGCTCATTTCCACCGGCGGCCAGTTGCAGAGCGACAGGCTGCAGGGCCCGCAGTTGCCCACGCCGCTGCTGCAGCGCTGCCCCTATCTCATGCAGGTCCTGGCCTCCTTCGAGTCTGTGCTGGGGCGCACCCGGCTGATGCGTCTCGCGCCCGGCTGCGACGCCAAGGCGCACATGGACGCCAGCTATTACTGGCACCAGCGCATCCGCGTGCACGTGCCTATCCAGACCCACCCGGACATCATGTTCCACTCCGGCGACAGCGCGGTGCACATGGGGGCGGGGGACTGCTGGGTCTTCAATACCTGGAACATGCACACGGTCAAGAACGACACCGACCAGACGCGCATCCACCTGGTGGCCGACACCGTCGGCTCCCCGGCGCTGTGGGATCTCATGGACAGCGCCCGCACGATTCCGCCCTCCGGCGACGACGCCCGGCAGAGTCCGCGCTTCATCGAGTACCGCGAGGGCGCCGAGGTGGCGCTCGAGACCGAGAGCATCAACTTCCCGGTCGTCATGTCGCCCTGGGAGCAGCGCAGCCTGGTGGCGCCCCTGCTGGACGACCTGCGCGGGATATACGCCGCCGAGCCGCACAAGCTGGCGCGACTGGAGGCCGCCGTCGAGCGCTACCTGCGGCAGTGGTTCAACGCCTGGATGGAGTACGGCGAGAGTCCGGCGGGATGGCCGGTGTATGAGAATTACCGGGCGAGCCTGCGCGCCGCGCTGGAGTCGATCAAGGGGCAGTTGTACCTCTCCAACGGCATGGAGGCGACGTACATGGTCGACGAGGCCGCCGTCGCCCCCGCGCTCAACACCGAACTCGCCGTGAAGGGAGAAAGACGGGCGCAGGTCGGGCTGGCGGCGGCGCAGTCCCCGCCTGCGCCGGAGGCGCCCGCGCAGCCGCCCGCGGCCGCGACCTCGCGGCTGGCAAAGCGCTTCCACCGCCCGGTCATCCTTGTCTGCGCCCCGCGCTCGGGCAGTTCCTTCCTGTTCGAGACGTTGTCGCGCTCGCCGGGCCTGCACACGGTGGGCGGCGAGAGCCACCAGCTCTTCGAGAGCATTCCCAAGTTGCAGCCGGCGAACCGCCTGTTCGAGTCCAACCGGCTGACGGCGCAGGACGCCGACGCCCAGACCTGCGACATCATCCGCCAGTCCTTCCTCGCCAAGGTGCGCGACCGGGAAGGCAAGCCGCCCGCGCGCAACGCGCCGTTCCGGCTGCTGGAGAAAACGCCCAAGAACGCACTGCGCATCCCGTTCCTGGAAGAGGTCTTCCCCGGCGCCCTTTACATCTATCTCTATCGCAAGCCCGAGGAGAGCCTCGCGAGTATCGCCGAGGCGTGGGAGAGCGGGCGTTTCGTCACCTATCCCGAGGTGCCCGGCTGGTCGCGCGGGCAGTGGTCGCTGCTGCTCACGCCGGGCTGGCGTGAACTGGAGGGCAAGAGCCTCTTCGAGATCGCGCAGCAGCAGTGGCTCGCCAGCAACCAGCAGGTGATCGAGGACCTCGCCGCGATCGAGCCAGAGCGCTGGACGGCCCTGAGTTACGAGGACCTGCTGGCGGATACGCCCGGTGAGATCGCGCGGCTGTGCCAGTTTGCGGGGCTGCCGTGGGACGCCGACCTCGGCCAGCCGCTGCCGCTGTCCCGGCATACCGTGAGCCCGCCCGAGGCGGACAAGTGGCGGCGGCACGAGGCCGATATCACGCCGCTGCTCGACGCGACGCGCGAGACCACCGCCAGGGCGACCGCGATGATCGCCGACAGCAAACAGCGGGTGTACCCGCAGCGCCTGAAGCTCGACCCCAGTCGCGACCCGGAGAGTTCCCCGCTGCGCTCCTCCTACACCTCCAACCTCAGCCAGATGCTCGCCAGCGGCAATACAAGCCTGGTGGTCACCACCTACCAGGCCGGCAAGGTGGTGCTGGTGCGCAGCCGGGGCGGCAAGCTGAACACGCATTTCGCCGGCGTCGCCAAGCCGATGGGACTGGCGAAGGCGCAGGGCAAGCTGGCGGTCGGCACGCGCAATGCCGTGGAGTTCTATATCGATGTGCCGCGGCCCGAGAAGCAGGGCGACCCGGGGCGGCCGGGGCGCTACGTCAAACGCCTCGAGGCCGTGACCGGCAACATCGACATCCACGAGATGGCCTGGAGCAGCACGGACCTGTGGCTGATCAACACGCGTTTCTCCTGCCTGTGCACCCTGGACCTGCAAAACAATTTCGTGCCGCGCTGGCAGCCGTGGTTCATCTCGAAACTGGTCCCCGAGGACCGCTGCCATCTCAACGGGCTGTGCCTGGTGGACGACCGGCCGCGTTACGTGACGTCCCTCGGCCAGAGCGACAAGGCGGGCGGCTGGCGCGAGAACCGCGCCAAGGGCGGCCTGATCATGGATATCAAGGAAAACCGCATAGTGGCGAGCGGCCTGTCGATGCCGCACTCGCCGCGCTGGTACCGCGACCAGCTCTGGGTGCTCGAGTCCGGCAAGGGCTCGCTGGCGAAGGTCGATGTGGCGACAGGGCAGATCCAGACGGTGGCGGAACTGCCCGGCTTCACGCGCGGCCTGGACTTCGTCGACAAGTACGCCTTCATCGGCCTGTCCGAGGTGCGCGAGACCGCGGTGTTCGGCAGCATTCCCATTACCGAGCGCGCGAAGGAGCGCATCTGCGGCGTGTGGGTGGTGGATATCACCGACGGCCGCATCGTGGCCTGGCTGCGCTTCGAGGGCGACGTCAACGAGATCTTCGCGGTGGAGGCGCTGCCCGGCATCGCCGAGCCGGAACTCGTGCAGAGTCACGAGGCGGCGCTCGACGAGACCTGGGCCACCCCCAACGGCACACTCGTCAAGTAGCGCCGATGGACGGCCCCGTTCACGTGTTCGACATCGCCGGGATTCCCCGGCTGCGGCAGGCGTGGGAACTGGTGCAGGAGCTGTCCTATGTCCCGGAGGATCTCGACCTGCACGCCTTCAGCCGGCACCTCGCACAACCGCAGCTCGTGAGCGCGCGGCGGGAGATCGAGGCGCTGCCCGACGCCGACCGTATCGCGTACGAACTCGCCACCTGCGCGCAGGAGCAGGAGGCGCCGCGCAGGGCGCAGGCCCCCCTGAGCCGTGTGCAGGCGAAGAACGGGGTGGTAAAGATGGGTCCGGGGATGGATCGCTCGCGGCGCAAGCTGCTGACGGACCTGCTGACGGAATTTTTCGGCGAGTCAGTCCTCGAGAGCGGCAACTACCTCTACCCGCCGGGCGGCTTCAAGGAGTGGCACACGAACATGGCGAGCGTGCCGGGCTGGCGCATGTACATTATCCGCAAGTCCGCGCAGGGGCGCTCGTTCTTCCGCTACGTCGACCCGGTCACCACGGCGCTGCAGACGCGCTGGGACAGCGACGGGCAGATCAACATCTTCGAGGTGCGCGCGGATCAGCCGTTCTGGCACGCGATCGCCTCGGTCGACGCCTACCGCTGGAGCAAGGGGTTCGTCATACCGGGCAACTGGCGCGATGCGTTCGGCGCCTGAGCGCATTCAGTCGGGGTTGTTGGCGATGTTCGGCCAGTCGCGGTACTCGCGCAGGCGCTCGCGGCGCACGTTGTTGGCGTCGAACAGGCCGCCGCCCGTCAGGGGCGCGCTGTCGTCCCGCGGCTGCCACGCGCGGCCGTTGTCGAAGGTGTAACCCAGTTCGGCCATTTCCCCACCGTAGCGCTGCGCGAGGAATTCGCGCAGGCCGTCGTCGTAGTAGCGCCGGTAATCCTTCTTGTGCGGCGTGGTGTTGATGCGTTCCGGTAGCGGGCAATCCTTGCCGAGCAGGCTCTGCAGTTCGGTCTCGATGTCCTCGTAGCGCAACAGCGCGTCGCAGCGCTGCCACAGTGGCGCGTACAGTTCGCCCTGCGCGTTGCCTATCTCCACGTAACCGCGAAAGGTGAAGTGACGCAGGGGCGAGCCCGGCTCGTGGATGCGCCGCAGCCACTCGCCGAAGGACATCTTCTGCAACGCCTCGTCCCGGCTGCGCCAGGTCGCCTTTATCCAGGAACTGACAAACCAGTCGTAGTGGTTGCGCACGCAGGCGACCACGCGCACGCCGGGCGGCACGTCATCGGGGATATCGTGGTGATCGCCGAGATCCACCCCGCCGGCGCCGCGCAGGCAGTGGAACAGGGCGTTGCTGGCCGTTCGCGGCGTGGCGAGGAAGAGGTGGTTGTTGAGCAATAGTGCCATCGGCTCCGGCCCGGCTGTCGCGCGGCGACCGCCAGTTTACCTGTAAGCGAGGAAGTTGAGCAGCAGGCGATACAGGCCGTCGCGGAAGGCGCTGTCCTCGAGCAGCTCGGGCTCGCTCTTCACCGCGGACTCGAGCGCGCCGGACAGCGCGTGTGTCGCGAGCTTGCCCAGGGTCGCCAGTTCGCCTCGCGGTACGCCCTCCAGGTGCATGGCGAGGAATTCGGCAAACCACTCGCCCCAGCTCGGGTTGTTCATGGCGACCGTGAATTCGTCCACCCGCTCGTGGATATTCAGGCTCTGCTGGTAGGTGCTGTAGAACTGGGGCTCCATGCGGTACAGCAACAGGCGCTGGTCGAGTTCCATGTCGACGATGGCGCGGATGGTGGCGGCGAAGTCCGAACGTGAGAGCCGGTCGATCTCGTGGATCTTGTCGCGCGCCGACTCGATGTACTGGTCGATCTGCTCCTCGAACACCTGGGCGAGGATCGCCTCCTTGTTCGGGAAGTACTGGTAGAGCGACGCGATATTGACGCCGGCGACATCGGCGATACGCGCGGTGGTGAGGCTTTGTGCACCCTCGTCGCGCAGGATCTGCAGGCAGGCCTGCTGGATGGACTGCACCAGGATCAGGGAGCGCGACTGTTTAGGCAGTTTGCGCGGGGCAGGGGGGCTCGGCTGGCTCATGTCGGCCATGTTACCGGCAGGGCGGTACGCCCTCAAACGTTATGGCGTTCATTGGAGCACCGTGCGGTGCCGGGCAAAACTGGTTTGGCAGGGACGCGCGTCATGGTTCGAATTCGCGCACGTCGCCGCCCTCTTCGATGACCAGGTGCGCGCCGGCGGGTAACCCCTGCAACACATCGCGAGTGCCGCTGGGCCAGTCGATTACCAGCGTGTCGATGGCGGCGTTCTGCCCCATCCCGACGTGCTGTCGCAGGGGTGACGCGCCGAAGGGTCCGCCGCTGGCGACCGTGCGGTGAACCCTGCTGCCGTCATCCAGCGTGGCCGTGATGCGAGCGCCGATACCCGACCGATTGCTCTGCCTGCCGACCAGGGTGATCTCCAGTGAACGGTTCCCGTTGCCGGGATTGCGGAACAGCGCGGGCTGGAAGCGGTCGACGCGCGCGGCCCCGCCCAGGTTCACCAGCAGGTCCTGGTCCCCGTCCGCATCGAAATCGCCGAACGCAATGCCGTGGCCCTTTTGCAGGTGACCGAGATCCGCGCTGAACGTGGCGTCCGCGAATGTCCTGCCAGCCTGGTTGTGGAAGAAGCGGTTGGGCACCAGGTGCATCAGGGAGGGGGAACCGGTGCCCACGTAGATGTCGAGGAAACCGTCCGAGTCGAGATCGCCGAAATTGGCGCCCATGGCGGTGAAGACGACGTCCAGCCCGGCCTCCTCGGTCACGTCGCGATAGGTTCCCGTTCCCGTGTTCCTGTACAGTTTCGACAAGGCGGCCCCGCAGGGTGGCTCGGCGCCGGCCAGGCTGGCGACCTCGTCTTCGAAGGGCAGCCAATAGTTACCCCCGAAAATGTCGAGGTTGCCGTCGTTGTCGTAGTCGAAGAACCAGGCCGGGAAGGAGACCAGCGGCAGGCCGACGCCGGCCTCGAAGGTGACATCCGTGAACGTGCCGTCCGCCTCATTGCGAAACAGGTGGTTGGGCGCCGCGATGCTCGATACATAGAGGTCCTGGTCGCCGTCGTTGTCGTAGTCGCCCCAGCTCGCGCTCAGCAACTGTTTCAGGTACGGCAGTTCCGCGGCAGCGGTGACGTCGGCGAAGCTGCCGTCGCCGCGGTTGCGCCACAGCACGCTGCCTTTCCCCGCGTGGTTGTTGGCGACGAACAGGTCGACCCAGCCGTCGTTGTCGTAGTCCGCCCAGGCGCCCTCGAATGAAGACTCGAGCGATTCGCCCAGTCCGGCCCTGTCGGTGACGTCGGTGAAGACGGCATTGCCGTCGTTTGCGAGCAGCGTGTTGCGACCGGGGCCCTGCCAGCCGTAGCGCACGAGCAAGACGTCCAGGTCGCCGTCGTTATCGTAGTCCGCCTGGTTGAGGCGGAACACGCCCAGCTCCCGCGACAGCCCGGACTCGTCCGAGCGATTCACGAAAGTCCCATCGCCGCGGTTTTCGTAGTACAGGACGGGGTCCGAGGGCAGGTAGCCGCCGAGCATGATGTCGAGATGGCCGTCTCCGTTGAAGTCGTCGAGGATGGCGCCACCGGACGAGCGTGGCGAGTCGGGGTTGTGGAGACCGGCGGCGATGGCGGCGTTGTGGAATGCCGGGAAAGGGCTGTCGCCCCCGTCCGGGCTCAACGGCGCGTGGGCGGGCGCAACGTCCAGCGCCATCGCCGTGACGCTCATGAGCCAGCGGTAGCGGACATCCCCGGGATAGAGCCCTACCAGTTCTTCGTACAGCGCCAGAGCTTTGCGTCCCTGCTCCCGCTCCAGGTGTACCCCGTCCCCGCGCAACGGATAAATGCAGGACCGGGCGGCGTGGTTGGAGAGGCAGTTGCGTGTTTCCGCCTCGCGCAGGTAGGCCTCCGCCAGCCTGTGCAGCAGTCGCCTGGGCACCTTGCGGTAGCTTCCGTCCTTATCGCGCCCGTACCGGGCGACGGCGCGCTCCAGGATCGCCTGCGCCTCCTGCACCGAGCCGTTGGCAATGAGGTGGGTGACGTGGAAGTCGATGATGGGCACCGAGGGTTTGTCGGTGGCGAGCGTCTCTTCGACCGCTGCCGTTTCATCGGGCCCGGGTAGCTGGTTGTATTCGCGGATGCCATCGGGGCGATCCGCCGCGGGATGTCCGTCTATCAGGTAGTAGTAGCCCTTCCCCTCGGAGTCCGCGTCGATCCACGACCTGATACAGGCGAGGCTGGCCTCGCGATACAGTAGTTGCGCCTGGCGGGGATGCGGTGAGGGATTGGGCAGCGGCAACAGGAACTGGTAGCCCAGGTACAGTGCAACGAGGCCCAGGATTAACACCAGGCCCAGTATCTTCAGGATCCGCCTTGTCAACACACGCAAAGCGATCTTGCCCCGATCACAATCCTGCTGCGATGCGGTGATGCAGGTTTCCTGCCCGGGCAGCGAATATCATCGAAAACACCCTGTACGTCATAATTTTTTCGGCCGTGAGGCGCGTCAGGCGCCGCGTAGGGTCGAATTTATTCGACATGGGAAAGGCTCTCAATACCTGCGCGGGTGCAATCGAGAACCAGTCTGCAAGGTCGAATAAATTCGACCCTACGGGTGATCGAGCCGACAGAGACAGAACCCCAAAGATACTCGGCGCCCCGGGGATTCAACCCGCGGTTGCCGGACCCCAGAGCATGAGACGCACCGCACCGGCCTCACGTGTCGCGCGTGAGCAGGTTGGCGCGCAGCCGCGCGATATCCGTGTCATCGAGCTGCAGGCCCTCCCGCACGTACGTGTCGAAGCTGCCCCAGCGTTCGTCGATGGCGCTGAAGGCGGCTTCGATCCAGGGCGCTTCCACGCCCATGATGACCTGCAGCTTGTCGGCCGCCTCGTCGCCCTTGAACAGGCGCAGCAGGCGTAACTCGTTCCTGCGCGCGCCCATGGCGTACTCCTTGCTCAGCATGTAGTCGCGCACAATGACGTCCTGCGGCACGCCCAGCAGGCGCAACAGCGCGGCGGCGGCGAAGCCGGCCCGGTCCTTGCCCGCGGTGCAGTGCCACAACACAGGTGCGCCGTCGGCGGCGAGCACCGTCTGGAAGAACTGCCTGTACTGCGGGAGAAAGTCTGTCGCGAACGCGCGGTTGGCATCGAGCATGAGGGCGTCGGGGTCGAAATCCTCGAAGTCTCCCTCGTCGATGCGGCGCATGATGTCCAGCGCCACGGTGTTGTCGCCACCGTCGAGCGTCGGGATCTCGACGACCTCGAACGCGTGCGGTTCGGGCAGCCGGTCGGGCTCCGCCTCCTTCTCCAGCGCGGAGCGGAAGTCGATGAGGTGGCTGAGATTGAGACGCTGCAGACCCTCGAGGTCGGCGCGACTGGCCTGCGCAAGCATGCCCGAACGGTACAGCACTCCCCACCTGACGGTGGCGCCGGACGCGGTGGGGTAGCCGCCCAGGTCGCGAAAATTATCGATGCCCTCGAAATTGAGGTGCCGGTGACCGGCCCTGTCCGCGGCGGGCAGTTCGGCGGGAATGACCAGCGGCGGCCCGGGGATGAACTGGATGACCGCCAGGGCCAGCAGTGCCACGCCGAGAATCGCGGGAAACAGGACTTTTTTCTTCATGGGCAGCAGGGGATCAGCGACTGGGCTGGCGAGAATACCACCCGCGGGCGGCGCCGTGTAAGGCGCATCTCCGGTTTTGGTTTAACAGATGACACCTCCCGGGTGCAAGGCGGCTGCCTGGCCTCACCGGCGTGTACAATCTGCGCTGCGCCCGCCAACCGGGCGGGAGGAAGCGCCATGCAGGGGGAACAGCGAGCGGCACCCGCCAAACCGCGCCGCGCGCACAGAAGGCGCCTGCAGCGACCGGCCACGCCGGACGGATACCGGGTCGATACCTTCCGCGAGGTCATCTATCGCCACGGCGGGACCATGGGCCTGCTCGCCCTGCTGGGGCTGCTGCTGCCCGGCGCCTGGGGCGCGTTCCAGGCGACCACGGCGGCGACCGTGGCAAACCCGCGCCTGTACCTCATCGGCCTCGTCGCGATGGTGGTGTTTTTCCTGTTGTGGAGCGCCCGGGGGCCGCAGCCGGCCCCGCGGCAAATTCGCTGGGTCCTGTACCTGTTGTTCATCTCCATCGTGGAAGAGGTCGCGTTCCGCCTGGCCTTCCCGTTGTTCCTCGGCTCGAAAACGGGCTGGCTGGCCGCCAACGTGTGCTGCAACCTTGTTTTCGCGGGACTGCACTACGTCACGTTGCGCTGGAAGCTGCGCAATTGTGTCGGCACCTTCCTCGGCGGGATGGGGCTCAGCCAGTTGCTGACCAACGGCGACCTGACGCTCGTTATCATGGTGCACTGGGTCGGCACGTTCCTGAACACGCCGTTCCCGCCACCGAGGACGAAGGGCGAGGACGATTAGCGGGTTCGCACTGCCGCGCCTACGGCGTTCCGGTGCGACCGTCAGGAGCGGCGCGCGGCGCTGCGGCCCGCCAGCCGCCCGAAGAAGGTCGCATCGCCGATACTCATGCCGCTCGCGTACCCTTCCGCGCAGCGGGGTATGCCCGCGCTGTTCCTGCCCGCGGCGTACAGTCCGGGGATGACACCGCCGTGCGCGTCCAGCACTTCGCCCGTGGGCAGCGTGTCGAGGCCGCCGAAGGTCATGACCGCGTAGATCGCGCCGTTGCCCGGTGTGAGGTCGAAGGCCGCGTAGGGCGGGCGGTCGAGCGCGACGAGGTATTTCGGGTGCTTGTGCTGGACCGGGTCCTCGCCGCGCGCGGCGCAGTCGTTGTAGCGCTCGAGCGTTGCGGCAAGCGTCGCCGGCGGCAGCGCGAGTTCCGCGGCCAGTTCGTCGATCGTCTCGCCGGTGCCCGCGACCGGGTAACCACCGAAGGGTGGGCGGTCGAGAACGTCGAAGTGGCGGCTGTCGATCACGAGGTAGAAGCGCCCGCCGGGCCGATCGAGGATCGCGCTCCCGAGTCGCCCGTGGTAGACGTCCTCGTTGATGAAGCGCTGTCCCGACTCGTCCACGATGATCGACTCGAGAAACTGGCGGGGCGGGTAGAACGGCGTGCAGATGAAGCCCTCGTGCATGTTGACGGCCGCGCCGCCCGCGCCGATGCCGATGCGGATGCCGCTGCCGTTGTCGTTCGGGTTGCCGTTGGGGTAGTTGCCCCGGGCCAGGCGCGGCGCGTACCGCGCCACCATGTCCTCGTTCATGATGAAGCCGCCGGCGCACAGCACCACACCGCGCCGGGCGCGGATGCAGCGCTCGCTGCCGTCGATGCGCGCGACGACGCCGACGACTTCCCCGCCGTCCATGATGGCGGTCAGGACGCGGGCATCGCAGGTGACCCGCACCCCGCGCTCACGGGTGCTGCGCAACAGGTTCTCCATCAGCGGTATCCCGCCGTGGTCGCCCTTGATGCGCGGCTTGTGTCCGCGCGGCGCCGCCTTCGCGATCGCGCTGTACGGCCAGGCGTCCTCGTTGCCCGTGGTCATCAGCGCGGCCTCGTTGGGCGTATTGACGTGCTTGCCGGGATAGTACTCGGGCTTGAACTCCACGCCCTGCCCGACCAGCCAGGCGTAGTGCTCGAGCGAGTTGTCGCAGTAAAGCCGCACCTTCGCCGCGTCGGCATCGGGTCCCGCGGCCGCGAGCAGGTAGGCGTACATGTCCTCCACGTCGTCGTCGAAACCGCAGGCCGACTGCGTGGGGGTGCCGCCACCGAGGTAGATGAGGCCGCCCGCCAGCGCGGTGGAGCCACCCGCCTCGCTCGCGGCCTCCAGCAGGAGCACATCGGCCCCGGCATCCGCGGCCTCGATGGCGGCGCAGGTGCCGGCGCCGCCGCCACCGACCACGATCACGTCGGCCGTGGCGTGCCATTCGGTCACCGCGGCCAGGGGGATGGGGTTGTCAGGGGTTGCCGTGATTGCCAAGTGATGTCCGGAAAAGCCGTGCGAGCACGCGCAGCATACCAAATCCGGCTACCACTGCAGCGCCTCGAGGTGCTGGCGCAGCGCCGATGCGCTGCGGAACTTCTGCAGGATGAGCGTGCGTTTCAGGCCGCAGCAGATCTCCTTGACCTGCCGCGGTTGCCTTGCGTAGTGGGTCGCGCCGCCCAGCGCGTCGTAGAAGATGCGGATAGCGTCGCAGATGTCGTGCCCGGTGTTGTCGCGCCTGGAGCCGCCGGGGTCGAACAGGTCGAGCAGTTTGAGCTCGTACTGCAGCCCGACGCCGCAGACGATGACGTTCTCGATATGCAGGTCGCCGTGGTAGTGCCCGTGGTAGTGGATACCCTCGAGACCGGCCACCAGCGCGTGCAGCAGATGGACGGCCTGGAACGGCGCCAGCCGGCGTCCCGGCAGGGCGCGCAGGTACTCGGACAACAGCGTGCCCTGTACAAAGTCGGAGAGCAGGACGCTGATCCTGTGTCCGCGCCACTGCATGATTTCCTGGGTGTGGTACTTGATGACAATGGGACAGTCCTGCAACGCGTGCAGCTTTCTGGCGTAGGACACGATGGTCCGGTTGTTCACGTTGCGGGCGGGGAAGAAGAGTTTGGCCGCCGCCTCGATGCCGGTGGACTGTTCAGCGACCTTGTAGACCTCGCCCTCCCAGCCGCCGCCCAGCCTGTCGAGGACTTCGTACTTCCCGGCGATGACGCGCCCGGGTTTCAGGTCGAATGTATCCAAGGCGCCAATGTCTCCGGGTTGCAGTGAATGGCCCGATTCTGCCTGGCGTCAGGTTGAAAATCCCCGGGGCCGGTCAGTGACCCCGGGAAAAGGTGTGGGGCGGGTACTACCAGTCGCGGCAGCGCTGTGACCGGCGGCGCGCCTTGCGCCGCTCGATGTCGCGCCGTTTCGCCGAGGAGTCCCGGCCCTTCTGCCTGTATTCGTAGGTCGAGCCACCGTCATCATAGCCGGTGAAACGCCAATCGTCAGGCGCCCATTTGCCGGTCCCTTGCCGGGAACCGTTCATGTTGCCCATCGCTGTGAGCCTCCTATGGTCGTGATTGCGGTCCCGCTGCGGGGACCTCGCACGAATCTAGGAAGGAAACGGTGGCCGGTACAGCAAAATAATTTTTTGGCAGGCGCTAATATAATTTGTCTTCGTCGGCCCGCCTGCCTCCGTTATGGTGTCAGGGCGGCGGGTAGACAGGGCCTGAGCCTGCCCCCGAAAATCCAGGGAGCTGTGATACCCATGAGCAGTAGCGACTACCTTGCCACCGTGCGGGACCTGTCCAACCGGATAGTCCAGGCGCAGCGGCCTATCCGTATCCTCGACGCGATCAAGTGGGGTCCCGAGGTCAAGGAGGCGTTTTTCCGCCAGGGGTGCCGCGAACTCCCGGCCGTCGATCGCGACTACTACCTTGCGCAGAATCCCCTGGACTTCGACCCCGCGAGCAAACGGGCGGAACTGCACCAGATCGAGCGCGATATCTCACGGACGCTGGGCCAGTTGAACCCGCTGTCCGCGCTGATGCGCCGGATTTGCCGGGAGTACGCGACCGTCGTGCGCATGCTCGAGTCCCGCGGCACCGATGAGTTCGGCATCCTCTCGGAGGAGCTCTACGGCTCGGCGTCGGACGTATTCCACGCCGGCGACCCCTCGTTGGCGGACCTCGGCAAGGACATGGAGGGCACGCTGGTGAACCTGCTCGGCAACGTGTCCATGCATGAGGAGGAGAAGGACATCCCGGCAGCGCAGGCCGTGGACATGCTGAACGAGCGCCTGTTACGGGTATTTCCCAACGCGGGCATCCGCGTGTTGCTCGATGACAGGATGACCGCGGACGCCGCCGCGGGCTCGGACTACCTGAAGATTCGCGGTGATGCGGTGTTTAATGAACTCGACATCGATGTGCTGGAGGTGCACGAGGGCTGGATCCACCTCGGCACCACCCTCAACGGCAACGCACAGCCCTGGTGTACCTTCATGGGCAAGGGACCGCCGTCATCCACCACCACGCAGGAGGGCCTCGCCGTACTCACGGAGATCCTGACGATGCGCAGCAGCCCGACGCGCCTGTACCGGCTCATCAACCGTGTGCGCTCCATTACGCTGGCCGAGGACGGCGCCAATTTCCTGGAGGTGTTCGACTACCTGCGGACGATGGGGGTCGCGGCGGACGATGCGTATACGGTGGCGGTCCGGATATTCCGCGGCAGTACCCCGGAGGGGCACCCGTTCAACAAGGACCTGGCCTATATGCGTGGCTTCGTGCAGACCTTCAACTACCTGCGCCTCGCCATGAGCGAGGGCAAGCTGCAGACATTGCCCCTGCTGTTCTGCGGCAAGATCACGCTGGAAGACATCAAGACCTACGAGTTGCTGCGCAACGAGGGTGTGGTCATAGACCCGCCCTTCATACCGCCGCATTTTGCCGACCTGAAGGGCCTGGCGTCCTGGATGAGCTTTTCACGCTTTATCACAGGGCTGAATTTCGACCAGCTGGAGGCGGACTACGGATCCTTGTTGTAGGCGATCCCTGCGCGTTCCGTTACCGCCGCGATCTCGCGGCGCTAGCGCAGCCTGCGCGCGGTTCCTGCCGCGAGCAACCCGAGCATGACCAGGGCGATACCGGCGGGGGCGGGTACCTGCGCGGCCCGGGCCTGGCCGCGCACTTCCCCGGCGGGGTTGGCCACTGAATGCACGTTGACGTACACGTTGCCGTCGGAGAAAGCCTGCGCCACCTCCGCCATGGTCGGCGGGTTCAGGAGGTTGCCCGCCGTCAGGGTGCCCGCTGCGAGCAGGCCGTCGATGTCGACGCCCCCGGGGGCGAAGCCGAACAGGAAGGCGATGACAGGGCCGTTGACGCCCGCGGGCGCCATGTGGATATGGGCCTGCGTGATGTCGTTGCCGTTGAAGACGTCGAGTTCGTAATCCAGCATGCTCAGGTCGTCGCTGAACTCGAACCGCGCCTGGCCGAAAGTGGCCGTGGCGACGGACGGCACTTCCTGCGCGCCGTCGAGATCGGCCACGAACATCAGTCCGGCGCGCGCCGGCAGCGCGAGCAGCACGAGTGTGGTGAAGAGCGTCGTCGTGAACAGCCTGGCGGTCTTCGCGGACAGCCTGGCGGGCTTGGTGACAAGGTGGGTGGGTTTTTTCATGGTGTTTTCCTCGCGGGCGCCCCGCGGCTTTTTATCAGGCGGGCTTTTATGCAAGGCTTCCTGCAAATTTCGCGCCACGGGCGGTAACTGGCTGATTTGCGTAGGAATGGCCCGTTGGTCGCGGCGGTCTTCATCGCGTACTTGTAAAAATTCCTGACGCCGGGCGCGTGCGCTGCGCACGGCGTGGGTGCCGCTCGCGCCGCGTGCGCGCACGGCAAGGCGTTTGGCGCCCGCGCAGCCGGCATGTTATACGCTGTGTAGCAAAGCGGAGGTTTGGAATGCGAATACACGTTGTACTCATCGCGGCGCTCCCGCTGCTGCCCGCGTGCACCACTACCGACGAGATCATCATCGACCGCAAGGGCGTGAACATGGTGGCCTACGAGCAGGATCTCGCCGAGTGTCGTGAGTATGCGCAGGCCGTGAAGACCGGCGAAAAGGGTGCGCGCGGCGCCGCGTCCAGCGCGGTTGTCGGCGGGGCGGTCGGCGCGATTCTCGGCGGTCCCGAGGGCGCCGCCAGGGGGGCCGGCGTCGGGGCGGTCACCGGCGGTGCCAAGGGTGTCGCAGAGGGTGAGCGGGAAGAAATGCAGGTAGTGAAGCGCTGTCTCGCGGGTCGCGGCTACAGGGTGCTCAACTAGACCGGCGTTGCCTGCACCGGCCTCGGGCCCGGCCGCTAGTGCGCCCTGATTTGCGGGTCGTACACGAACTCGCGCACGACGTACTGCCCCGAGTAGCTGTTGCGCGACAGCACGAGGTACCCCATCTCGTGGTAGTACCAGGACTGGCGGGTCTTGTCGTTGAGCCAGCTCCCGGCATAGGGGATCCACGACTTGCCGGTCTGGTAGCTGTCGATGCGATCCGGTCGGCCGAGGATGGAGCGGGCCTCGTCGCCCGACATGCCGACCGTGATCCTGGACATCGGACTGGAGGAGGGGATGTCCTGGTTCGCCTCCTGGGACGCGGCGTTGCCCGCCTCGGGGTCGCTGCCGCCCGTCTGCGCGCAGCCCGCCAGGGCGATGAGCAGCGCAAGCGCGGTGAGTTTCGTTGCTTTTATGAACATGGCATTTATCCCTTGCGACACAAGCGGTCCCACCAAGGTAGGGCAACATCGGCGATAGCGCCACCTCGTCACCGTGGTGCACCACGGAATATCCGCGTGCTACTTTAGGGGCCTCGATCATTGAGGAGAACCAGCATGCCAGCCAACGCACAGGTCATCGACAGCTTCATGGCCGCCTGGAACGCCATGGATGTCGACGCGGTCATGGACCATTTCACCGAAGACGCCGCCTATGCCAACGTCCCCATGGGTCCGCCCCACGTCGGCAGGGAGGCGATTCGCGCCTTTATCGACGGCTTCATGAGTACCACCACCGGGATAGATTTCACGGTGCACCACCAGGTGGACGACGGCAGCGGCGTGGTCATGAACGAGCGCACCGACAAACTCGTGATGGACGGCCGTACCGTGGAATTGCCGGTCATGGGTGTGTTCGAACTCCAGGGCGGCAAGATCGCCGCCTGGCGCGACTACTTCGACATGGGCGCGTTCAGCTAGTCGACGAGCGCATCGACGACGCTCTCCACCAGGGCCGCGCCCACCCAGGTCATCGGCACCAGCAGCACGTAGAACACCAGCCGCAACAGGTTGGAGGCATCGAACGGCCATACGGACGCCTCGCGGACTTCCCGGCGCAACTGCAACAGGCGGTTCAGCTCATCGATACGGTGTGAGTCGTCCAGCTCGAAGTCGGCGACGTTGCCCAGTGCGCCGATTTTGCGATCCAGTCCGGCGAGGGCGCGGGCCTTGCTCTCGCGCAGCCGCCGGTGCAACGGCAACACCGGGATGAAGAACATCGCCAGCGTGGGCAGGGAGCTTGCCAGCAGACCGGGGAAGGTGGTGAACCAGTCCCAGCCGCTGTCGATGATCAGGATGACGAACAGCACCTGGGCGCCGATCACGGACAGCGTGGAGAGTACGGCGATGCGACCGATGGCGCACACCGCCCGCGGCCGCAGCAGGTCGATCCTGATCACCCGCCCGAGCCGCGACCACGCCATTGCGTTATTGATGAGCGAACTGATGACGAAGGTCAGGATCACCCACGCGGCCAGTGTGCCGACCTGGGAAGCGTACAACTCCCGGTTGCGGAAGATTTCTCCCAGCGGTGTGTCGTGAGAGGCGCGAATCACGGCCACGTGGATACTGCCGGCCAGCAGCGCGCCGATGAGGTTGTAGATAAACTCGCCGCGCGTGTAACGGCTCATGTAGTTGCGCAGCGGCGCCAGCTGCTCTGCGGGCAGCGCGGTAGCCGACTGGATCTCGTCGACCGCGCGCTCGGACTGCTCGATGATGCGGGAAAATATCACCACCGAGTAGCCGAAGAGGCAGGCGAAAAACCAGAGCTCGTACCGGGAGATCTCGTCGCTGCAAAGCCACAGCAAGACCCAGGTGACCGCGATGATCAACAGCCCCGTGAGCAGGCGATTGAAAGCGCCGCCGAAAGGCAGCACGAGCCGCAACAGCCAGATGCGCTGCAGGTTCTGCGTCGGCGCGAGCGATGTGTGTTCGGGCATTGTCCAGGGTCTACTGCAGCAACTGCGCCATTCTGCCGGAGTGTAGCAGTGCAAACACGTCTGCCGACAGGGCAACCGTACAGTGGGTGAACACCCCGGGCCAGATAGAGCGGCTCTTGAGCGCCAGTGCGCCCAGCACGAGCCCGGCCACCACGGATCCAGCGGCCTCGGGGAAGGGTTTGTGGATGTGCAGCAGCGCGTAGGGAATCACCATGATGAAGACGCCGAGTCCCGGGGCGAGGCGTTCGAAGCGGAACAGGCAGAAGCCGCGGTAGAAGAATTCGACGGCGATAAATTGCGTGAGGTAGATCGCCTCATAGAGGACGAGGTCGCGCAACGTGGCCGGCTTGTACAGCGGGTAGAAGTCGCTGAAGGCGGGATTGCCGCACGCCACCCACAGCACGGGCAGCATGACGAGCAGCAGGGGCAGGTAGAGCCGCAGGTTGGCGCCGAAATTACGTGCGCTCAGACCGTAGGGGTTGTTCCCGCGCAATGGCGCGAACAGGTGCAACAGTCCCGGCAGCATGACGAGTAGCACGAAGAAGCTCGCGCTGGTGTAGACCTGGGCGTAAAAGTTGAGTTCGTTGCGCGACAGGTCCCCCAATCCGAAGACCGGGCCGGCCATGCGCAGGAAGGGCTGTTGCCAGCCGTAGAACTCCAGCGTGAGCGTGACGAGTGCGATGAAGATGCCGGTGGCGGCGAGTCCGAGCGTGGCGCCCGTGGGAAAGTTGTCGGGTAAGTAGTGCCGACGCAGGAAGTCTCGCATAGTGGATTCCAGGTTCTGCTGCGCTGGGTCTTTCCCGGAGGCTGTGTCATAGTGTGGCGCTTCGCCATGGTAACAAGCCCGCTACCGGCATGCTGAAAAAAATACTCCTGGTGCTCCTGCTGCTGTTGCTCGGCGGTGCGGCCTTCCTCTGGTTTAGCGGCGGCGATGACCTGTACGCGCTGTACGAGGCCACCTCCCCGGCCAACGTCGAGCGCGACTACGCATTGCAGGATGACAGTCGCGTGTCGGTACCGGCGCTGCGAACGGCGCCGCCGCCACCTGCCAATCCACTCAAGAACGCGTATTGGGGTGAGTTGCACGTGCACACGGTCGAGAGCCTGGACGCCGTACTGTTCGGCACCACGCTCGGCATCGAGGACGCGTACCGTTTCGCCCGTGGTGAGCCGCTGCGCGGTGACGGCGGGGAGCTTACGCGCCTGTCGCGCCCGCTGGATTTCGTCGCGATCACCGATCACGCCGAAGGCTTCGGCACCCGGGTGCGCTGTGGCGGGGAAGGGCTTTCCCTCGGCGAGCGCTTCAACTGCTGGATGATGAACACGCCCAATGTCACCACGTTCATCCTTCTTGCCGCGATGGCCGGTGGAACGGATGAAGGTATCGTCTCCGCGGCTCCCGCGGGCGTTTACGAGCGTACCGGGCGGGAGGCGCCCGGTTATAACGACTGGCCGATCTGCGCCGGAGACGAGGACGACGGCGCGCGCTGCTTCGCCGACAGCAAGGCGGACTGGCGTCGCTACCGCGAACTGGCAGAACGCTACAATGAGCCGGGCGTGTTCACCACGTTCGCGGCGTACGAATTTTCGCCTGCGCTGCCGCGCTCGGGCAAACACCACCGCAACGTGATTTTCAACGGCGACGCGCTACCCGATCACGCCGTGTCGTCGATGGACGTGCCTAACGCGATCGAGTTGTGGCGCGAACTCGCGCGCAACTGCAGTGACGACTGCGACTTCCTCACCATCCCGCACAACATGAACAAGGGCTGGGGCCTGTTCTATTCCCCCTACACCTGGGACGGCGGGACATACGACGCACAGGGCTGGCGCCTGCGCGAGCGCTACGAGCCGCTCGCGGAAATCTACCAGGTGAAGGGTGCGTCGGAATGCGCCCTGGGCGTGGGAGCGACTGACGAGGAGTGCGGCTTCAGCCAGGTGCTGCCGCCCTGCGAGCAGGGCCAGGTGGCCGGCTGTGCCTTCAGGACCAGTTTCGCCCGGCAGGGCCTCAAGGTGGGCCTGGCGCTGGAACGCGAGTACGGGTTCAACCCGCTCGCGTTCGGTTTTATCGGCGCCACCGATACACACAACGCCAATCCGGGCGACGCGGAGGAGTGGGACTTCGTCGGCAAGGTCGCCACGGTCAGTTCGCCCGCGGTGCGGCGCATGCGCGAGTGGCCGGACCGCGAACCCTTCGAGTCCACCCTGCAGTTTCACACGGGCGGCGGCCTCGCCGCGGTGTGGGCACAGGAGAATACCCGCGACGCGATCTTCGCCGGGATGCAGCGCCGCGAGACCTACGCGACCTCCGGTACACGTATCACGTTGCGCTTCTTTGCCGGTCGCGGGTTCGACGAGTCGCTGGTCGATAATCCTGATGCCGTGGCGCTCGCCACCAGCGGCGGCGTACCGATGGGCGGTGTCCTGCCGAGCCGGCCCGACGATACGCAGAGCCCCGCTTTCTTCGCCTGGGCCGCCGCGGATCCCTTGAGCGCGCCCCTGCAGCGCATCCAGGTCGTGAAAGGCTGGATCGATGCGGCCGGGCAGACCCATGAGACGGTCCGCGATATCGCCTGCGCCGATGACCTCGACGTGGATCCAGCGACCGGGCGCTGCCCGGACAACGGCGCGGCGGTGGACCTGTCCGACTGCAGCGTGGACACCGGTACGGGCGCGGGCGAACTCGCCGTCGTGTGGCGTGACCCGGACTACGTGCCCGGCCAGAACGCTTTCTACTACGTGCGCGTACTGCAAAATCCCACGTGCCGCTGGTCGACCTATGACTCGCTGCGCCTGGGTCGCGAACCGCCGGCCCACGTGCCCGCCACTATCCGCGAGCGGGCCTGGTCGTCGCCGATCTGGCTCAAGACCGCCGCGGCGCAGGCCGCGGAGCCGGCCGCGGAGCAGAGCGCGCCCCTG
>JAUIEP010000232.1 GCA_030428835.1 Gammaproteobacteria bacterium | reverse complement strand
GGGTCTGTACCTGCTCCAGCATCGCGGCGAAATCGACGCTGACCGCGGTGACCGGCGCCAACGCCTCGATACTGAAGGGCGCGGGTTGTTTGGTCATGGCGGCGCTGACCGCGCCGGTGGCATCGAAAGGGCCGAAGAACGCCTTGTTGCGCTCCTTGCCCTCCGGTGTGGTGTAGAACAACCGCACGAGGCCGCTGGCCAGGAAGAAGATGCGGGTGGAGGCCTGGCCCGCGCTGACGAGCAGTTCCTCGCGCTCGAAGCGGTGCTCGCGCATCCCCTCGAGCCAGGGCTCGAAGGTGGCGTCGAAGGCCAGGGACTGGGCCTCGAGCCAGGCGGTAAAGAACTGACGAATATCTAACGACGACATTGCAACAGGAGGAGTCACCCATGAACCAGCCAGTCAACAGTATCATAATGAACGCCGACGCAATCGAGGGCCTGGAGATGCCGGCCCAGTCCGTGGAGGAGGTTCGCGCGGACCGCAAGCGCAAGCTGGCCGCGGCCCTGCGCCTGTTCGGTCGCTTCGGTTTCGACGAGGGCCCCGCCGGCCACATCACCGTGCGCGACCCCGGCTTGACCGACCACTTCTGGGTCAACCCTTTCGGCAAGTCTTTCAAGCTGATGCGCGTATCCGACCTGCTGCTGGTCAACCACGCCGGCGAGGTGGTGCAGGGCAACGGCCTACTGAACGGCGCCGCCTTCACCATACACTCGCAGATTCACATGGCGCGCCCGGACGTTATTGCCGCGGCCCACGCCCACTCACTGCACGGCAAGGCTTTCTCCAGCCTGGGCAGGTTGCTGGACCCGCTCACCCAGGACGCCTGCGCGTTCTTCGAGGATCACGTGGTGTTCGACGACTTCACGGGCGTGGTGCTGGACAACACCGAGGGCGAGCGCATTGCCGCCGCGCTGGGCGACAACAAGGCCGCCATACTCAAGAACCACGGACTGCTGACCGTGGGCGGCAGCATCGAGGCCGCCGCGTGGTGGTTCATCACGATGGAGCGCAGCTGCCAGGCGCAACTGCTGGCGGCTGCGGCGGGTACGCCCCAGCCGATCCGCGAGGACGCGGCCCGCGCCACCTACGAGACGGTGGGTTCGGAACTGGCGGGACAGTTCAGCTTCGCCCCGCTGTACGAGGTCATCGCGCAGGAGCAGCCGGAGCTGTTTGACTGAAGGGCGCTGGCCGGCGCGGTCAGGCCGCGTCGGGCACCCACACGCCGTGGAACCCGTGGGGCACCCTGACAGGCAGTTCCACGCGCGCGATGGGCGCGGCGCCGAAGTCTCGCGCATCGAAGAACAGCAGCTCGCTGGCGCAGCGGTTCTCGTTGTAGGCGTAACACACCAGCCAGCCGTCCGTCTCGCCGCCGGACTCGGGGTCGGCAATGAAGATCGCCTCCTCGAGCGACACTCCCCGCCCGGCCCGCACGGTCTCGCTGTTGCCGGTCTGGTGGTCGTGGCGCACGATGCCCAGCGGCCGGGCCAACGCCGGGCCGGTGGAGCGCTCACTGAAGTCCATCCCGTAACCGTAGCGGTAGGGCTGCCCCCACAATCCCCGGTTTACCTGGCCGAAATCCAGCGGAATGTCGTTGATGCGATTCTCGGTGACCGTGGTCGAGACGAGGTTGAAGCGGTACTCGGTCAGGTACGAGGGCTGTGACAGGTCCTGGTTGGAGTCCACCCAGAACGGGCCGTCGATTCGCGACGCGTGCAACACCACCTCGTTGGGATCCGCCGGGTTGTCGAAGGCATTCATAGTGTGGAAGACGAAGTTCGCGCCGACTTCAAACCACTGGATGTCGGCGTCACCGCCGTCCCTGGGCATCACGCCCATGCGCGGTAGGTGGTCGAAGTCCCAACTGAAGGGGAAGTTGCTGCCCGCGACCGCCATGTTGAAATTGAACACGACGGGCAGGTCATAAAAAATCACGTGGCGCCGGGTAATGGCGAAATCGTGCATCATCACCGACGCGGGCAGGGAAATCGGCTTGGCTTCCACCAGCTCGCCCGCGGCGTTGGCGCGATAAAACATCAGGAACGGCGGCCGGAAATCGTAGCCGAAGAACAGCATGTCGCCGGTCAGCGGATCGATTTTCGGGTGCGCGGTCATCGAACCCGCCAGCGCGCCGCCGTAGTCGAACACGCCCACGGTCGAAAGGTCCGACGGGTCGGTCTCGTAGGGCAGGCCGACCTCACCCATCGTCAGCAGGTGCCCGCCGTGGTAGATGGGCGCAACGTTGCTGAAGCTGGAGACAGGGTCGCTCGGGTTGAGGTCGTCGGTCCCGGCCTCACGCAGCGCGGTGTGGATGTAGCGATTGCGATACCACAGCGCCCTGCCCTCCTGCAGGCGCACGCCGTGGAACATGCCGTGACCGAGGAACCAGTGGTCGGTGTCGGCCATGTTGGAGCCGATGCGGGCGTACAGCCCGTTGAGCGCCCGCGGCAGCTCGCCGCGCACTTTCAGTCCTACCTCGTCGCGCTCCTCGAACACCGGCGCGTAGTTGTTGCTCAGCCACCAGCGTCCCTGCGCATCCTGCGGCAGCGGATTGCGCGAACAGTTGGCATACCCGCGGTCATTGTTGTTGTCGGAGCAGCCGGGCAGCAGCAGCGCACCGCCCGCGCCGGCCAGCGCTGTGGCGCCCAACTGCAGGAAGCGTCGTCGTGAATACGGGTTCGTCATTATTTTACTCCGCACGCATTAACCGCCATATGACCGACAGGTAACCCCTGTCGCAGACGACGACGTTGCCGTTGATCTTGCGCAGGGTACCCAGCTCCCGGTCCTGCCACAACCTGCGGTTCACCTCGGGCAGGTGCTGGTAGCTGATCCACGGCCAGAGGTGGTGCTCGCCGTGGTAGTGGAAGTTGATCTTGGAGAGGAAGAAGCGCTCCAGCCACGTGGCGCGCACCGAGCGCAACATGGGCCCGGGCGTGTTCTTGAAATACTCCGTCTCGGTTTGCGCGTCGTAGCCCGATGGTGGCGGCTGGTGCTCCACGATAGAACGCAACTTGCCGAACAGGAGGCTCGTGGTGAGCATCGGGCCGAGCCAGAGGATGAAGTAATACGTCGGGATACCGAAGTGCAGCGGGTCAAACGCCGTGAAAACACCGAGTAACACCAGGTGGGTGATCACCAGCGAGCGCTTGTCCTTCGCCAGGTTCTCCTCGAACTTGTCGTATTGCGCATCGTCCTTGCCCGACTCCAGCGCCCCGGTCGCCTGCACGACATAGTCGATACCCGTCACGCTGCGGATGATCTCCCAGAACAGGCGTAAGCCGCTCAGGTCGCGCAGGTAGTAGCTCTTCGTGTCCCCCACCCGCGAGACCAGGCGGTGATGCAGCAGGTGTCGCTGCCGGTAGACATTGAACGGCAACACCGATGGGGCCGCGAAAAAATACGTGGCGATGAAATCGTTGACGCGTTTGTCGGCCGGCCATACAAGGCGATGCACCGCCTCGTGACTGACCAGGGAGAGGCCGTGCTGCGCGCCGGATATGAACAGGACCGCGACCAACCAGGTCCAGATGGCGGGGTGACTGATGAAAATGGCGCAGCCGACGATCGCCTGCAGCCAGGGCAGGCTGAGATCGAAGATCAGACGCGCGGGTGCCGGGTTGCGCCAGGCCTCGCGCTCCGCATCGCTGAACTGTATTGTCTCGTCGGCGATTTCCACGTCAGGTCCCATCACTTGCGCGCCACGAAGCGCATGCAGTCGCCACGGCCGAACAGGGTATCGAACAACACGAGCGGCGTGGAGAGCGCGACGATCAGCGTCCAGATCTTCGTGTGACCGCCGTGTGTCGCCAGCGGCAGGCGCAACTTGCCCAACAGGAAATTCTGCAGCGAGAGCGCGGGGAACAGGTTGAAATCCTCCACGACCTCGACGTGGCTGAAGCCCGCCTCCTTCAGCACGGCGGCGAGGGACTCCTTGGTAAACAGGTGCAGGTGGCGGGGATAGTGGTAGCCGCCCCAGTAGCGGCCGAACAGTTTCACGCCGTTGCTGGGAATCTGTGGTGTCCTGCCGTAGAACACGCCGTTGTCGTCCAGCAGCGTGTGAATCTTCTGCATGGTCTCCAGGGGGTCGATCACGTGCTCGATGACATGGTTCATATTCAGGATGTCGACGGTACCCTCGCGGCCCGCGGTGTCGAAGTCCTCGAAGGAGCCGGCGAATACGTCATAGCCCTGGGCGCAGGCGTCCGCCGCCATTTTCGCGTTCAGTTCGACGCCGGAAAACCGGTACTCGCCCTCCTCGCCGATATTGCGAAAATGCCGACAATCCCCCGTGCCGATATCAAACAGGCGGATCGGCCGCTTGTCGGAGAGCGCGTTGAGGCGCTGCGCCTCCTTGCGGCAGCGAATCCTGTAAAGCCACGCCCAGAAGGGTGACATGTCCTGGTCGTAGGCGTAATAGGTGTCGGGATACATCGCGGCCAGCTCTTCTAGCGAGGGCCGGGGCCAGACAAATTCGGAACCACATCGACGACAGGCGCGCAGGCGGAATTTTTCCGCGATTGCCACGCCGTATTCGTAGTCACCGGGCGTCGCGGTCTCGACGGTATCGGGACTGCGGCAGACAGTGCAGTCTGTCGCGGTCCCCGTGTCGTTCACCATGCCCAAACCTTCATCGCCGTGCGCCCTTGCGGCAGCGCCTGACCGCGCCGTACCAGTGGATGCGCCGGAGTATAGCACCGGGCATAGTGGCTCAGTAGCGCGGGGCCCCGAGAGTGTTAACAGGCTCAAACATCGGCACCGGCGCCTGCCTCAGTTATCTAACGGGCAGAGCTGGGCGTGCAGGCTGCCGACGCCGTTGCCGATCTCATCACTCGCGAACATGTCCGCCATGAGGCGCTCATTGAGCACCACGGGCACACCCAGGCGGCCGCGGAACGGGTTGTTGCCCGCGTCGTCCTGGCCGATATACGTCGGCGCGAGAAAGGCGTCGGGCTGCGAGATGAACGCTTCCTCGCGTCGGTGGGCGACGAGTTCGCCGTCGATGAACAGATCCACCTGGGTG
>JAUIEP010000231.1 GCA_030428835.1 Gammaproteobacteria bacterium | reverse complement strand
CGCGCGAACGGTACGGGCCTGGGCCTGTCGATCGCGCAATCCATTATCAATCGACACGGCGGACTCCTGGAATGCGAGAGCAGGCCGGGGGAAACCCGCTTCACTATTTATTTACCGATGGAATTAGAACATGCATAGCCACGCAATGGTCTGGGTTGCCGATGACGACAGCTCAATCCGCTGGGTCCTGGAGAGAGCCCTCAACCAGGCCGGCATAGAGAACCGGAGTTTCGAGGACGCCGACCAGTTGCTCCGCCAGATCGCGACAGAGCAGCCGGACGTCATCATCAGCGATATCCGGATGCCCGGTACCGACGGCCTGGAGCTGCTGGAGAAGCTGAATGCCCAGTATCCGGAACTGCCCGTGATCATCACCACGGCCCACTCCGACCTCGACAGCGCCGTGACGTCCTACCAGCAGGGCGCGTTCGAATACCTGCCGAAGCCCTTCGACCTCGACGAGGTCATCGCCATCACCGAGCGCGCACTGGCCCACGCGCGCGAAAAAAGTATCGCGCCGGAAGACCCGGCCACGACCGCACTGGCACAGACGGAAATCATCGGCGAGGCGCCGGCGATGCAGGAAGTGTTCCGCGCGATCGGCCGCCTCGCGCACAGCAACATCACCGTTCTGATCAACGGCGAATCAGGCACCGGCAAGGAGCTGGTGGCGCGAGCGCTGCACCGCCACAGCCCGCGCTCGAAGAGTCCGTTCATCGCCCTGAACATGGCGGCCATTCCCAAGGACCTCATGGAGTCCGAGCTGTTCGGCCACGAGAAGGGCGCGTTCACCGGCGCCAACAGCCAGCGCCAGGGGCGCTTTGAGCAGGCCAACGGCGGCACCCTGTTCCTGGACGAGATCGGCGACATGCCCGCGGAGACGCAGACCCGCCTGCTGCGCGTGCTCGCCGACGGCGAATTTTACCGCGTGGGCGGCCACGTGCCCGTGAAAGTGGACGTGCGGATCATCGCCGCCACGCACCAGAACCTCGAGGGCCTGGTGCAGCGCGGCGAGTTCCGCGAAGACCTCTTCCATCGCCTGAACGTGATCCGCATCCACATCCCGAAACTCTCGGAGCGCCGCGAGGACATCCCGCGGCTCATGCGGCACTTCTTCCAGAAGGCCGCGGACGAACTCGGCGGCGAGCCGAAAATCCTGATACCCGAGACCGAGGCCTTCCTCACCAGCCTGCCCTGGCCCGGCAACGTGCGCCAGCTCGAGAATACGTGTCGCTGGATCACAGTCATGGCCGCGGGCCGCGAGGTCCACCTGGGCGACCTGCCGCCGGAACTCGGCACCACGACCCAGGCGGCGCCTGTCAGCGCGGACGCGGACTGGCGTGAACTCCTCTCCGAGTGGGCGCGCGGCGCGCTGAACCAGGGTCGCCAGCAGATCCTGGACGAGGCGGTGCCGGACTTCGAGAAGGTGATGATCGAGGTGGCCCTCGCCCACACCCAGGGCCGCAAGCGCGACGCCGCCGATTTACTCGGCTGGGGGCGCAACACGCTCACGCGCAAGATGAAAGAGCTGGAGATGTAGCCGCGCGTGCTGCGCATCGTGCTGTTCGAGCCGGAGATCCCGCCGAACACCGGCAACATCATCCGCCTGTGCGCCAACACCGGCTGCGCCCTGCACCTCATCGAGCCGCTGGGCTTCGACCTGGACGACAAGCGCATGCGGCGCGCGGGCCTCGATTACGGTGAGTACAGTGCCGTGAGCGTGCACCCGGACCTCGCCGACTTTCGCGCCGCCGCGGGCAATCCGCGCGAGTTCGCGCTCAGCACCCGGGGCGCCACTGCCTACCACGAGGCCGTGTTCGCGCCGGGCGACGCCATCATCTTCGGGCCGGAGACGCGGGGGCTGCCGGGCGAGCTGCTCGAGGAGCTGGGTCCGAAGCAATGCCTGCGCATCCCGATGAGGCCGGACAGCCGCAGCCTGAATTTGAGCAACGCGGTGGCGCTGGTGGCCTACGAGGGGTTGCGGCAGTTGGGGTTTGCTGGGTTGGCGTAATCAGCAGGACGATAACCTGTGGGGTCGAATTCATTCGACCAGCGGTGCGAGCAGCCACAATCCCAGGTCGAATGAATTCGACCCCACAGGGGCACATTCAACCCCCCACAGGGGCACCATCCAACCCCCCACAGGGGCACATTCAACCCCCCCACAGGGGAACATCCAACCCCTCACAGGGGCACATCCAACCCCTCACGGGGGCACATCCAACCGGGCACATTCAACCTCTCATAGGCGGCACATCGAACCCCCGCAGGGCGCTCAGCGGGTCCTGCCAGTGTAAATGTATGCAAACGCTTACTATCGGTATAGGGCCAGAAAAAAGGGGCTTTCGCCCCTCCTTCAGGCTCAACCCCGAGGTCAGTGAGCGGCCGCCTCGCCCTGCTTCTGCTGGGCCTGGTTCAGCGCCTGCTGGTACAGGGCGTCGAAGTTGACCGGCGCCAGCATGAGCGCCGGGAAACCGCCTTTCACGCAGAGCGAGTCGATGTTCTCGCGGGCGTAGGGGAAGAGGATATTGGGCGCCGCCGTGCCGAGGATGCGGCGCAGGTTCTCGCCCTCGATGCCGGTGATCATGAACACGCCGGCCTGTTGCACCTCCACCAGGAACGCGGTCTCGTCGTCCATCTTGGCGGTCACCGTCACCGTGAGAACCACCTCGTAGTTGCCGCTGTCGTCGACCCGGTTGCTCTTGGTGTTGAGATCCACATTGATGGCGGGCTGCCACTGCTTGCGGAAAATCCCCGGCGTGGCGGGTGACTCGAAGGACAGGTCCTTCGTGTAGATGCGCTGCATGGCAAACTGCTGTTGCGGCTGTTCAGTGGATGCTGCCTGTTCTTCTTCGGCCATTTAGCCGTCCTCCGTCGGTAGTAGTCAGGGCGCGCCCGGCGCACCGTTGAGTAGTTCGTCCAGCCTGCCCTGGCGCTCCAGCAGGTACATGTCGTCGAAGCCGCCGATGTGCTGCTCGCCGATCCAGATCTGCGGCACCGTGCGCCTGCCGCTGCGCTCCATCATCTCGACACGCAGGCCGGGATCGGCGCCGACATCAATATCGGTGAACTCGATATTCTTCGACGCGAGCAGGCTCTTCGCCCGCAGGCAGTAGGGGCAGAACGGCGTTGAATACATCACAACGTGTGCGGCCACGCTCGCCTCAGGCCGCCACGGTGGGTAGCTGCAGGTTGCCCCACTCCATCATGCCGCCGGTCATTTTATAGATCTTGCTGAAATTGGCCGCTTTTAACTGCTTGCCCGCGGCGCCGGACTGCTGGCCCAGCTTGCACACCAGGATGATCGGCCTGTCGCGGTACTTCTCAAGCTCCGCCATACGGTCGCCGACCTTGGCCGCGGGGATGTGCAGCGCGCCGGCAATGTGGCCCTGCTTGTAGTCCGCCGCGTCGCGCAGGTCCAGGAAAAGGCCGTCTTCGGTGTTCACCAGGTTGATGGCCTGCTGCGGCGTCACCGCAGCCCCGGAACGCCGCGATTCGTGCAGCACGAGCATAACGATGACCGCGAGCAGTGCGCCGACGAGCAGCCACTGCTGCCCGACAAATTCGAGGAATAGAGCCATGCCGTGCCAGCTGTCTTTCCGCTGTTGTCGAAGTGTGCGGCCGTGGCAAATTGCGGGGGCCGCCCGAGAGGGCGCTAAGTATACAGGGTCTGCCATGGGGCAACCAGTCCCGGCCGCTGTGCCTCGGGCCGCGTGAGGCAGGTCACGGCCCGGCCGGCGAGGCCATGCACAGGCCCGTGCGACAGGGTAAAATGCCGCCTCCTGAAATCGCCCCCCGGGGGCCGCCACACCGGATTCACGAGCACATGAGCGCAGGCCAGAAGACACCCACCGTTTTGATCATCCTGGATGGCTGGGGGCACCGCGAGGAGCTGCAGGACAACGCCATAGCGGGCGGCAACACCCCGGTCTGGGACCGCCTGTGGCGCGAGGCACCCACCACCCTGATTTCCGCCTCGGGCACCGACGTCGGGCTGCCCGGCGGACAGATGGGCAACTCCGAGGTGGGCCACATGAGCCTGGGCTCAGGGCGCGTCATCCACCAGAACATCACCCGCATCGACCAGGCCATCGCCGACGGCAGCTTCGACGAGAACCCCGCCTACACGCATGCCATCGACAAGGCAGTGGCCGCCGGGGGCGCCGTCCACGTGTTCGGCCTGCTCTCCCCGGGCGGCGTACACAGCCACGAACAACAGATCTTCGCGGCCCTGCGCCTGGCGGCGAAGCGCGGCGCAACGCGCATCCACCTGCACGCCTTCCTGGACGGGCGCGACACCCCGCCGCGCAGCGCAGCCGGCTCCATCGAGAAAGCCGCAGCCGTGTTCAGCGAGCTCGGCCGCGGCGGCATCGCCACGCTGTGCGGCCGCTACTACGCGATGGACCGCGACAATCGCTGGGATCGCATCGAGCAGGCGTACAGGATGCTGACCGAGGGCGTCGCGGCGCACCGCGCCGACTCCGCACTGGCCGGACTGGAAGCCGCCTACGCGCGCGACGAGAGCGACGAGTTTGTGCTGCCCACCGTCATCGAGCCCGACTTCGCGCCCGTGGCGGACAACGACGCCGTGCTGTTCCTGAACTTCCGCGCCGACCGCGCCCGGCAGCTCACCCGCGCCTTTATCGAACCCGGGTTCGACAAGTTCGCGCGCGCCGTGGTGCCCAGCCTGGCCGACTTCGTCACCACCACGGAGTACGCGGCCGACATCCACGCGCCCTGCGCATTCCCGCCCGAGTCCATGGACAACGTGCTGGGCGACTACCTCGCGCAGCGCCACATGACGCAGCTGCGCATCGCCGAGACCGAGAAGTACGCCCACGTCACGTTTTTCTTCTCCGGCGGCCGCGAGGAACTGTTCCCCGGTGAAGAGCGCGAGCTGGTGCCGTCACCCGACGTCGCGACCTACGACCTGAAGCCCGAAATGAGCGCGCCCGAGGTGACCGACAAACTGGTCGCGGCCATTCGCTCGCGGCAGTACGACCTGATCGTGTGCAACTACGCCAACGGCGACATGGT
>JAUIEP010000039.1 GCA_030428835.1 Gammaproteobacteria bacterium | reverse complement strand
CCGTTGAAGCGGATGCGCGGCGAGAACTCCGTCGCCAGTTCGCGGGTCATGTTGTTGAGCCCGGCGTTGATCGTGTTGGAGGTGAGGAAGCCGGGGTCCGGCATACGGCCCAGCACCGAGGAAATCATCACCACGCTGGCGGCGTCGCTCTCCAGCAGGTGCGGGATGCAGCGCCGCATCAGGCCGAAGCGGCTCACGAGGTTGAAGTGCAGCAGGTCGGAGAAGTACTTGTCGGTGATCTCCAGCGCGGGCACCGGCGCTCCGGCGCCACCGGCGTTATTGATGACGATGTCGAGGCCGCCGAAGCGCTCCACGCTGCGTTCTACGAGGTTATCGAGATCTTCGGCGCGATTGATGTCGGTTACCACGGCGAGGGCGTCGACGCCGAACTCCGCGCAACGACGCGCGACTTCCTCGATGGTATCGCGCGTTCGCGCAGCCACGATGACGTTGGCACCCGCCTCCGCGAAACACAGCGCGGTGGCCTTGCCGATACCCGCGCCCGCCCCGGTGATGAGGGCGGTCCTGCCGTCCAGCCTGAAACAATCCATTACCGACTCCTTATGTTGTTCCGCGTTCACGCGCCCGCAGTTTCAGCGGGCTGAAAGTGTCCAACTGCCACTCGCGCGACATCAGTTCGAGGAAGCGCGTCACGCGCGGCGGTATCAGCCGCGTCTCCGGGTACGCGGCCCAGGCCTGCACCTCGTGGTACTTCCACTCGGGCAACACCTCCACCAGCGTACCGCGCTCGAGGTCCTTCGCCACGCCGAAGTCGGGCAGGCTGGCGATGCCCACGCCGCTGCGCGCCGCCTGGCGCAGCGCGTGGCTGTTGGCACAGCGCCAGCGGCCGCCCACGCGCACGCGCTGTTCCTTGCGGCCGTTGTTCAGTATCCACTGGTGTCCGGACGCCACCAGGCACTCGTGACCGGCGAGGTCGGCGGGCTTGCGCGGCGTGCCCGCGCGCGCGAGGTAGTCGGGGCTGGCCACCAGCAGTTTGTGAAAGGCCGCCAGCGGTTTGCCGCCCAGCGAGGAGTCCAGCAGCGGTCCCTCGCAGATGGACAGGTCGTAGCCGTCGGCCACGAGGTCCACGGGCGCGTCGGTGAAGTCGAGTTGCACCTCGAGTGCGGGATTCATCTGCTGGAACTTGGCCAGCAGCGGGACCAGGAATTCCTCCTGGAAGGCGCCGGCGAGGTTGATGCGCAGCGTGCCGCGCAGTTCACCCGCCGCGCCGCCGATGCTGGCCTCGGCCGCCTGCAGTTTGTCGCGGGCGGCGGTGGCCAGCTTCGAGAAGCGCAGGCCCTCGTCGGTGAGCGTTACGCGGCGGGTGGTGCGGTACAGCAGCCGCGCGCCCAGGCGCGCCTCGAGCTTCGCGACCCGCTTGCTGACCTGCGAGTTCGACAGCCCGAGCCGCTCCGCGGCACGGCTGAAGCTG
Organism: Gammaproteobacteria bacterium; assembly: GCA_030428835.1. Taxonomy (GTDB): domain Bacteria; phylum Pseudomonadota; class Gammaproteobacteria; order Pseudomonadales; family Halieaceae; genus Marimicrobium. The sequence goes on along the minus strand of JAUIEP010000039.1, from coordinate 32,942 downwards.
TTGCTCTGCGCCACCTCCAGGAACTCATCTATGCCATCCCAATCCATAATTATTTCTATTTTGGAAATAATAATTTCGGCCAGCGTAGCTTAATCCCCGGGGCGCCTCAAGTTAGCCTAGTCGTTCAATCTTGTACTTCGACGCTGTACCTCATACTCCCATTTCCAATAAGCATACGCAGAGGGTTTCCACCATGTACGACCTGATCATCCGCGGCGGCCGCATCGTAGACGGCACCGGCGCGCCCGCCTTCGACGGCGACATCGCTATAAAGGACGGCAAGATCGCCGCCATCGGTGAGGTAAGCGGCACCGCCGGCGAGGAGATCGACGCCGCGGGCCTGCTGGTCGCCCCCGGCTGGGTGGACACCCACAGCCACATGGACGGCCAGGCCACCTGGGACCCGTTGTGCAGCCCCGCGCTGAACCACGGCATCACGACGCTGGTGATGGGCAACTGCGGCGTCGGCTTCGCGCCCTGCCTGCCGACGGAGAAAGCCCACCGCGATCTCATCGAGGTGATGGAAGACGTGGAGGACATTCCCGGCAGCGCGCTGGACGAGGGCATCAAGTGGACCTGGGAGAGCTTCCCCGAGTACCTGGATACGCTGGAGGCCATGCCCCGCGCCGTCGACGTGGCCGCGCAGGTACCGCACTGCGCCCTGCGCGTGTACGTGATGGGCGACCGCGGCGTACACAACGAGAAGGCCACGCCGGAAGACATCAGCCGCATGGCCGAGATCACGAAGGAGGCGATACAGGCCGGCGCCATGGGCTTCTCCACCTCGCGCACCGAACTGCACACCACGCGCCACGGCGAGGTGATGCCCGGCACCTACAGCGCCGAGGACGAACTGCTGGGCATCGGCAAGTCACTGGGCGACATCGGCAAGGGCGTGTACCAGCTCGTGTCGGACTGGAACAACTGGGAGCAGGAGATGGAGTGGATGAAGAAGCTCTCCATCGACAACAACTGCCAGATCAACTTCACCATCTTCTACCAGAAGGAAGAACAGTGGGACCGCGTGCTCAAGCAGCTCGACTTCGTGAAGGAGGCGAACGCGCAGGGTGCGAAGCTGGTGCCGAACATCGGCCTGCGCCCGGTCAGCGTGCTGATGAACTTCAACGGCACCGTGAATCCCTTCTTCCTGCACCAGGGTTTCGCGCAGCTGGCGGACCTCTCCCCGCAGGAGCGCATCGCGGAACTGCGCAAGCCCGAGGTGCGCGCCGCCATCCTCGCCGAGCCGACGCCGGTCATGGGCCACGAGGTCGCCGACCGCATGACGACCGACTTCGACATGATGTTCGAACTCGGTGAAGACCCGGACTACGAACCGAGCCTCGAAGACAGCATCGCCGCGAAGGCGAAGAAGGCCGGCGTCACGCCGCAGGAGTACGTCTACGACGCGCTGCTGGAGCGCGACGGCGAAGCGATGGTCTACTTCCCGCTGATGGGCTACGACTGCGGCAACCTCGAGCGCCAGCTCGACATGCTGCAGAACGAGTACTCCGTGATCAGCCTGTCCGACACCGGTGCGCACTGCGGCGTGCTGTGCGACGCCTCCATCCCCACGCAACTGCTCGCCTACTTCACGCGCGACCGCACCCGCGGCCGCCGCCTCGCCGTGGAGGAGGCGATCAAGATGCACACCGCCGACACCGCTAACTGCATGGGCCTGACGGACCGCGGCACGCTGGAGGTCGGCAAGAAGGCCGACATCAACATCATCGACTACGACAACCTCAAGCTGAACGCGCCGCGCATGAGCTACGACCTGCCCGCCGGCGGCAGGCGCGTGTACCAGGACGCGCAGGGCTACCGCTACACGCTGGTGAGCGGCCAGGTCGTGATGCAGGACGGCCAGGCGACCGACGCGCGCCCGGGGCAACTGATCCGGGCGGCCTGACCATAAGGCCCGGGCGGCGGGTGCACCCGCCGCCTGCCGCACGACAGGACTGCCCGGCATGGACTACAACTACGACGTAAGGCATCGCCCCGCGCAGCCGCCGACCCCGGCGGCCGATGCGTTCACAATCCACCGCGCCGAGGTGGCAACAGACCTGTCGCTGGCGTTCGTGCGCGAGGGCGTCGGCGGCACGCCGCTGGTGTTGTTGCACGGCTACCCCGAGACCAAGCGCATCTGGTGGCGCAATATCGGGCCGCTCGCGGCGGCCGGCTTCGAGGTCATCGTGCCCGACCTGCGCGGCGCGGGCGACAGCGACCTGCCGGCGGATGACCGGCACGACATCGTCACCTACGCGCGCGACATCCACACGCTGGTGCATGACCGACTCGGCCACGACACCTGCATGCTGGCTGCCGGCGACGTCGGCGGCGCCGTGGCGATAGACCTCGTGAACCGCTTTCCCGGCTTTGTCGAGAAGTTGTGTTTCTTCAACTCCGTGCCGCCCATGGCCGTGGACTACGCCGCAGCAGGTATCGCCAGCGATATCCTCGACGATGCGAACGACCCCACCGGCGACTACCGCGTGCTGCAGGGCGCGCGCCCCGACGAGCTGGCCGCGATGCTGGCGACGCCCGAGGCGCGCAGGCTCTGGGTGGCGGGCATGTATTCCAGCCGCCTGTGGGCGTCGCGCGGAGGTTTCACGCCGCAGGATATCGACTTCATGACGGAACCCTTCGCCGACGAGGCGCGGCTGCGCGCCGGCTGGGCGCCCTACCAGCTCGCCCACGGGCGGCCCTTCGAGGAGATCCCGTTCATGGACGCCGTCGAGGTGCCCACGCTGCTGCTGTACGGGCCGGAAGACGAAGTCGTGGAAAAGCAGTTCGTCGCGCGCTGCGAGGTGGCCTTCCCCAACCGCATCGGCCCGCTGCTGGTGCCCGGCGCGGGTCACTTCCTGCAGTGGGAACGGGCTGATATCTTTAACGCTCTCATCCCCGCCGTATTCCTGTAAAGGAGCGCGCCGTGACTGAACGCCACTTCCGGAAAGCAGCGCGCGGGCTGGCGCTGTTGGTATTGCTCGTACTTGCGAGTGCCTGCAGCGACGGCTCGGACAACAAGCTGTTCGTAATGCCGGCTCTTGAGCGCAACCTCTCCATTACCGTCGACGAGGATGCCGCCCTGCCCGGCTACAACATCTACCGCCCGGCAGACCTCGCGGCGCTGGGTGCGCCGCTGCCGGTGATCGTCTGGACCAACGGCGCGTGCGTGCTGCTGGACACGCCGTGGCTGACGATTCTCGAACGCTGGGCGGCCGCGGGTTTTGTCCTTCTGGCCCCAAGCGCTACCGCCAGCACCAGTATCCCCGGCGCCGGCCCGACCACTGTCGCCGACCAGGTCGCGGCGCTGGACTGGGTCGTTGCAGAGAACAATCGCGCGGGCAGCCCCTACGCCGGCCGCCTGGACCTCGAGCGCGTGGTCGCGGCAGGCAATTCCTGCGGCGGCATCGTGGCGCTCAACCTCGCGTCCGTCGACGATCGGGTGCGCGCCGTGTTCGTGCTGTCCGGTTCCAGCGCCCCGCCCGGCGCGCCCGAGGAGGCCGCCGCGGCCGTCATGGGCAACATCCTGGTACCCGTGGGCTACGCGATCGGCGGACCCACGGATATCGCCACCGCGTTCGCGCAGCTGGACTACTCGCTGCTGCCAGTAGGCGTACCCGGCTACCTCGCCACGCGCTTCGAAGCGGACCATGTGACAGTGTCCACGGATACCGGCATCCAGGCGGAGGTCGCGCAGATCGGCCTGCAGTGGATGGATTTCGCGCTCTACGGCAATCCGCAGGTGCGCAAGGCGGTAGTCGAGCGGCCCTGCCCGGACTGCGCGCCGGACACATGGTCCGTGCAAGCCAAGGATCTCGAGCTGCGCCGCTAGCGCGACACCACGAACAACAGGAACCGGCGCACGGCGCGGGAAAAACCGTATGGCACTGCAGATCACGAAGATGGGCGAATACCTCGGGGCGCGCGTTGCGGGCGTGGACTTCGCGCAGCCGCTCACCGACACGCTGCTCAATGACATGCTCGCGGTGCGCGACTACAGCCATCTGTGCTGAAATCCGTTCACTCTATCGGAGAGGTCCCTAGTGTTTCCGATAAGGCGAACTGGTACTAGGTCAGGTTATTTTTGCACCATTCTAACCGAACTTTCTCGAGATCAACCGCCGATTTATCGAGATAAAATCCGCCCCAAGTGGCAAATTCGGCTTCAACAAAATACCCGGCGTGTTGGGTGTTATGCAGCGATTGGGAGCGCGTTACAACGCGATATAGACTAAACCTGCCCTCGCTGAGAATGTCGTAGAAGCTGCCCGCAGGAACTTTGATCGTGTTTCCACCCCTGTCTAACTGAACCTCCATATTTCCAAGCCTATCCATCGTGTACACAGCCAAGTCCTTATCTGTGACGATGCCATAATCTTCCAAAGAGAGCCTGGATACCACATTGCAAGGTTCACTGTACTCCACATAGGCGCTTCTCACGCGCTTTTTTAAAACCACTTGCTCTTCAAGTGAAGCAATCTTCACCACCGGCGTGGCTGGGCCCTCTTCACCCTCTCTCCTCAGACTGTATTCCGCCAGATCATACAGGCGCGGTATGGTGATAGTGAGAAACACATCGCCTTCTACTCGGATTCCCCCGGAGACTTTGGCGATGCCCATTTCTCTTGGATCATCGGATTCTAACCTGCCGTAACTACCTATCTTGTCGGGACACCTAACGACCTTGCCGTCTTTATAATTTGCGGGGTCCACTGAGTAACGGAAAACGTAACCGTCCAACGGAACGCATACTTCATCAATTGGATGCTCATCCTGCTCTATTCGAGCCCCGTTCCATGTGAGCTGGAAGTACTGAATATCCTCACCTGTAGTTAGAAATACAAAATATATTTCATCTCCATGAATCTCTGACCGGGTTGTCCGACACTGACCTGCGGGTGCATAGGAGAAACCGCTAGCCCAGATATCTACCGCATCTTCCATGGATGTAGACCTTCCAAACACTCCTCCATCATGAGCAATGTAGGCCCAGCGAAAACTGGTCGTACCTTCATTACAAAACTCTACTTTCACCCCCGCAATTGCGCCATTCGTCCAGATGAGGACTACCAACAACAAACAACGAATACAATAACTTTGCTTCATGATCGCTCTGCCTAATCTATTCGGACATCAGTCTTTCGTGGTCGAAGACCACGGAAGACTAACACGAATCAATGTTTTGCTCAGGTGAAAATGCGTTCAGCGACCGAGAGCTGAACGTTTATCAGTGCAACTGAGAATTAGCAGAATAGCATATCAACGCAAATGCCCTGCCGCACTATCTCTGCCATGTCGCGCCCATAAACCTTACAGCCCTAAAGTGCGAAGACATTGGAAACCCTACCTACAGATAAATGTGGGAATTCATCCAGAATCTCCACACGTACTCAACGCCATTCTGCTATTGCTCGCCATGTCTGCAATCTCCGGGATCTGCACAGAAAGTTCTCAGAGTGGTACACCATGGATACCTGAGCAGATCGTTGAATCTTGTACAAAGAAGCACGCCAGTTGGCAAAGGAGTTTTCCATTTCCGCTGTTGCGCCGTCAGCACTCAATTGCTTGAGCACCTAGACGAACATCAATGAACTTCAATAAGAGAGGCAATGGGCTAGAGCGACTGCTTTCATGAGCCGCAATGCATCGGTGGTGCTCTACTGGCTCGGCGGATTCGATGGCTTGTTGCTGCTCTAACTCCCTTTCGCACTTTCTGCTGATACCAGCACGGATACTCACATGCTTGTCTCGGCGGGCAGCCCGGCGACTTGTTAATCTGGGACCAGGAATGCGTGCAGCACTAGGCCGTGCCCGACGTCTCGGGGCGCCGCCTGGTGTACCGGGTGGCGGTGGTTGCGGGGCGATCGAATCAACTCATGAAGCTGCCACCACCGTCCACCGACAAGGTACAGCCGGTGATGTAGGCCGCGTCTGGCCCGCACAGGAACACTGCGGTGCGACCGATATCCTGTTCCGCCTCACCGAAGCGGGGAATGGACAGACCGCGCAGGACGAAGGACTGTAACTGTTCCTCGGTGAGGCCCCCGAAGTGTTGGTTCGCCGCGGGCGTGTACACCAGCGGCGCGATGCAGTTGACCGTGATGCCCTGCTTGCCCCACTCGCGGGCAGCCGCGCGCGTCAGGGCGGCGACGGCGCCCTTCGCCGCGATGTACGGCGCCATGCCGGGTATGCCCTGCACCTCCGAGGCCGAGCGCAGGTTGATGACGCGCCCGTCGCCCTTGAGATGGGGAAAACAGGCGCGCATGAAATACAGGCTGGCTTTGGGTCCCGTGTCGAGCGACAGCGCGATGTCCTCGTCCGTCAGTTTGTCGAGCGGGATATTGATGTTCGCCGCGATGGCGTTGTTCACCAGTATGTGGACGCCGCCGAACTCGTCCGCGACCCGCGCCACCGCCGCGTCGACCTGCGCGGAGTCGCGGATGTCGCACGCCACGGCGCCGGCCACGCCGCCTTCTTTTGCGACAAGCGCGACCGTCTCTTCGGCTCCCTCGCGATTGATGTCCACCACGGCGACCCGGGCGCCCTCCTTCGCCAGCGCGAGGGTAATGCCTCGTCCCACGCCGCCCGCGGCGCCCGTCACGATCGCCACCCTGCCGTCCAGTAAGCCCATCTAGCGCCTCACCTCGTAGTTCGATTGTTTCAGGTCCCAGGTACCGGCACCGACCCCGCGCTCGCGCAGGACAAACTTCTGCACCTTGTTGGTCGGCGTGTACGGCAGCGCGTCGACGAAGTCGATGTAGCGCGGTACGAAATAGTACGGCGCGGCATCGTTGATGAAGGCGCACAGTTCGTCCGGCGCCAGCGCGGCGCCCTCGTGCAGGACGACGGCCAGCGCCAGTTCGTCGTCGCTGGCCAGCAACTCGCTCGGGATGCCGAACGCCGCCACATCCTTGACGGACGCATGGCGGCGCACCACGTTCTCCACCTCGAGGGTCGAGATGTTCCTGCCGGCAAAGCGCACGGCGTCTTTCTTGCGATCGACGAAGTAGAACGCGCGCGTCTCCGGGTCACGCCGCGCGAGGTCGCCGGTCATGAACCAGTCGCCACTAAAGGCGTTACGCGTGCTTTCCGGGTCGTCGAAATAGCCGTTGCAGAGGATGTGCGGCGCCAGCGGCCGCACCCAGATCTCGCCGGTCTCGCCATCGGGTACCTCGACGCCCTCCTCGTCGAACAGGCGCACGTCGACATCCGGCACGGGCAGGCCCAGGCAGTAGGTGGGCAGGTCCAGGTCGGTGTGTTCCTGGTTGAGGTGCAAAAGGCACTCGCTCATGCCCAGCCCGGCGCGGTTCAGGCGCACGCCGAAGCGCTGTTCGAACTTCTGCCAGAGCTCGGGTGGCATCGGCGCGATGGCGGCCTCGCGCAGCGGCGTGTCGGCGTCGTCGTCGCGCTCGGGGGAATGCATCAGGAACACGCCCATGGCGCCGATGGCGAAGGTCTGCGTGGCGTTGAAGTGCGCGATACGCTCCATGAAGCGGCTGACGGAGAACTTCTCCTCGATCACACAGCCGATGCCGCCCATCATCGCGCGCACCACGCAGGTCAGCCACGAGCCCGAGTTATACAGCGGCAACGCGCAGTACACGATATCGCCGGGGCGCAGCGTGTATTGCAGCCCGGCGCCGAGCTGCGTGGAGCGAATCCAGTTGTTGTGCGACTGCATCACGCCCTTGGAGCGCCCCGTGGTGCCCGAGGTCCAGAGAATGGCGCAGGTATCGCCGTAGTCGAACTGTGTGTGGTCGAAGCGGTGGGGCGCGTTGTCCAGCAGCGTCGCGTAGGAGACGGCGCCGGGCGCATCCGCCGCGTCACCGTCAAGCAGGTACAACTGCCGCACGTCGCACGCCTCCTGCACCTCGAGGTACCGGGGCAGGTGAGCAAGGTCGGTGAACAGGGCGACACAGCGGCTGCGCCGCAGCGTGTCGCGCAGCCACTCGCCCCGGTAGTCCGTGCAGATCGGCACCCAGATCGCCCCGAGCTTGTTCAGCGCCAGGCACACGAGCACGAGCTCCGGCACGTTCGCCATGAGCAGGCACACGCGGTCGCCGCGGCCGATGCCCAGCCCGGCAAAGCCCGCCGCCATGCGCGCGGTGATGTCGTCCGCCTCGGCATAGGTGACACGCAGGTGATCCGAGATCAGGAACGGGGTGTCGCCGTTGGTCTGCGCCTGCAGTTCAAGGATGCGCGCCAGGTGGCGATCCTCCGTCCTGTGCAGCGGAAGCGGGTTCATCGGGATTGGCCTGCCCAGTGCTAAAAATGGGAATATAGCGCAAACTATGTTTAATATGTAGGCCTGATCGGCAGGGAGGACGCCAATGTTGCGCATTGTTCAATGGTCCACCGGTGGCGTGGGCGCCCTCGCTGCACGCGCGATCCGCGAGCGCGCGGAGCTGGATCTCGTGGGTGTGCTGGTGCACGCCGAGGCCAAGGGCGGTCGCGACATCGGCGACATACTGGGGGAACCGCCCTGGGGCATCACGGCGACCCGCGACATAGACGAAGTCCTGTCCCTCAAACCCGACTGCGTCGTGTTCTGCGAGAACGGCGACGTGCGGCCGGGCGAGGTCATCGAGCGCTTTTGCACCCTGCTCGAGGCGGGCATCAACATCGTCAGCACCTCGATCGCGGGTCTCGTGCACCACAGCGGCTACGACGGGGAGAGCCTTGCGCGCATCCACGACGCCGCGACGAGGGGCAATGCGTCGCTCTATGTCTCCGGCATCGAGCCCGGTTTCGCCGCCGACCACCTGGTGCTGCTGCTGACGACGCTGTCGCGCTCCATCACGAGCATTCGCACCCAGGAGATCTTCCGCTACGACGACTACCCGGTAGTGGAGGTCATGCGCGACGTGTTCGGCTTCGGCCGGCCGCCGGAGGACAAAGTGATCATAGAACTGCCGGGCGTGCAGGCCATGACCTGGTCGGCGCCGGTGAGGATGGTCGCCGACGCGCTCGGGCTGGAGTTGCAGGACATCCGCGAGACCTACTACAAGGAAGTCACGGAGCGGCCACTGGATGTGGCTATCGGCCGCATCGAGGCGGGCACGGTGGGCGCGGTGCGCTTCGAGACCATCGGCGTGGTGGACGGCCGGGACGCGATCGTTATCGAGCACGTGAACCGGATGTCGGCCGACATCGCCCCGCACTGGCCTCAGGCCGAACACCACGGCACCTACCGGGTAGAGATACAGGGCGACCCCGACATCCGCGTGGAGCTGACGCTCGGCGACAACGAGAGCTACTCGCGGGACGGCATGACGGCGACGGCGATGCGCATCGTCAACGCGATCCCGCACGTGTGCCGGGCGCGGCCCGGGCTGGTGACCGCCATGGAACTGCCGCTTACGGTACCGTGGCAGGTGCTAAAAAGCTGACTGAGTCCGCGTCAACCGCGCGCGATAAGCCCCACCGGCAGGCGCCGCTGCTCGAACTTGAAGTCCATGCCGCTACTGGTGCGCGCCAGTTGCAGTGCGATCGGCGCTTCCGCCGGCGCCCTGCCCGGGTCGATGGCGATGTCCCACGCGAACCTGGCGGAGCCGGGGTCGTCTGCGGCAACACAGTAGGCCCGCGGATTCACCTGCGCGACCAGAGCATCCAGCGCGGGGTGCGGCTCCGGGCCGAGCTGGGTGAACCAGCCGTGCGCTATGGTTTCGTTGAGCGCCGGACAGTCGTTGACCGACAGGCGCAGGCGGTCATCCGACAACTGCTCGATGGCGATATCGATGTAGGTGCGCGGCTGGAAGATCGGGTGCAACTGGATCACTTTCGCGATCGTGCCGATGTCGTTGCCGGCCAGTCCCTCGATGTTTTCCTGCAATCGTTGCACGCCGACCGCCGCGTGGCCCTCGAAGAGCTGGCTCGTGAAGCGGCGGCTGACCTCCTCGCCGTAATTCGTGGTCTGGCTGAGCGTGTAGCTGTGCGCGAGCATCGTCGCCTGCACGGCGTTCTCCTGCAGTAACTGCACCAGCGCCCACTGCGAGAAGTCCTCGAACTGGCAGTGCGGGTCGAAAGCGCCCGCGTAATTGTCCCATCCTCCCTCCTCGACCTTGTCACCGGGTACGGCGATGTCGATGTTCGCGATATGGGTCTGCGCCATGACCGCGAGGTTGGGGTGGTTGTCGTAGTCCTGCACCTCGTCGGACAACATCACCATCCAGCGGCAGACCGGATAGCGGTCCTTGCCGTTGCCGACCGGCGAGTCATTGCGCGGCGGGCGGTGCACGGGGCGCATGATCATCTTCGGGTGGGTGGCGGCCGCGGTCGCGTCGAAGGTGGGGTCCTCGATGTCGTGGCACATGAGCTTGGTCAGCTTGCCCTCGTCGCCATTGCGCTCCAGGTCGGTCAGCGCGCCGCAGTGCGGCAGCCAGAACTCGCCGTACCCGGGGGAGTCCAGGCGGAACTGGAAGTCCAGGAACTGCTGCGGCGCGCCCACCTCCAACTGGATGTTCTTGAATACCGTGCCGACGTCACTGCCCTCGAACTTCATCAGCTTCTGCATGCGCCTGGAGTAGATGGGGCTCGCGCACTGCCACTCCTCGATGCCGGAGCGCACAAAGCCCTCCTCGCCGTATTCCAGCGCGACGAGCGGCTGCCCCGACCGGTCGAGCAGGTGCCCGATCAGGTTGTACTCGTGCATCAGGCGGGACAGGAACGCCCTGGAAAAACCCGTGAGGTCCAGGGTGGGGTCGAAATCGCCCAGGTAATCGTCGCGTAGTGCCATCGGGTGTCTCTCCTTGGTATTCGTCGGTAAACCAGCCCTATTCGAGCCCGGCCCACCTGGGTTTGATGTGCCCTTCACGTGCGAGCCACGCGAGGGTCTCGGTAAAGGTTTCCCTGCCGGGCCGGAACTCGAGGCCCGCCAGTCGCTCGATCCTGCTGGAGTCCGCGACCGGGAAACGCGTGGTGACCTGCATGGATTCCGTCGTCATCGGGTAGTCGATCGGGCGGAACCTGCGCACCAGGTCCAGCGCGCGACCCACGCCCCGCAGGACCGGGCCCGGCATACGCGGATGCCGGATATCGCGCCCCGTCACCTCGCAGATGAGCCGGTGGAATTCCGGCCAGGTGTAATACGGGCCGGCCAGTATGTACCGCGCACCTGTGTTGTCGCCCCCCGCCGCCACCGGGTTCTCCAGCAGGTAGCGGTGAGCCAGGGCGACATCGCGCACGTCGACGCAGTGCATGCCACTCGTGGTGTTGGGGATCATCGAGAGGAACGCGATCAGCGCCTCGTTGCTCTCGCTGAGCTTCGGGTCGTCCGGGCCGTAAACGCCGCTAGCGTAGGTCATCTGGATCGGGGCGCCCCGCGACTGCAACTCGCGCACGTACGCGTCGCACTCCCGCTTGGACGCCGCGTACGGGCTGTTGAACGTTCCCAGGGGCGAACTGTCATCGATCGCGGTGACGCCGGGCGCGAACAGCGCGATCATGCTCGACACGTAGACGATGTTCCGCACGCCCCTGTCGAGCGCGCCCTGCATGATGGCGCGTATCGTGCCCTGGTTGGTGCGGCGTATCTCCTGCGCCTGGCGCGGGTCGACGCTGACCATGGCGGCGGCGTGAAAGAGCGCGTCGCAACCGGCCATGCCGTCGATCACCGCGGCAGTATCCTGCAGGTCGGCGACCACGTAGTCGGTGATGCTGTAACCGCGCTGCGTGAAATATGCATCCGCTGCTGCGCGATTGCGCACGAGCAGGCGCACCTCGTGACCCGCGTCCAGCAGCGCCATGGTGGTGTGCGCCCCGATGAAGCCGGAGCCGCCCGTCACAAAAACCTTCATTTATTGCTCTTGGTATCGATCCAAAAAACGACAACGCGCCACACTCTCACCCGTGCGGCGCGCCCGGTTGCAATCGCCCTGCCCGCCTAGCCCCTGTTGATGGGCTTGAGCGTCAAGGCACCCGTGGGACAGAACTTCACGGCCATGTCGATGGCGTGGCTGTCCGCGTCCGCGATGTCCGTGGCGATCACGACCTCCTTGTTCTCGTCCAGCGAGAATACCTCGGGCGCCTCGCTGACACACACTGCGTGGCTCTGGCACAGGTCGCGGTCGATCTCGATGGTGAAACTGGCCTGCGGCCTGTCGTCCGCGGCGTCCTGCCCGGCCGCCTTGCTCTTGCCGGTCACGGCCGCTCCAGCCGGCACGCGCCTGCGGTAGCGCGCCATGCACGGCTGCTCGAGCTGGATGACCATCTTGCTCTCGTCGTTGCGGTAGGTCTCCACCGGCTGCGACAACTCGAACTCGAAGTTGCGCAACACCGCGCTGAAGATGGCCTTCAACTGCATCATGGCGAAGGCCGCGCCCACGCAGCGGTGCCGGCCCGCGCCGAACGGGATCCAGGCGAAGAGCTGCTTGTCTTCCGCGCGGTCACCGGTGTAGCGGGTGGGATCGAAGGCCTCGGGGTTGGGGAAACACTCGGGCATGCGGTTGGACACCGAGGGCGACACGCCGACCAGCTTGCCCGCGGGTACCGTCCAGCCCTTGTAGTGGAAGTCGTACATAACCTTGCGCATCAGCAGGATCAGCGGCGGGTGCAGGCGCAGCGCCTCCTTGATGCTGCTCTCCAGCAGGGGAATCTCGCGCAGCGCCTGGTGGCTGATATCACGACCGTCGGCGTACAGTTCGTCCAGTTCCTCTACCACGTCGGCCAGCACAGCGGGGTTCTTCAACAGCTCGATGAGCGTCCACGCCGCGGTGCCGCTGGTGGTGTGGTGCCCCGCGAACATCATGGAGATGAACATCCCGGTGATCTTGTCGGTGGAGTACAGGGCCTCGCCGTTCTCGTCCTTCAGCGTGCGCAGGAAGTCGAACAGTTCGACCGTCTTGTCCTCCATGGCGTCGCGCTTCTCGAAGACGCCGTCCAGCAGCTCGACGAGCCGCTCCCGGGCCTTGTCGCGCGTGTGGAACACGGGCAGGTCGAGGTACGGGTCGACGTAGGCCATGGCGTCGGTGCCCTTCTCCAGGTCGTAGAACACCTTGAAGTACTCCGGCGTCAGTTCCTGGCGGAACTCCTTGCCGATCAGGCAGGCACTGGAGGTGTACAGCGTGAGCTCGGAGAAGAAATCGAGCAGGTCGATTTCACCCTCGTCGTCGAGCTTGTCCATCGCTGCCTGCACTTCGCGGTCGACCGTGGCCGCGTGCCCCTTCATGAAGTCGCCGCGCAGCGACTGGTTCTTCAAGGCCTGCTTGCGCTCCTCCGGGGAGGCGTCGAACACCACGCCCTCGCCGAAGACCGGCTTCATGAACGGGTAGGCTTCCGCCTGATCCAGTTGCTCGTCGCTCGCGCGGAAGAAGCGCTCCTGCGCCTCACCCATGAGCATCACGACCTTGTTGCCCGCGAAGTCGAGCTCGCCGATCTCACCGAGCTCGTCCGCCACGCGCTGCATCAGCGCGGTCGGCCGTTCGCGCAGCTCGTTCAGGTGACCCAGTTCCGCGTCCGCACCGGGCAGCACGGGCGCTTCCTTGCCTCCGGTGTGAATCTCATCCTCTGTCGCTTCTTTCGTTGCACTCACTGCTTCGTCCTCTCTTGCATCGGGTGCCGCCGCCGGCACTGTGTCGGCGCGGCCCTACCCTCTGGAATTTCCTGTCAGGCGCCCGCGCGCTCCAACTCGTTCGCCAGCTCCTCGAGCTGCCATTTGTCACCGTCCGCATGATCCCTGTAGGCGATCAGGGTCTCCCGCAGGCCCCGGAACTCGCCGAGATAACCGCCGGCCGCCGAAAACAGCCTGCCGGTAACGCCCGCCGCCAGGTCGCTGGCCAGCAACGCGTAGGCCGGCGCCAGGAACTCCGGCGGCGCCGGGTTGAGCGAGGCGTCGCGACTGCCCGCGTCGAGAATCCCGCGGCGGAACAGCCTGTCGATGTGCGCCTCGTAATCCGGTCCGGTGGACATCCGCGACGCCGCGCCCGGGCAGATCGCATTCACCCGGATGCCGTATTCCTCGAGGTCCTTCGCCAGCGCCAGGGTCAGGCTGTACACACCGCCCTTGGCCGCGGCATAGCCCGTGCCGCCGAACGAACCGGTCAGCGCGTGTGAACAGGTGTTGACGATGCTGCCGTGGCCCTGTTCGACCATGTGCCGCGCCGCCTGGCGGCAGGTGTAGAACGTACCGTTCAGGTGCACGTCGATCTGCCGGAGCCAGTCGTCGGTCTCGATGTTCAGTATGGAGCTGCCGGGGGGTTCCACGATGCCGGCCACGTTGACCAGGATGTCGATGGCGCCGAACTCGCTGACACAGCGCTCGATCAGCGCCGGTGCGAACTCCACATCGGCTACCGAGCCCGGGCAGGCTATCGCCTTCGCACCGGTGGCGCGTGCCGCATCCACGGCCTCGTCCAGCGCGGCGCTGCTCGAACTGCTGTTCAGCACCACGTTGGCGCCGTGCTCGGCGAGTTCCACGGCCACCGCCCTGCCGATCCCCATACTGGAACCGGTGACAACGGCGTTCTTACCCTCCAGCGCTGACATTGTTCGCGACGTGTGGCGTGGCGACCCCCGCAGGACCGCCCCGGCCCTCTACATATCGTCCGGTGCTTCGATCGTGGCCAGCCAGTCGAAGTCAGCCACCGGCACCCAGCCCGGGGGCAGACCCTGGGCCTGGCGCTCCATGCGCGCCAGCATGCCGTCGGACAGGTCCTTGTTCTCCATCATCTTGATGAACAGGCTGGTGACATTGCCCAGGTCAAACCAGTCGCGCTGCCAGCTCCACTTGCCGTTGCCGGCGTAGCGGAACCAGGAACCGCCCGTACCCAGCGCTTCATAGGGCTTCCCCGTATCCGGGTCATTGGTTGGCGCCTGCTGCCTCCAGAACACCGCGACCTCGCCTTTTTCCGGGTCAATCAGCGTGCGGATATAGGGGTAGCGCCAGCCGTCCAGGCCCGCCATCTCGGTGCCGAACGCCCAGTCGCGCAACTGCTCGTGGCCGCGGGCGACAAACTCGTAGTCGGTGCCGTAGTTCCAGCTGTACAGGGCGTCCTCGGTGTAGAACTGGTACATCTTGTCCCAGCCCTCGCCCTTCTCCCCCGCACTGCGGTTGGCCTCGACCCACTTGTCGAGGTGTGCCTTGATTTCTTCGTACGTGAACTTGGCCATTGCTTGCTCCATGGTAGGTAACTGACCGGCACATTATATAGTGCCAGCTATAATTTGGAATGCCTTTTTACAACATTAATGACTGGTTTAGCTTGTTAATCCCGCGCGACCCTGACGACCGCGCGGCCCACGAGCTCACGGTTGAGCAGGCTGTTCATCGCCCCGGCGGTGTCCGCGAGCGGGAACTCGGTAATCGGCGGCGGCGGGATACTCCCTTCCTCGAACAGCCGCAAAATGTCGCCGTGGACGGCGGGGACGAGCGCCGGGTCGTCCGCCACGCTGGCGCCCCAGTTCACGCCCACGATGGAGCAGCGTTTGAGCAGCGGCAGGTTGAGCGGGATCTGGGGAATCGGACCCCCGGCGAAGCCGATAACGAGGTACCTGGCCCCCGGCGCGCAGGCGCGCAAGGCGGGTTCGGCGAGCGTGCCACCCACGGGGTCGAAGACGAGGTCCACGCCGCCGCCGGACAGTTCTTTCGCGCGGGTTTTCAGGTCCTCGCTGCTGTAGTTGATGGTCTCGTGCGCGCCGGCCGCCCGGCACGCCGCCAGCTTTTGCTCCGTGGAGGCCGCGGCGATCACCCGCGCGCCCAGCGCCCTGCCGAGCGTCACGGCCGCCATCCCGGTACCCCCGGCGGCGCCGAGCACGAGCAGGGTTTCGCCGGCGCGGATGGCGCCGCAATGCTTGAGCGCGAACCAGGCGGTGGCGGTGGACTGCAGGAAGGTCGCGCCCTGGGCGTCGCTCATGCCCGCGGGGATCGGCGTCAACTGCGCGGGAGCGAGCACAACCTCCTCGGTGAGCGCACCGATACCGGTGCTGGCCAGCACACGCTGCCCCGGCGTGACACCGCTTACTTCTGCCCCGACTTCAATCACCTCGCCGGCCAGGTCGCCGCCCGGCACAAACGGGGTCGGCACCTTGATCTGGTAGGTGCCCTGCACCAGCAGGCCCTCGATGTAGTTGATGCCCACCGCGTTGACCCTGACGCGCACCTGGGTGCTGCCGAGTTCCGGCCGCGGTATGTCCTGCAGTTGCAACAGGTCCGGGGCGCCGTGCTCTGTGCAGACGATAGCTTGCATAACGGAATCCTGGCTCTTGCGCGCGGCGCGCGGGGTTAACCTTTGAGTTTGCGATACGCGTCGATAACGGGCGCGAACTCGTCGGGGGTCGAGCCGTGGATGCAGACCTCGTCGGCGCCGACCTCGAGTTCCAGCCTGATGCGCGCGGCACATTCCTGCGCGCTGCCCACCGCCGCCGCCGACAGCCACTCGGCGGGGATCAGCTTCTCGATTTCCTCGAGCTGTTCCAGCGTGGCCACGCTGTCGATGCCGCCGGGCACGGAGGTGACGGCCGGGTGCACGCGGAAGTCCTCGAGCACCTTCGGGTCCCAGTCGTTGAGCGCTACCAGCATGTCAGCATAGCCCGGCGCCTGCATGTAGGTCGCCATCCGGCCCACCATCTTGCGCAGGTGCGCCTCGCGGGTGGGCTCAAGTGCCGTCGCGAGCACCGTGCAGATTTTTACGTCATCGGGATTGCGGCCCGCCTTTTCGGCGCCCTCCTGCACCGCGGCGCGGGCGCGCTTCAGGCCCTCGGGTGTAATGAACGTGTGCAGGTGCGCGCCGTCGAAATGCCGCCCGGCGAAGACCAGGGCCTTCGGGCCGAAGCCCACGAAGTAGACCGGGATGTCGGCGTCCAGCCAGTCGCCGCTGCTGAGGTACGGCAGGTTGCCCATCGGGCCGTTGTAGCCCATCACCTTGCCGCCCGACCACAGCGTGCGCAGGATATCGAGGCCCTCGGCCATCTGCTGGTTACCCACCGAGGGCAGGCCCATCAGTTCGTCGCGTATGCCCACGCCGCGGGCGAGCCCGAGGGTGAAGCGCCCGCCCGACAAATAGTGCAGGGAACTGCACATCGTCGCCAGCACGTGCGGGTGCCGGGTATGCAGGTTGGTGGCGGCCGTGGCGACGCCGATGCGCTCGGTCACGGCGAGGGCGGCGCCGCAGATCACGCCGGCGTCCTTCACGTCGAAGCGTTCGGACAGCCAGACCCGGCCGAGGCCGAGCGCCTCGGCCTGCCGCGCCTGCTGCATCGCGTCCGCCGGAGTCTGTGTGTGGCCGGGCAGCAGGTAACAGCTCAGTTCGGGAAACTCTTGTGTGCTCATCGGGGGACTCCGGTGTTATGGCTGGGACAGTGATCCCGCGGCAGCGCAGTGCACGCCACCCGGGAGAAAACGCATGATAGTGCCGCGTGGGCCGGGGGTCGAATCAGACCTGCTTCTCGGGCAGGCGCACCACCAGCCCGTCGAGTTCGTCCGTGATGGTGATCTGGCAGCCGAGGCGGCTGTTGTCCTGCGGGTCGCAGACTTCCTCCAGCAGGATCTCCTCGATGGGACCGACCTCGCCCACCCTGTCGAGCCAGGCGGGGTCGACGTAGACATGGCAGGTGGCGCAGGAGCAGGCGCCGCCGCAGTCACCGATGATGCCCTTGACCGCGTTGTCCACGGCGCCGCGCATCACGGTGCTGCCATTCGCCACGTCGAGCACGGTTTCCTCTCCCGCCCGGGAGATATACGTAATCTTTGCCATGCGCCGCTGTACTTCCGATCAACCCACGAAGACGGGCATGGTGTCCCAGCCGCGGGTGGAGGAAGAGGACGACAGTTGCGCGTTGTCGGTGTCGACAGTCCAGTCGGGGAAGCGCTTGAGGATCTCCTCCAGCGCGACGCGCCCTTCAACGCGGGCGAGCGCCATGCCGAGGCAGGTGTGGATGCCGCGCCCGAACGTCATGTGCGGCGGTCCCTGGCGATGGATATCGAAGCGTTCGCCGTCTACGAAGCGGCCTTCGTCACGATTGGCCGCCGCGATGATGTTGAGCATGACGCTGCCCGCGGGCACCGTCTGGCCCTGCACCACGACATCGTTGGCGACGTAGCGCGCAACGGAGGGACCGGGCGGCTCGAAGCGCAGTATTTCCTCGATGGTATTGTTCACGAGGGACAGGTCAGCGGCGACGGCGCGACGCTGGTCGGGATGCTCACCCAACAGCTTGCCCATCCAGCCGATCAGTTTGGAGGTGGTCTCGTTGCCCGCGCCGGCGAGCAGGTTGACGAAGATCAGCACCTCTTCCTTCGTCAGCTTGCGCACGACACCCTCCGGGTCCTTGAACTCGGTGTTCAGCAGTTCCGTCATCAGGTCGTCGGACGGGTTGTCCATGCGCCAGTCGATATAGGCCTCGAAGTTTTCCCCCATGATGGCCGCCTGGTCCATCTCCATGGGCTTGCCTTCCTCGGTGCGCAGGGCGGCTTCCACGCGGTCGCGCACGGCGTCGCGGTCCTCGTCGGGAATACCCAGCAGCATGCCGATCACCCCGCCGGGTAACTGGCCGCCCAGGTCGGCGATGAAGTCGATCTTGTCCCGGCCGACGACCGCGTCGAGGCAGCGCGCGCAGTAGTCGCGGATCATGCCCTCGAGGTCGTTCATGCGCTTGGGTGTGAACACGCGCATCACCACCGTGCGGTAGGCCGTGTGCAGCGGCGGGTCTTCCCAGATGAACATGCCGGGCGGAACTTCCATGTCCTCGCGGATGAATTCCAGGATGTCGCTGCGACCGGAGATGAAGTTCTGGTGATCGCTGAGGCAGGCCTCGACATCGTTGAAGCGGGTCACCGCATAGAAGTCGTAGTCCGGGTTGTAGTACAGCGGCGCCTCGGCGCGCATCCGCTTGTAGGTGGGGTACGGGTCCTTGCCCAGGTCGGGACGGTAAGGGTCCCAGTAAACCGCGTCGCCGCTTGTCTGCGCCTCTGTGCTCATGTCATGCTTCCCACTGGCTAATTTGGTGTCGCAACATTGTCACCAATTTGGCATGCTGTCAACCACACGACCCATACACGACCCGATCCACTATTAAAGGTGATTACCCATGCCCAATATCCACGCCGCCCGCACCCTGCGCGTACCCGCCGCGCGCGCCTGGGAACTACTGGCCGACTGGGGCGAAATCGGCTGGATCCCGGGGCCGGAGAAGACCGAACTCGTCGAGACACCCGCCGGCCCCATGCGGCGCCTGCACATGGGCGGCAATGATCCGGTCGAGGAGACCCTGACCTCGATCGACCCCGAATCACGCGCGCTGACCTACACCATCGCGCCGCACCCCATGCTGCCCTTCCACAACTACCGGGGCAGCGCGAGCGTCACCGAGTTGCCCGGCGCGGGCTGCCGGGTGGACTGGCGCTGCAGCTTCAGCGGCAGCGACCTGCCGGAAGACGAGGCCTGCGGCCGCGCGCAGGGCAACATCGACTACCTCCTGCACTGCCTCGCCGAGCACCTGGAACAGTGGCGCGTGGTGCAGTGGGCCACCGGCAAGGTCGGCATGGGCAGCCTGCGCGCGGTGGTGAACCACCCCAACCTCGAACTGGTGGGTCTGCGCGTGCACTCGCAAGACAAGGAAGGCCGCGACGCGGGCGAGATCTGCGGCATCGACCCCGTCGGCGTGACAGCCACGCGCAGCCGCGACGACATCATCGCGCTGCAGCCCGACTGCGTCCTTTATATGCAGGAAGGGTACGACGCCGACGACCTGTGCGCGCTGCTTAGCGCCGGCATCAACGTGATCACCACGCGCGGCGAGTTCTTCAACCCGCGCAAGATGCCGCGCGACTTGCGCGAGCGCATCGAGGCCGCGTGTGAGGCGGGCGGCGCGTCGCTGCACGCGACCGGCTCCAGTCCCGGCTTCATTACCGAGGCGCTGCCGCTGGTGCTGACCTCCATCCAGCGCCGCCTGGACTGCCTGACCATCGACGAGTTCGCGGACATACCGGCCTCCTGCTCCACCGAGATGATCTTCGACGTCATGGGCTACGGCCGGCCGCTGGAAGACGCCATCGACCCGGGCCTGCTCATGCACATGGCGCAGTGTTTCGAGGATTCGCTGACCACGCTGGCCGACGCGCTGTCCATCACGCTCGACGGTTTCGACATGTTCGGCGAGACGGCGGCGGCTAAAGAACGCGTGACACTGGCGGACGGCGCCGCCATCGAGCAGGGCACGGTGGCGGCACTGCGCGTGACGGTGGCGGGCCTGCGCAACGGCGAGCCCGTGCTGCGCTTCCGCTCCAACTGGTATTGCAGCACGGACCTTACACGCGACTGGCAACTGGGCGACAACGGCTGGCGCGTGCAGGTGGAGGGCGACGCGCCGCTGGACATCAGCATCGGCATGCCGCTGACCGGCGCGCCGGTCGCGGAGCAGATGTCGGGTTACACCGCCTTCGGCGCGGTCAACGCGATTCCCTACGTGTGCGCGGCCGAGCCGGGCATCCGCACGGTGAGGGACCTGCCGCGCGTGGCGGCGCGACTCGGGTAGTCGCGCCAACTGGCACGCGGCGCCCTGGCTTACCCCGCGCTAGCGCCCGGCACAGAACTTGAACACCAGCTCAGAGAACGCGTACATAGCACTACCTGCGTTGTCCTGCGTAACCGGCGACCCCAGGCGAAGATCGTGTACACCGTCGATGCCCGACACATCAAACACACCCGTCGGCTCCTCCATCGACGGCATCAAAGAGGGCTCGACGGGGAAGCTGCCCAGAGGTGCCTCGGAATCGCCAATGCGCAACTGCAGTTCGCCGCCCGCGAGCATGCCGCTCAGAGCGAGTGCTTTCACCTCAATCCGGCAGATGTCCGTCAGATCCACCGCCTCGGCGACCGCGTGAGCGAATGCGCCGGAAAGCTCCGGCGCGCCCAGCACACCGATCGAGAACCCGGGTTGCAGCGACATTTTACTCAGGTGCTCACCGTCAGCCAGGAAGCCGGCCGTCTGCTTGGGGTGATGCAGGATGACGGCTGCCGTGCCGCGCAGCGCGGGTACATCACCCGGCGCGCCCGCATCGGTGTAGGCCGCATGCAATACGTACCTGCCCGGGTAGAAGGTCCCGAAATCGACCGTGACAATGTTTTCCAGCCGCACCGAAATGCTGTCATCCTGGTGGGCATCAAACTGCAGGGAGCCGGTCAACGCCTGCGCGTCCTGCACATCACCCGCGCCTGCAAGTGACAATATGAAGGCGCTCGCCGCCCGCAACTCACCCGCGCTGAGATCGGGATGGCTGGGCATGGCGTGACTGCCACCCCACTGACCGCTGACACCGTCACCGATGCTCGCCGACAGGTATTCCACCGCATCGGGTCGGGCGGCGTAGCGCTCGGCGATGGCCTCCAGTGACGGACCGATGGACGCCTCCGCCTGTTGATGACAGGCATGGCAATCGCTACCGCTGGTGACAAGCTCGCGCCCCAGCAACAACGGATCGACGTTGAACTGCGCCAGCGCCTCCTCCGGCTCCTTGTCGCTGCGCACATAGGTGGAATTTACGACCACCCTGTGACCGGGAAACCCCGGTGCGGCGCTGTCGCCGTCCTCCAGGTCCGTGACGGCAACCTCGTACTCCAGCGTCTGGCCCTCGCGGTAGAAGCTGCGGTTGCCCTTGATCTCGATGCTGACCTCCGGCGGCTCGTTGCCCGCGACAAACCGCAGGTACTGTTCGTGTGAGCTGTCACCCTCGTCGGTGACCGTCAACCGGACGCGGTGTTCACCCGGCGTGGTGAACTGCACGGGCTGCCGCTGCGCGGTACCGAGCAACTCCACCGCCTTGCCGTTCACCATGCGCTCCCAGCGATAGCGCAGCGTTGCCGCATCCGCGCCCCGGTCATAGGAGTCACTCGCGTCCAGCACGGTGGCCAGCGGAACGGCACCCACAGATTTGTCTGCACGCGCGATGGCGACCGGTGCGGGGTTGTCACCGGGGTAGAATTCCACGCGACTGAGGTAGGCGTCGGGATTCGCCTCGAACCAGGTGGTGCCGTACTCCACCACGTACAGAGCGCCATCGGGCCCGAAAGCCATGTCCAGCGGCGCGGAGAAACGGTGATCGATCAGCGGCGTGATGCTCTCTATCTCTCCCGCGCTATCCAGTGACACCACCTGCAACCACCGGCGCATGAAATCACCGATGATGAGCTTGCCGTCCAGCCAGTCGGGAAACTTGATGGGGCTGTCGGCGTAGTCTTCGCTGTAGAACGGCGTGGTTACCAGGGCATTTCTCCCGCCCGATTCCAGCTCAAAGAAGCGGTCACTGTCCCCGTAAGGGTAGTAGATCCACGCCGGCTGAGCCGGCGGCAGGATGCGCGCGCCCGTGTTGTTGCGCGACCGGTTTTCCGGGGCATTGACATCGACCCTGTCCAGAACGGCCTCGTTCGCCTTGTCATAGTAGTGATAGGCAAAGTTGTCGCCGATCACGTAGGGCCAGCCGAAGTTCCCCGGCGCGGTGCTGCGGTTGATTTCATCGTAGCCCATGGGGCCGCGTGCATCGTCTTCCCTGCCGTCGGGTCCCACCTCGCCCCAGTAGACGGTGCCGGTGCGGTCATCGACGGCGATGGTGTAGGGATTGCGCAGGCCCATGACGTAGATTTCGGGACGCCCCTCTTCCGGCGTTGCAAAGAGGTTGCCGTCGGGAATGTCGTAGTAGCGGCCATTCGCATCAGGTTCGGCGCGCGGCCGGATGCGCAGGATCTTGCCGCGCAGGTCGTTGGTGTTCCCGGACGTGCGGGCCGCATCGTGATAGAGGAACCCCGGCCGGTCGTCAATGCGGCCATGGTTGTCGGCCTCGGTATCATCCCCGGTCGTCAACCACAGGTTGCCCTGCGCGTCGAACTGCATATCGCCGCCCGTGTGCGTCGTGCGAATCCGCACGTTGCCATCCCCGGGCATCGACAGCAGCTCCTGCTCCGAGTCGAGGTCGAGTTGATCCTCGTGCAACCGAAAGCGCGACAGCACCAGCCGCGCCGTGTCACCCTGGGGAACGGTACGGTAGAGATACAACCACTGGTTGCTCGCGAAGTCCGGGTCAAAGGCCAGGCCGAGCAACCCGTACTCCTGCGCAGTAAACACCTCGAGTTGGGCGACGGTTTTCGACTCTTGGGCCTCGAAATCGTAGCGCTTGATCGCCCCGCCGCGTTCGATGAAGTACAGGTCGCCCGCGGGCGAG
The DNA here is from genome assembly GCA_030428835.1 of Gammaproteobacteria bacterium. Lineage (GTDB taxonomy): Bacteria > Pseudomonadota > Gammaproteobacteria > Pseudomonadales > Halieaceae > Marimicrobium. The sequence goes on along the minus strand of JAUIEP010000039.1, from coordinate 9,796 downwards.
AACGCCAGCTTCAACGGCTCGTCGAGCGCACTGTCGAGTATGCGGTGGCTGAAGCGCCAGATCTCGGGCCGTGAGCGCGTGTAGTCAAGGGCGGCTTCGCCCATGGCCCAATCGATGCCTCCCAGGAGCAACTGTTGAAACGTGCTGTTGTCGTACACCGCGTCCGTATGGCCGAGGCCTGTGTAGAAACTGCGGCCGCCATCGAACTCCCGGTACCACGTGATCGGGTGGGACTCTCCCATCTGACCATCCTGGTAGGTGGTCTCATCCACCTCGATCAGTACCCGAATTCCGTCGGAGAGTCGCTTGAAGTCATACCACTCGTCGCTGGCCTGCCACTCGCCGGGTAAATCGTCTGTCGCCGGATGCGCGGCGCCCGTGGCGCGCAGCGTCGCGAGCTGGTCGCTGTCGCGGGGATGGGATTCAAACACTCCGCCCACCAGGCGCTGGTACCAGCCCCAGGGAGCCTCCTTCCACTCGGTATCTGCGGCGGCGTGAATACCCACATAACCGCCACCGGCCTGGATATAGCGCTCGAACGCGTTCTGCTGTTCGGCATTGAGGACATCCCCGGTGGTATTGAGAAACACCACCGCGCGAAAACCGCCGAGACTGTCGTCGCTGAATACGCCGGCGTCCTCGGTGGCCACCACGTTGAACTTGCCGCTGCGCCCTAACTGAGTGAGGGTCTCAATGCCCTTGGGTATCGACTCGTGACGAAAATCCGCCGTTTTGGAGAACACCAGGACCGAGCGGCCGAAATCCGGTATCGGCCGATTCTTGTACACGTAGCCAACACCCGCCGCGATAGCGGCGACTACAACCAATAATAGAATGACTTTCTTCATCAGATCACGCCGGCGGCCAACTGCTGCGCCGCGTAATCGCACGCGCGCGCCGTGAATGCCATGTAGGTGAGTGACGGGTTAACGCAGGACGCCGAGGTCATGAACGAGCCGTCGGTCACGAACAGGTTCGGCACGTCGTGGGCCTGGTTGTAGCGGTTCAGTACTGACTCGCCCGGATCGTCGCCCATGCGCGCGGTGCCCATCTCGTGGATGCCGGCGCCGGGCGTCGACAGGTTCTCGGTGTCGCCGATGGGTATCGCGAACGCGGGACCGGCTGCGTTGACGATGCGCAGCGCCTGCTTCTGGATGTCCTTACCCATCGCGCGCTCGTTGTCGCCCCACTCGAAGTCGAACGCCACCTGCGGCACGCCGAAGCGGTCCTTCTTCTTGCTGAGGTAAAGACGATTGCTCTTGCGCGGCAGGCACTCGCCGAAGCCGGCCATGTAGAACACCCAGGTCGGCGGCAATGCGCTGAGCTGGTTTTTCAGCGCGGCGCCGAAGCCCTTGGCATTGAGCTGGCCCATCCAGTTGGAGCTGTTGATCATCGTCTGGTAGCCGTAGCCGCGGATAAAGTCGGCGTCGTCGTCGCGCTTGCCTACGTTGCGGAAGCGCGGGATATACAGCCCGGTCGGGCGATTGCCGTAGAAGTAGGTATCGCTGTGCTCGGCGAACATGCCGACCGCGCCGATGCTGAGGAAGTGGTCCATCAGGTAGTGGCCCAGCACGCCGCTGCGGTTGGCCAACCCGTTGGGGAAGGCCGCGCTGGCCGAGTTCAGCAACAACTGCGTGCTGCCGATGGTGGAGGCGCACAGGAAGTAGGCGCGAGCGGTGTAGGCCCTGCGTGCCATGGTCTGCGCATCCACCACGTGGATGGCGCTAATGCGCCCCGTCGCCTCGTCGTACTGCAGCTTTTCCACCACCGAGTCGGGCCTGAGCGTCAGGTTGCCGGTCGCACGCGCCGCCGGCAGCGTGGACGCCTGCGAGCTGAAATAGCTGCCGGTCGAACAGCCGTTCTCACAGGGACCGCAGTAGTGGCAGGCGGAGCGGCCGGGCAGGTCTTCGGTGAGGATGGCAGTGCGCGCATTGGTGAGGGTGATGTCCGGCGCGCTCTTGCGCAGGCGCGCCTGGATGGTCTTCTCGATAGGAAACCACTCCATGGGTTTCTGGAACTCGCCGTCGGGCAGTTGCGCGAGTCCCTCCTTGCGGCCGTTCACGCCGATGAACTTCTCCACGTGGCTGTACCACGGTGCGATGTCCTCATACTCTACCGGCCAGGGAATGCCGTGGCCGTCGGTCGCGTTGGCGCGAAAGTCCTGGGGACTCCAGCGGTAGCTCTGCCGCCCCCACATGAGCGACCGCCCGCCGACCACATCGCCGCGGAACCAGTCGAACGGCTTGCCCTCGTCCACGGCGTAGGGGTTCAGGCGGTCGTTGTTCCAGAAGTGCCGGTTGGCGGCGCTGAAGGCGTACAGCTTGCTCTGCACCGGGTAGTCGCGCGCCTCCAACTCGCGATCCGGCTTACCGTTGAACGGCTGTTTCCAACCCGGCGCGTGCTCACCCAGGTAGCCGCTGCCGTGTTTAACGTCCCTGCCGCGCTCCAGCACCAGCACCTTCAGGCCCTTTTCGGTGAGTTCCTTGGCCGCCCAGCCGCCGGTGATGCCGGAGCCGACGACGATCACGTCGAAATCGTAATTCTGTTGCGTCTTCATCGTGTGTTCTCTCCTGGCCTAGCGGTAAAAGTTCGGTGGCGCCCACGTGGTGTCCCCGGGTTTCCTCGGGTACTCGGGGTCGAACTTCATCGGCATCGGGTTGTAGCGCAGCACCTCTTTCGTCCCGGTCTCTGACGTGAAGAAACCCCACACGGTCAGTTCCTTGAGCTGGCAGATGAACGGCGCGTCGCTGATGAACGCGCGGCGGATGTTGCCCTGCTGGTACCAGGGTGAGTCGGATGCCGCCGCCTCCAGGGCCTCCAGCACGGCCAGCTGCTGCTCGTCACCGAGTTCGTCGAAGGGCTTGCCATGCTCGGCGGGAATGCGCTGTTCGAGATCCGCAAGGCCCGCCATAAAGATGGCGCGCTCGCCATCATTGAACCAGTCCTCGACCATCAGCTCGATGAAATGCGGCACGCCGGCGTCGATCGCGCCGGGCGTTTCCGTGCGCGGGATGATGGTCTCCGCCGCGGCGGCAACAAGCTTGCGCTGTGCCGTACTGAACAGCTTTGCCGACTTGCTCACGTAGTCGTCCGCCGTTGCGAGGTACTGCTGTTGCTCGCTGCTCAGGGCAAAGGCCCGCTGCTGCAGCGCGGTGCCGCTGATGAGCAGCGCGGCGCATTCCAGGAATTCCCGTCTGTCCATTGGTGTGCCTCCGTGGGCGCCCGTGGCGCCGTTTGATAATCAGTCTTGCTTGCAGGCGCCACCGGCGGCCCACGCGATGCCGTCCACCAGCAGGCGGCGGTGTTTTTCGTCCGCGTACACCTCCGGCCGGTGGCCGATGGCGGAGTAGAAGGAGCGGCCGGCGCCGATGCAGCGCGTCCACACGATGGGGTGATCGTCCATACTGAGGTACTGCCCGCCGCGCCCCACCTGGGAGAAGGTGGACTCGTCGAGCGTGGCGATCACCGTCGCGCCGGTCTCGCGCGGGCTGCTCGCGAACGCGTACCACTCCTCGTGCATGGTCCAGCCCGGCGCGAGGTCCGCGCCGATACCGGTCGCGTTGTCCTCGATATCGATCTTCGCGTCCTGGAACTGCGGGTCCGCCGAGTGGCCGATGAAGCGCGCACCCAGCAGGGTGTCGACGTACCAGTCCCAGAAATACACCGGGTCGCCGCCGGCGCCGTGGATGCCGATGAAGCCGCCACCCCCTTCGATGTATTGTTTGAACGCCGCGCGCTGGGTCAACGTCAGTACATCGCCGCTCGTGTTGTTCCAGATCACCGCGTCGAAGCGCGCGAGACTTTCGGGGGTCATGACACCGGCGCGGTCCGTCTCCACGATGCTCCAGCCGTGCTCAGCCGCGAGTTCGTAGAGCGTGGCGGTGGCGGCGTTCACCGACGGCGCATCGAGGAAGCCGGTGATCTTCTGGAACAGCAGCAACCGCGGCCCGCCCGCGGGGATGGCGAGGTCCGGTTCGTCGGCGTCGTAGCGCGCGCAACGAGCCTTGCGCTCCTCATCGGTAAGCGCGAGCTGGGCGAGCTCCGCATCGATAGACTCGAGCACCTCGGGCGGCGAACCGGCCAGGCCCGCCAGCGCGTGCAGGTCGAGGATGGCGCTGAAGGACGGCGCCTCGCGACTCGCGAAAGTCGGCGGCAGCTGGTCCAGCACGCCGCCCATGTGGCGGTTGACGATTGCACTGGCGCGCTCACTCAGCATGATGTCCATGAGCGGTGTACGCGTGGAATACGGTTCGTCGCGCAAGGGGCAGTCGAGCACGGTGGATTCTCCTGTGGCAGTGATCGCGCCGCCGGTGGCGCAGCCCGTTATGAAACACAGCAGCGCGACGAGCGCCGCGCGGACCGGCACCCGCGGGGTGCGATGAAAGTACAAACATTGCATCAATGCATTCTCCTTGTCAGCGCACCACCACCCGTGCCCGCCCCAGGTTGCGAATGCGGGTGAACGGGGTCGCGGTGTCGCCGTCGCGCTGCACCTCGGCGCGCAGCGTGACGAAATACGTGCCGGGTGTATCGAACCGGTGCGTGGTGGCGGGTCGCGGGCTGCGCCGGTCTCCCTCGGCAATCACCTGCGTGTCGGGAAACGGCGTGTCGCCGCCGAAATCCCAGGCCAGCGCCACGACCTCGCCCGCGCCGGGCGGTACATCGACGGTGGCGGTAAGCGTGACCGTGTCGCCCGCCGCAACCTCCGCGCGCGCCGCGCCGTTGGCGCGCACCGCGACGACCGGCTGGATACCGCCGCGTGCCGCGGCACTGTCCTCGAGATACACCTGTCCGCCCTCGATGCGGTAGCCGCTCGTGGCGGGCGGTGCAATGCCCTCCTCCACCCACGCACTGACGTCGCGCAGCGCCTGCTGCAGAACGCCGAGGTAGCTCACGGTCTGCGTGGGTTGCTGCAGCGTCATGTGGTCCCCGTGGGTGGCGCGGTCGGTGTACCACAGGCGTAGACGGTCGTTAAGCGCATCACCCAGGTGCTCCCGCGCCGCCTGCAGGTACCAGTCGCCCTGCCAGGGGTAGGCCTCGGTGTCGTGCAGGTTGGACAGCACGATCATCTTGCCCGCGAACTTGCCGGTGGGCACGGACCCCGCCGCACCGGCTGCGAACTGCGGTGCCAGCAACGGCCGGTGCTGGGGATACAGCGCCTTGCCGCGCGCATCGCGCAACACGTCGTACACGGGGTAGCCCGCGTCGGGCACCTGGTGGCGGTGGTAGGTCTGTGAGGCGAGGTAGTCGCGATTGTCGATGTGCAGGGTATCGCCGGCCTTGAGGCCCGCGAGCGCGCCCGCGCTGCTGCGCAGCTGCACCGTATCCCCGTCGAAATGGCTGACGAGTATGCGCGCGCCCTGCGCTGCGCCCGAGGTCACCGTGATCTGCGCGCCCAACAGGTCCTGGACCGGCAGGCTGTCCAGTTGCAGCGCGACGGGGCGCTGCGCGCCCTGCGCCTTCAGCATGGCCTCGAACGCATCGTCCGCCCTGCCGCCGCTCTGCTTTGCTTTTTGCGCTGCGGCCTGCGCCGTGTCGCGCGCCGTGATCACGCGCTTCACCTTCGTGCTGTGGTCAATGAGCGCGGCAGTCAGCGATGCCGGGGGACGATATCCCTCGTAGCCGGGCTTGTGCCAGAAATCCTCGGCGAAGTATTGCGGGTCCTGCCCCAGCACGGTGGGGAACAACAGCGCGTAACCGTGCAGGTTGAGCGATTTGTGCGCGTACCACGCCGCGCGAGGGAAGCCCATGGCCGTGACTTCCGCGAAAGCGGCGGCCTCCTCGTCGGTGAGCAGCGAGCGCACGTCGACGCCGGAGCCGACATCCACCGCGTCGGCGATGGCCGGCAGCTTGTCCGCCAGCACCCGCAGCGCGTACATGCGCACGGTGAATACGTTGGGCGCGGCCATGGGCGAACCGATAACGAACGGCACCGCGCCGTCCCACACGCCTGACGTGTTTTCCATGCCGCCGATGGTGCGGTAGCCGCCGCCGCTGCCGCCGTAGGTGTAGCCGAAGGGCCGCTCGCAGCCGTACATCTGCATGGCCACGATGCGCGAGTAGCGCGCTGCCGCGGCATTGGCGCGATAGCCCGCGATGGTGCGGTCGGCGGGCAACCCGGGGCCGGCCATGTTTTCCCAGCCGCCGCCGTTGGTCTCGATGAAGTAGGCGCCGCTGTCGATGGCGAAGCCGATGCGGTCCTCCTCGCCCGTTGCGCCCTGCGACAGGTACTCGTTGTCGGGCACCGGCGTGATGTACTGGAAGAAGCGCCCGTCGTAGCGCGTCTCGGGCGGCAGGTAATAGGAGAAGCGCGTCTGCGTACCGATGAAGCCGCCGTGTACGTAGCGGTGTCGCACGGGTGTATTGCGCCACTCGTCCACGTCAATATAGGGCTGGGTAAAAAGACTGTCCTGCTGCAGCGCGGCCAGCTCGTCCTTCGCCGCGCGACAGTCATCCGCCGCCACCGCCGCACTGGACAGCGCGAGCGCGCCCAGCGCCAGCGTTGCGGTCGCGCATACTCGGCCGGCCGCTAACCGGCCGAGCGTGTGCAGCGCAGGCATCACTCGCCCCGCAGCAACTGCACAGGGCCCAACAGGCCGGATGTGCGCAGCGGCGCCTTGGGCAGGTAGATCTTCGTACTCGTCCAGGTGACCGGCTCGGCGTCCGGCTGCACATCGCCGATCAGGCGGTTGACCCAGAGGTTCGCCACGCGCACCTCGAGGGCATTTTTGCCGGCCTGCAGCAGCTCACCGACGTCCACGCGATAGGGCTCGCGCCAGGCCGTGCCGGCCAGTTCGCCGTTCACGTACACCTCGGCCACGTCGCCGATAGCGCCGAGGTCGAGCTGCAGCGGCGCGCCGGGTTCGACACCCGCGGGCAATTCGAAGGACTTCGTGTAGCTGGCGGTGCCCGAGAAGTAGCGCACGCCGTCGTCCGCGTGTTCGTTCAGCGGCGCGAGGGCGTCCAGCGCCACGCTCGCGGGCGCGCCGCGGCCGGGCTGGAACGCCACCTGCCAGGGGCCCGCGCCCACGTCCGCAATCGGCTGCCAGTTCGTGCGCGCAACCGTCGCGGCAGGCGTCGTCGCCGGTTCCACGAACACGACGAAGAAGGCATCCTGCGGCGCCACGGGTAGATCGACCACCGTGACGTCGCCGTCGGTGCGGTAGGACACCGGGCTCACCTCGCCCGTGTCCGCGCGCCAAACCTGCGGTTGCTTGCCGGTCACGCGGAAGCGGTACTCGCCCGACACGTCATCGGTGGAGCGATTGGACAGGAAGTACAGGTCGCCGTCGTCGAGGCGGCGATGGTTGAACAATACTTCCGCATCGGCTGTGTGGGCGAAATCAGGCGCGAGACCCTGCCCTGCCAGCACGGCCTCTACGTCGTTCGAGGCCACCACCCTGCCCTTGCCGAATTTGCCGCCCTTGCCGCCGCGCCACAGATTCTCCACCAGCGCAGCGAAGGCGTCCGTGTCATCCGCCAGCGACGGCGTGGCGCGCGGCGCCATGCCGACCACGGTGGCGCCCTGCTCGACCAACTCGGCGATGCGGCGCAGCGTCGGCAATGTCATGAAGTGGCTGTTGCCGCCCAGGTACAGCACGCGATAGCGCGCACCGCCCTCGGTCACGAGTTCCATGCCCTGCACCGAGGTAACATCGCGCAGTGCGTTCGGATTGATGAAGTCGAAGGCGTAGCGGGTGGGGGCGTCGTCGGGCAGCCCGTCCTTGAAAAGCATCGTGAGCGGCGCTTCCTCGCCGTAGAAGTACGCAACGTCGGCATAGTTGCGCCCCTGCTGCAGCAGGAAACTGGAGCGCGCCATGTAGTCGACCCAGGGCCTCGCCATCTCCGCCCAGGTCTCGTGGCGGTTGAAGTACTGGCCGAAGATCAGCAGCGCGAGGCCCGGAAACTTGTCATCCACCGGTTGGTGCACGGACGTGTGGATGACGGGCCGGTTGACGCCGTGCGCGAGGATGAGATCCATCATCGGCCGCAGCACCGCCGGGCTGTGCTGCCAGGGCTGCAACACGGAGGTCAGCGATTCCGCCGCGGCGATGTTCTGCCCGTAGACGTGCGCCACCGAGGCGGCGCCGCGCACATCGAGGATGTAGGACTGGATGGGGCCGCCCTTGCCGTAGGTCCACATGGCCGACATGGGCACATCGGCCGGTGCGCGCATCGCCATGTCGTCGCCGAGCACCGGGCGGATGCTCTCCACCGCCTCACTGTAGTAGGTCAGGCCGAGTTCCTTCGTGACCTCGGCGATCACGCCGTAGTGTTCGCTGACGATCAGGTCCGCCAGCGTACGGCGGAAATCGTACAGGAAGGCGTCGCTCTGCGCGCCCGAACCCACCACGACGCCGGTGAGTGTCGGCAGCCAGGGCGTGGGGTCGTAGCCGCGCAGGCGCTTGAACTGCTCCACGATCTTAGGCGTCCAGTTGCTGGCGCCGACCTCGATGCTGTCGGTGAGCAGCGCGCGCAGGCCGTGCTTTCCGATCAGCTTTTTGCCGGTCGCTTTGCGATAGTTACCGAGGTAGGTCTCGATGTAGCGGCGCACGGCGGCGCCGTCGAACTTGTCGACCTCGAGGCCCGTGGCCTCCGCCGGTGCGGGGTGGTTGGTTTTGCCGGTGAGCGAGTAGCCCAGGCGCAGCACCTGCCAGCGGCCAGCAGGCGGCGTCCAGTCCAGGCGACCGTCCTTGCGCAGTTTGTCCGTGATGTCGAGCACGTCGTCCGGCTGCACGCTGTCGCCCGCGGCGATGTCTGTCGCCGGCAACGCATAGTAGTCCGGCGCCACGAAGAAGCCGGCCTTCTGCTCGAACTGCGACACCTTGGGCGCCGCGTGCAGGGCGAGTTCGCTGAACTGGAACTCGCCGCCGCGCATACCGGCCATCGCACCGAGCACCTCGCTGTCGCCTTCATTGTCGGCATCTGCCTGGAACACCCGCACCATCGACGCGGCGTCCACGCCCGATGCCAGGAAGTCCATGCCCCCCATCGGCGAGGCGGTCTGGCGCGGATGCATCACCACACGGAAATGGCGCGCGGTCACCGGCGCGAAGGAGACCGTGCTGGGCGCCTCCGAGAGCGCCACCGTGGCCACCTCGCGCCAGTCCTCGCCGTCATCACTGACCTCCAGTGCGGGCAACACGTTCGGCTCACCCACGAGGCCCTGCACGCCGTGCGCATGCAGCGTTATCCCGCGCACGGTCTGCGGCTGGTCGAAGGTCATGTCGATGACGGTGGGCTCCTTGCCCTTCGCTTTGGCCACGGCGACATGCGCGGCAAAGCGCCCGTCGCTGAGCAGGTCCGCATCCAGTGCGGTGCCATCGCTCGCCAGCGCGGGTGCCGGCAGCGTGTCACCCGGCGGCGCGGGGAAGGCCAGTACCAGCGTATCGCGCGCCAGCTCCGGCACCTCGTGTACGGTCGACGACAGGCCCTCGGACCCTTGTCCAACAACATCCAGGTAGGTGCCACTGGCGCGGGGTAGCGGCGGCAAGGCCTCACTCACGGGCGCACCGCCCTCCACCGTGACAGACGTCCACACCACCTTCTTCATGCCGTCCTCGGCCGCGACCCACGGCCCGCCCGTCTCACTCCAGCCGGGCGAGCCCGCGATAGCCAGCTCAAGGCCGCGCTTGTCGGCCTCCTCGGCCGTGAAGCGGAACGCGTCCCGCCACTGTGGCGTCATGTACACGAGGCGCTCGTCCACGAGCTGCGGCGTGTTCAGCGCGGCGTCGAAGTTCTGCAGGCCGCCGATGCCGATGCGCTGCATCCAGTCGAGGTCGGCGCGGATGCCGTC
>JAUIEP010000230.1 GCA_030428835.1 Gammaproteobacteria bacterium | reverse complement strand
TGTTTCGCTCGGCCTACTCTTCAGGCTTCACGCAACGACCGGACCTCACCGTGATGGGCGCCTTCTCGGGACTGGAGACAGCGTGCTGGGACATGGTCGGGAAAGCGCGCGGCAGGCCCGTCCACGCGCTGCTGGGCGGGCTGGTCAACGAGCGCGTCAGGGCCTACTCCTACATCTACCCCTACGCCGGGCAGGAACACGACCCGGCGACCTTCTTCAACGACGCGCAGGCCCAGGCGGCCAGCGCCGTGCGGATGGTCGAGAGCGGCTACACCGCACTCAAGTTCGACCCGGCGGGCCCCTACACGATCTACGACGGGCACCAGCCCGCGCTACACGACATGGACAGGTCGGAGGCCGTGTGCAGGGCGTTGCGCGAGGCCGTCGGCTCCCGCGCGGACCTGCTGTTCGGCACCCACGGCCAGTTCACGACGTCGGGAGCGATCAGGCTCGCGCGGCGCATCGAACCCTACGACCCGCTCTGGTTCGAGGAACCCTGCCCGCCGGACAACCTGCTGGAGTTCGCGAAGGTGGCGGCGCAGACCCGCATTCCGATCGCGACCGGCGAACGCCTGTGCACGGCGGCCGAGTTCGCCACGCTGTTGCGCACGGGCGGGGCGAGCATCCTGCAGCCGGCACTCGGCCGGGTCGGCGGTTTGTGGCAGGCGCGCAAGATCGCCGCGATGGCCGAGGCGTTCAACGCCGAGATGGCGCCGCACCTTTACGCCGGCCCGGTGGAGTGGGCGGCGAACATCCAGCTCTGCGCCGCGCTGCCGAACGCGCTGATCGCAGAGACGATCTCGACGGGCGACGACTTCCACGCGGATCTTATCGGGGGCACGATGCAGGTGCAGGGTGGCTACATTCCGGTGCCAGTGGCGCCGGGACTCGGCATCGAGTTCAACGAGCGCCTGGCCCGCGCGCACCCCTACCGGGGCGACGCGCTGCATCTCGAGATGCAGCACGCGCCACACGACTACCGCGGCGGTGAATAGCGCAGGCAGTCGGCGCCCGCCGTCCCGCCCTTGAAATTACGGGGGTTCACCCCCACTGTTGGACTGTTCCCCCCGAGAGCGCAACACCATGAACGAGCACATCGACAGGCCGGCCAGGGGCAACCTGGTTACCCTCACCTACCTGATATACGGGCTCCATATATTCAGCGCGATCACCGGCATCACCACCAGCGCCGCGGTCGTCACCGCCTTCCTCACAGGCTGGCCCTCGATCATCGCCGTGATCCTCAACTACATCAATCGCCGCTCCGTGCGCGGCACCTACCTCGAGTCACACTTCTCGTGGCAGATTCGCACCTTCTGGTTCACCCTGCTGTGGGTGGTGATAGCCGGCATGTTGTTCATCACCGTGATCGGGATACCCTTCGCGTGGCTGCTGATCATCCTGGTCGGCATCTGGGTGATCTACCGCATGGCGCGCGGCCTGCTGCAGTTGTCGAGCGAGCGGCCGATCGACGTCGACTATTGATAGCGGGCCGTCAGTGCAGGCCGTCAGCCTGCGGGCGGCGTCGCCGCGGGTCCCGCGATCGACATGGCCTTCTGGTACGCCGCGCGGCCGCTGATGCGCTCCACGTAGGCCGCCGTGTTCGGCAACGAGTCGTCGATCGGGCGGGCGCCCAGCATCTCGAGTGAGGTCAGGTTGAACATCGTCATGATGTCCGCACAGGTGAAGCGCCCGGCGCCGAGGTAGTCCGACTCGCCCAGGCGCTGCTCCAGGTAGTTGTAGAGGCTGTTCTCCCGGCGCTGCATGACCGTGGTCACCGGGCCCTCGGCGGCCGCGTCACCGCCGCCGGCCTGGTAGGCCATCTTCATGAACAGCGCCGACTGGAAGTTGTTGTTGAACTGCATCCAGTAGAGGTAGTGGGGGTAATCCGGGTCCTCCGGTCCCACCGAGAGACACCCCCCGCCGTACTTCTGCGAGATGTACTCCACGATGGCGGTGGACTCGGCCATCCGCACGTCGCCGTCGTCGATAATGGGCGCCGTACCCACCGGATGCAGGTCGCGAAACGCCTGTGGCGCCAGGAAGTCCTCGCCGCGGTTGTACCACTTCAGCTCATAGGGCAGCTCCAGCTCCTCCATCAGCCAGACGACGCGGTCGGACTGGGAAACCCCCAGGTGGTGGATTGTGATCATGTGTTACCTCCGGATTGCCGTAAGTGGACCCGACCTCACGTGCGCGGGTCGCAGTGGGCGACTCCCGGGGGCTTCGGCCCGGGAACGGGAAATATAACGAACAATAATATGCGCCGATTTTTCAAATAGCACTTTTTTCTAAATGCGTCGCTTGAAAAACGCCTGGCGCGACCTTAGCTCGTTTACGTCGCGGGTGGCCAAGCGCGCCCCGGCAACTGATTGACTGTGTTTTATATTGCTTCATATGGAGGATATATCATGAGCTCAATTGATCTCAGCCCCTTTTACCGCAACAGCATCGGGTATGACCGCGTAGGCCGGCTGATCGACAGCGCCCTGCGGGCATCCGAGAGCAGCGCGGGCTACCCCCCCTACAACATCGAGGTGCTCGACGAGAACCGCTACGCCATCACGCTGGCCGTGGCCGGTTTCAAGCGCGAGGAACTCGATATCGACGTGGAGAACGGCGTGCTCACCGTCCGCGGCAGGAAGACCGAGGAGCAAGGTGAGCGCAAGTTCCTGCACCAGGGTATCGCGAACCGCGCCTTCGAGCGGCGCTTCAACCTGGCCGAACACGTCGAGGTGTCCGCAGCCGCCCTCAGCGACGGCATGCTCACCGTCAATCTCCACCGTGAAGTGCCCGAGGCGATGAAGCCGCGGACCATTCCCATCGGCGATGGCGGCACGACCACGCTGGAGCACGAGGACAACACGTCCGACGTGGACTCCGGCGCCACTGTCAGGGCTGCCTAGCCCCCATCGGGCTGCGGCATTCTACCGCCGCAGCCCGCTCCCCTTTTCCGGCATTTGGAACGACTCACCCGGGCTCCCGGGGAATACCGGGATCCCACTTGTCGAATCCGCCACGGCGTGGGGATAATGCGACCACCCTCCCACACCGCGAACATGAGCCGCCCTCTTGACCTTCAACCTCAAGAACTCCCTGTTGCTGCCCGCCCTTTCGGGTATCAGCTTCGCGGCGGGCGGTGTCCTGGTCTGGCTACTCCTGGAAAAGTCCGCCGACGCGCTGGGCGCACCCTCTTCGCAACCGCGGACAGACGGGCTCTTTGTCGCGTTGCTGTTTCTCCAGATCGGCTACTTCGTGGCCTCTGTACCGTTTCTCAGCCGCGCCGGTCGGCAATGCCTGGAAAGCCTTGCGGGGCAACTGCGCGAGGACACCCCGGGGCTGCGCGATATCCGGGCGCGCTTCGGCGAAGGCAGGATTTCCGGCCTGCGGTGGGCAGCACTGCCGGGCCTGTTGCTGGCTGCCGCGTCCCAGGAAATTCAGTTCGCCAGGCTCTCCAGTTTCATCGACGCACCACGCTGGGCGCTGGGTGAATTGTGGACGGTGTTGGCAGCGTGGGTCACCTGGTCACTTGCGTTCTGGCTGATCGTGCGCGTCCTATTGGACGTGAACGCAATTCGGCGACTGGGCAGGGACTATGTGGTGATAGACCTGATCCGCATCCAGCCACTCGTCGCATTCTCGCGCTACGGGCTGCAACTCGCGGGCCTGATTGTCGGCATTATCGCGTTGTGGGCCATCAGCGCCGTGGTTCTGGCCGCGTTCCTGTCCCCGGGCGGGCCGGCCACTTCCAACGAAATCGTCATACTCATGTTCGTGATCTACCTGGCGCTGACCATGGGTGCCTTCACCTATCCCCAACTGGGTATCCGCGAGAACATGAGTGCCCACAAGCACCTCGCCGCCGAGCAGATCACCAGGCAGCTGCCGCACGTGCACGAGGAGTTTCCACCGCAACAGGGCAATGCCGAGCAACTGGCCGCCCTGCTCGCCGTGAGGTCACATATCCAGACGCTGCCCGACTGGCCGATCGGCCAGCACACGCGTATTCGCCTGGCGCTCTACCTCTTCATCCCGTTGCTGTCATGGGTCGCGGCCGCGGTTGTTGAGGAATTGCTGTCAATGTTCTGGTTCTAGCGGATTCCGGCGACCCCGACGGACATCGCCAGGGGTTTCGGGCTATTGGCAGTCGCCAGATGCCTGAATGCGCCGCTTTAGCGCATGAAAGGTCCGGGCACCGGTACAACGATAATAGACAACCCGCTATCCTCATACCGGCAAGACAGGCCCGACACCCATGTTTACGCGGAGCTTTCGGAAGATGGGACACGAGAGCACACAGACACTGGCGCGCACCCGGCCGGGTATTCGCATAGACCGCCGCACACTGCTACAGGCCGGCTTCTTTCTGCTGGTATGGCCGACATTCAATGTGCTGTTCATCTCCTCGGTGCTGCTTCATCTGGACCACCTGGACGTAAAGCTCCTGGCGCCCATATCCTTTGCGCTGTTCGCCTCATTTGCACTGGCCTATGCGCTCGTGTTGACGGCGACGCGCCTGCTGCCGTCGGTGTTCGCCGAGGAGCGCTTCTGGTCGCAGCTTGTACTGCATATCGCAGCCATTTTTGTCGCCGTGCAGGTTTTCGGGACTGGGCCCACCGCGAGTGAGATCGCGCAGGTGCCGCGGCCACCCGTCGTGCCCCTGGTGTTTTCCCTGTTCCAGATCACGCTGTACGTGGCGGTGAAAACCCTCATCCTGCAGCGCGAGCGACACCTGGCCACGCAGCTCAACCTGCGCCAGGCGCAGGTGAACATGCTGCGTTCGCAGAGCAACCCGCACTTCCTGTTCAACACGCTGAACCTGCTGGCCTCGGAGATAGGGCGCGACCCGGGCAATGCGCGCGAGATTGTCTACGATCTCGCCGACCTGTTGCGCGACAGCATGCGCGCGGCGGAGCGCGAATTCATCACGCTGGGAGAAGAGGTGCGTCTGCTCACGCTCTACCTGGCACTGCAACAGAAGCGCTTCCCGGAACGCCTGGCGTTCGCCGTGGATATCGAGGACCGGGCGAGCGCTGTCCGCATCCCGTCGCTGCTGCTGCAGCCCGTGGTGGAAA
>JAUIEP010000229.1 GCA_030428835.1 Gammaproteobacteria bacterium | reverse complement strand
CTCTCCCGGGTGACGATGGGCAAGCTGCAGGATTCGGACTACTACCGCGACTACTACGCCGACACCGGCACCTGCGACGAGGTCATCTACCTCGCCAAGGTGCACGCGGGCAACGTGATCAACCTCAGCCTGATGCGGCTGCGCGACTCGGCGCCCTTCTCCGACGAGGAGTACGAGACGCTCTACCTGCTCGCGGAACCCGTCTCGGAACTGCTCAAGAGCCACTCCGAGCACCACGAGTTCGCGGCCACACACCTGATCCAGCCCGGCATCGATCACCAGATCGACCTCGCTTTCCGCACTTTCGGACAGTCGATGCTGTCGCCGCGCGAGAAAGACGTGCTGGAACTGATGCTGCGCGGCTACGGCACCGACATCTCCGCCGAGCGACTCGACATCGCCGTGGAAACCGTGCGCCGGCATCGCAAGAGCATCTATCGCAAGCTGGATGTCAGCTCACAGACGGACCTGTTTTCGCTGTTTTTGAACAGCATGTCCTGCCTCGGCGAGGCCGCCGGGAGCGACCCGCTGAGCATCTACATGGCGCCTCGCTGAGTCGATTTTTCGCAGTTTTTGAACGTGGCCTTAAATCGCTGCAGACCGCATAAATACAGGGGTTTGCGCTGCCCCAACTTGGGCATTGAGCGGGCGCGACTAACGAACGATAGTGCGCCCTTACCCGTTGACGTACGGTGGATGCATGTCGCTTGAAGCCGATTGGTTTCTGCGGGCTCACCCCGAGATAACCACGATTGAAGCGCTGCTCCCCGACTGCAACGGGGTGATGCGGGGCAAGTGGGTGCCGCGCCACAAACTCGGCAAGATCTACGACGGCGAACTGAAACTTCCCAAGACCGCGCTCAGCCTGGACATCTGGGGGCGCGACGTGGAGGAACTCGTATTCGCCGCGGGTGACGCGGACGGCATCTGCCGCCCCGTGGAAGGTTCTCTCCTCCCCACCCCCTGGGCCGCCGGCGGCCAGCACGGCCAGGTCATGCTCTCGATGTTCGACGCGGACGGCACGCCCTACATGGGCGATCCCCGCCACGTACTCAAGCAGGTGCTCTCCCGTTTCCAGGACGCGGGCCTCAGGCCGGTGGTTGCCGCCGAGCTCGAGTTCAGCCTCGTCACCTGGGACAACACCGTCCCCGCGCACACCTGCCCCGCCCCGGTCGGCGGCTCCCCGGTGGGCGGCAACACCTACGGCCTCGACGTGCTCAACCATCACCAGGACATGATCGAGGACCTGCGGGTCGCCTGTGAGATACAGGACCTGCCGTTCGACGGCGTGGTCAAGGAGTCCGCCGCGTCCCAGTACGAGATCAACATGCAGCACGTGGACAACCCGGTGCTGGCGGCGAAGCAGATCGTGATGATGAAGCGCCTGATCAAGGGGGTCGCGGCGAAGCACGAACTGATCGCGAGCTTCATGCCCAAACCGTTCGAGGATGAATCGGGTAACGGCATGCACGTGCACGTGAGCGTGCTCAACGAGGCGGGCGAGAATATCTTCGACGACGGCACGGAAAAAGGCTCGCCGCTGCTGCACAACGCCATCGGCGGCTGCCTGCTCAACATGGCGGACAGCCTCGCCATCCTGGCCTCCAGCTTCAACGGCTACCGCCGCTTCCAGCCCGGCTGCCACGCACCGACCTATCCGAGCTGGGGCTACGAAAACCGCACGGTGGCCGTACGCGTGCCCGCCGGCAGCCACGCTGCGCGCCGCCTGGAACACCGCGTGGCCGGCGCGGACGCCAACCCCTACCTGATCTTCTCCGTGATTCTCTCCGCCATGATGGACGGCATCGAACAGAACATCTCCCCCGGCGACCCCATCACGGGCGACGGCTATGCGCAGGAGAAGGACACCCTACCGGTCTACATGCCCGACGCGGTAAAGCTGTTCAGCGAATCGGACTTCATCCGCAACAGCCTGGGCGAGGAACTACAGCGCATCTACACCCTCACCAAGGAACAGGAACTAGCAGAGTTCCGCCGCCGCATCACCCAACTGGAACACCAGTCCTACCTCGAGAAACTCTGACACCAACCACGCTGCCCCCGCGCAACGCCCACCCCGCTCGCCGCCTCCACGTAACGCCCAACCGTCGTCGCCCCCGCGTAACACCCAACAATCGTCTCCCAATCATCGTCGCCCCCGCGTAGGCGGGGGCCCAGTGGCTTTATGTGCAGAGCCGACGGGTAATTCTTTAGCCCCACCCAGGCCCCGACCCGCGATATCTCTTCGCTCGCTGTCGGCCCCGCTCCGCGGTGCCCTCCGTCGGTCGGGAGCCTCCTACGGAGTCTCCCTCCACTCCCTCGGTGCCTCCCTGACGGCTACGCGAAGAGATATCCCGGCTCGGGGCCTTCTATCGTCCTTAGGGATTAGCTTTGGTTCTGCGGGCAAGGTCACTGGGTCCCGAGACGTCGGACCGCCACTTTCGCGGGGACGACGATCTGGCTCTAAGCACCCAGACAAGGCGCGCGAGCGGTCGAATTCCCTGCTGTTCAAAACGTGCCGAGGGAGTGGAGCGAGACCGCAGGGCTCGCGACCGACCGAGGGCAGCCCGGAGGGCCGCGTTTTCAGGCAGGGAATTCGGCCGCTCGCGGGCCGGCCAACGGAGCGCAAGAACCCACCGCCCGTTGGATAGTGACGTAAAGCACCCAGGTAGGGCGACGCGGTGGCGGGGAAGTTCTGGCGAGGCTGCTTTTCTCGCCTCGCCGGAACTTTCACGACGCCGCGGTGCCCGGGTATCACTCAAGCCACCAGACCAAAAGCCCGGCAGCTCTCACGACATCCACCCCACAACAAAACGGCCGCACGACACCGCGATGCCCGAGTGCCGCCCGCACCGCCAAACCAAAACCCGACAAACCTCACGAACCAACACACCTGCAGCACCAACAGACTCAGACCGGCCCCTCACGCCCCGTCTCCAACCCCACCACCGCGGGACTGGACAAAGGCCCGGGTTCAAACTCCCGGTGCTCCCGCTCCAGCCGCCGCACAAGCACAAACGCACCGACCATGGCGAGCGTACCGAACAGCACGGAGCCGACGACCTCACCGGCCATCACCCCCTTCGGCCCAAACCACTTCGCGCCAAAGTACACCGCGGGCACGATACCGAACACCGCGCGCCCGAAGTTGAAACAGGTCGCATAGTGCGGATGCTTCAGGTTGTTGAAACTCGCATTAGAGATGAACAGCCCGCCGTTGAACGCGAACGTACCCGCCAGGAAGAAGATGTAGAAGTAGATGAGCTCGGCCGCCAGCTCCGTCGCGGAGAACGCCGCGACGATGGCGTCGGCGAGGAGGAAGAGCAACAGCCACACCGTGATGATGTAGACCAGGTTGAAGAGCAGCGCGTTGACGAGCGTCGAACGCACCCGGTCGTAGAGCCCCGCCCCCGCATTCTGCCCAATGATAGGGCCGACCGCGCCCGACAGCGCGAAGATCGCGCAGAAGGCCACCGGTGTGATGCGCCCCATGATGGCGGCGCCGGCCACGGCGCTGTCGCCGAACTGGGACATCGTGCGCAGCACGAAGCCGTTGCCGATCGGCGTGGCCAGGTTGGTGAGTACCGCCGGCGTCGCGATGGTGAGCAGCGGCCGGATGTCCTCGAGGAACTGGGCGACGGTGATCCGGCAGGGCATCCTGTGCACCCCCGCCAGGGCCCACCAGGCGACACCCATCACGGCGAATCGCGCGAGCACGGAAGCCCACGCCGCGCCCTCCAGCCCCCAGCCGAGAGTAAAGATGAAAATCGGGTCCAGCACCGCGTTCACCAGCGAGCCGATCACCGTGGCCCACATGGAGCGGCGCGCATCGCCGATCGCGCGCACCGCGGCCGCCATGCTCATGCCCAGCACCAGGATGGGCATGTTGGGCAGGACGATGCGCGAGTAGCTCAGGGCATACTCGTACGTAAGACCGTTCGCACCCAGCAGCCGCAGGAGGCCCTCGAGGTTGAACCAGGCCAGCGCACTGATGCTCAACGACGCGAGCGCGTTGAAATAGAGGCCGCTGGTGCAGTAGCGCCGCGCCAGGTCGCGCCGGTGGCCGCCCTCCGAGCGCGCGACCAGTGCGCCGAGTGCGATCTGCAGGCCGATGCTCACCGCCACGAGAAAGAAGATCAGGGTGCCGGCGTAGCCGACTGCCGCGGCCAGTTCCTGCTCGCCGAGCAGCGTGAGGAAGTACATGTCGATCATGTCCACGCCGAACATGGTCAACAGCCCCATGGCGCTGGCCGCCGTCATGTTGACCACGTGGCGCAGCGTGGAGCCGCGCGTGAAGATGGCCTGCCTCAAGCGGCCGCGTCCCGCTGCGGGGAAGGGCGCCGGCGGCGGGAGCGGCTTGCGCCGGTAATCAGCGACATACGGTTTTCGTATTCAGACTGTTTTTAGGGAGGAGCATGATACTGTAGTATGCGCGTCCTTTGTGACTGGAAGCACAGAAAGCCCTTGAAAAACAATGGGCTTGGCGGGTTGTGCGCAGGACTTTTCGCCCCAATATCGCTACCATTATCATTACTGAGCCGTTAGTGGAGACCTCCAGGCCCTCATGACAAATCCGGACAAGAAACCGCCGTTGACCTGGGTCAACGTGGTCATTTTCATTGGCTTCCCGATCGCCGCGCTGGTCCTGGTGCCCTGGTGGGGCATCGTGCACGGGTACGACGCATTCCAGTGGCTCTGGGCCGTCGCCTTCCTCTATCTCAACGGCATGTCCATCACGGGGGGCTACCACCGCCTGTGGGCGCACAAGTCCTACGAGGCGCACCCCGCACTGAAATGGTTCTACGCGTTCTGGGGCGCGGGCGCCCTGCAGAACAGCATCCTTATCTGGGCCTCCGATCACCGCCGCCACCACCGCCATGTCGACGACAACGAGCGCGACCCCTACTCCGCGGGTCGCGGCCTGTGGTTCAGCCACATCGGCTGGATGCTGCGCGAGTACGACACCAACGAACAGGATTACGGCAACTCGCCAGACCTGTTGAAGGACAAGATCGTGTTGTGGCAGGACAAGCACTACGTCCCGCTCACGACCTTCATGAACCTGGGCCTGCCCATACTGCTGGGCATCTGGCACGGCGACATCATCGGCACCGTGCTG
>JAUIEP010000038.1 GCA_030428835.1 Gammaproteobacteria bacterium | reverse complement strand
GGGCGAACCCGCGCGGCAAGTGTTCCGCGCCTTCCGCGCCACCATCGCCTATCCCGTCAGGCTCTTCGGCAGCAGCATCACACGCCTGTGGAACTCGGTGTTCGGTGAGGTGCACCGGCTCGGCTTCCTCAGCGCCGCCAGCCTGGTTGACCTGCGGATCCCCGCGGGCCTCGCGAGCGGGTATCCCGGACCGCGTTACGGCGCCCGCGGCATCCGCGAGCTCCTGGGTGTGACGGACCGGCCGATCTTCTGCCGCTCCATGCGACCCGCCTCCGGCCTGGGCACCGACGCGATGCTCGCGCTGAACAGCAAAGTGCTGGGCGGCGGCTTCGACGTGATCAAGGACGATGAGCTGACCTACAACACGGACCGCTCTCCGTTCGCGGACAGGGTGGAGCGCATGGTCGCGATGAAGAAAGCCGTGGAGGACCAGACCGGGGAGAAGAAGCTGTACTTCGCGAACATCATCGATGACATCGGCGCGAGCCTGCGGCTGGCCGATGAGGCGCAGGCGCTGGGCGCCGACGGCGTGCTGCTGAGCCCGGCGGCGCAGGGGCTGTCCTTTATCGGCGAGGTGGCGCAACGCACCGAACTCATCATCCTGGCGCACAATTCCTGCGGCGATGCCACGACGCGCGCCGGGGTATGGGGCAGCAACGACGCCGTCATGGCCACCCTGCAGCGCGCCGGCGGCGCCGACCTCGTGGTATCCCCGGGACCCTTCGCCACGCCGTACCAGCACCCGGGCCTCGCGCAGCAGTTCCTCGCGGCCTGCCGGGGTGCGCTGGGCGAATGCGCGGCGGTCCTGCCGATCCTGCAGGGCGGCAAACAGCCCGCCGAGCTCGCCCAGTACACCGCGGATGTCGGTTCGACCGACTACATGATCATCGCCGCCACCTGGCTGGACAACCACCCCGACGGCATCGAGGCCGGCGCACGCGCGTTCCGCGATGCCTGCGGCGGCTGAGCGTCGGTGCACTCTCCCGACGACTGGCATGACGTAACCCCGGGCTGGATGAGCGCGGCGCTCGCGGCCCGTTGTCCGGGGGCGCAGGTGTCGAACGTGACACTGGCCACGCGCGACGACGGCACCAACCGCCGCGCGCGCTTCAACATCGAGTACGCACGCGGCACAGGGCCGGCCAGCGTGTTCATCAAGGCGCATGCCGCGAACCACCGCATCGTGCACCTGCGCAACGGCAACCTGTTCAACGAGGCGCGCCTGTTCGCCTGTGGCGCCGAACTGCCGCTGGAGCACCCGCTGGTGTACCTCGCGAAGCCCGACTACCTGCGCCTCGACTTCCTGCTGGTGATGGAAGACCTGTTGCAGCGCGGCGCCGACCCGCGCGACGCCACGCGGCCCATGAGCGTGGAACAGGTGACGAACGGAATGGAGGGACTGGCGCGGCTGCACGGCCGCTACTGGAATTTCAGCCGGTGGCGCGACAGGCGCCTGCGCTGGGTGAAACCCTGGCGCCCCACAAAAGGCTGGCAGGTGGGACTGCAGCGCTGCGTGCCGCGCGGACTGGAGCGCGGCGCGGGTGACCTGCCTGTCGAGGTCACCCGGCTCACGGGCGATGCGATCGTCGACCTGTGGGTGCGCTACGTGCGCGGGCTGTCGCGCGCACCTGTCACGCTGCTGCACGGCGACACGCACATCGGCAACACCTACCTGCTGCCGGGCGGCGAGGTGGGCTTCCTCGACTGGCAGGTGGTGCGTCGCGGGCACTGGTCACAGGATGCCGGCTACTTCCCGGTCAGTGCGTTGACGGTGGAGGACCGGCGCGCGGCGCAGCGCGACCTGATGGAGGGTTACCGCGCGGCCCTGGCTGTGCCCGGTGACCAGCGGCCGTCACGGGAGGAGGCCTGGCTGTGGTACCGGGCGTCGAGCTGCTACGGCCTCGCCATCTGGCTGTCCACGCTGGGCACCGACGGTTACCAGTCGCGCGAGGTGTCGCTGGCGCTGGCGCAGCGGTTTGCCGCGGCGTTCGTGGAACTCGACGGCGCGGGCGCGCTGGCGGAGCTGCGGCTGTAGGGTCAGGCGCAATGGTGGTACCGTTAGGTGGTAGCATGATGCGATGACGGACTCTTTCTCAACGGGCTGGCGGCAGGTCGGCATCTGCTTCATGCTGCTGGCGGCGACCGGCATGATCGCCGCGACCTACTCGATCATCGCCGTGCCGCTCGCGCAGGAATACCAGCCGAGCCGCATGGTCCTCATGCTGGCGATGACGGTGCTGGCCGGGACCTGCGCCGTCCTGTCCCCCGCCCTCGGCGCACTCATGGATCGCACCTCGCTCAGGCTCATCATGGTTGTGGGCGGATTGCTGCTCGGCCTGGGCTACGCCGCGCTGTCGCTGACGACGTCTTTCAACCAGGTGCTCCTGGTTTTCGGGCTGCTGATCGCGCCCGCCAACGTGATGCTCGGCCCGGTGGCTATCACCGTACTGCTGTCGCGCTGGTTCGCCGAGCGCCGCGGCCGCGCCGTCGGCATCGCCATCGCCGGGATCTCCGCGGGCGGTTTCCTGTTTCCCTTCATTATCCAGGGCCTGCTGGATGCCTATCCCTGGCGCGAGGCGCTGCAGTTGCTCGGGCTGATCCTCGCGCTGTGGACGGTCTCCGCGGCGCTGTTCGTCGTCAACCACCCGGCCGACCGCGGCCTTTACGCCGACGGCGCGAGCCGGCAGCCGGCCATGGTTGCCGGCGAGGTCATCACCGGCCCCGTGTCGCTGCGCTGGATACTGGGCGACCCCGCGTTCTGGATGATCGCGGCGACGGTCGCCGTGGTGACGGCGGGGATGAAGGGCATGATCACCAACCTCGCGCCGCTGGCGATCGATACCGGGATCACGGCCAGCGACGCCGCACCCCTCATCTCGGTATTCGCCGGCTGCAGCTTTATCGCGAAAATCAACTTTGCCATGTTGTCCGACCGCCTGGGCCCGCGCGTG
The DNA here is from genome assembly GCA_030428835.1 of Gammaproteobacteria bacterium. Taxonomy (GTDB): domain Bacteria; phylum Pseudomonadota; class Gammaproteobacteria; order Pseudomonadales; family Halieaceae; genus Marimicrobium. The sequence goes on along the minus strand of JAUIEP010000038.1, from coordinate 31,905 downwards.
CTGATGTTCTGCGCGCTCGGCGGCTTCGCCCTGGGCATGGCCTGCCTCACGCAGGCGCGGCTGGGCTACGGCGTCATCGCGCTGGGCGTCGCGCTCACCGGGTTGTTCGGCGGCCTCATGGTGCCGATGGAGAGCTACCTGGCACCGAAGATATTCGGGCAGCACATTGTCGGTCGGGCGATGGGGCTGTTGTCCGGTGTCATACTCCTCGCGCTGCTGGCCACGCCGCCGCTGTTCGGTTTAATCTTCGACCTCACGGGCAGTTACACCGGCATCTTCTGGACGTTCTGCGCGCTGGCCATCGCCGCACTGGCCTTGGCGCCGGCGCTGCGGCTGCAGCCACGCGAACCCGGCGATGTCGCCCAAGAGTTACCGGAAACCGGTTGAAGGATCGCTATGACAACGCACACCGCCTCGGGGCAGCCCGCGCTCGACAACACCGACAGGCGCAAGTCCGCGGCGCTGGCCCGGCGCGAGACGCAGCCGGACGAGGGGGCGCACTGGGTGCGCGGCGCCGCGCTCGCGCGGCAGATCCTGCGCAGCAAGGCGTCGCTGCAGGGCGGCGCGGGCGCGGACCTCGTCACCTTCAAGAATCCGGAACACGCCCCGGTGTTTTTCCTGGACGGCGAAGACCACCTGGAGAAGCGCCGCAAGACCAACCACTTCCTGTCGGCCAAGGCGATCACCGACCAGCACCAGGCCACGATGGAGAACTGCACCGCGCGACTGCTGGCGCAGTTCCAGCGCGACGGCAGCGCCAAGCTCGAGGATCTCAGTTTCACGCTGGCCATCGAGGTGGTCGGTGAAATACTGGGCCTGACCGACAGCAACGAGGACGCGCGCGCCCGGCGCATCCAGAAGGTGCTGAAAGCCAGCATTGCCAACGCGGGCGACAGCGCGCTGTCGCGCTTCACGCTGAACCTGGCGCGCGCGTACCGCGTCGGCATCTTCTTCCTCGCCGATGTGCGGCCCGCGATCAAGGCGCGCAAACTCAAGCCGCGCGACGACGCGATCTCGTTCTACCTGTCGGAGGGCTACAGTAACCCGGCCATCGTGATCGAGTGCCTGACCTACGGCACGGCCGGCATGCTCACCACACGCGAATTCATCATCATGGCGGCGTGGTACCTGTTCGAGGACGAGGCGCTGCGCACGCGCTTCCTCGACGCGGACAGCAAGGGCCAGCTCGCGATCCTGATGGAGATCCTGCGGCTGGAGCCCGTGGCGGCGATGATTCACCGCCGCGTGAATGAACCGGTGGAGGGTGTGGGCGACGGCCCGCTGCCGCCCGGCGAGAAATACGGCATCGACATCCGCGCCGCCAACGTCGACGAGTCGGTCACCGGCGCCTGCCCCTTCGCCGTCGACCCGGAAAGGGCCAAACGCCAGCAGGAGACCGGTCGCTACCTCAGCTTCGGCGACGGGCCGCACACCTGCCCGGGCTGGCAGGTGGCGCTGCACGAAACCCGCGTGTTCCTCGCCGCATTGTTCCGCGTGCCGGGCGTGACGCTCGAGCGCGAACCGGACATGAGCTGGAACGCGCAACTGGGCAGCTACGAATTGCGCAACGCCGACATCACCTGCGAACGCGCCGCACAGGCCTGAACCTGTGCGCGCGATCTATGCGAGCACGCCCAGGCGGCGGTAGGCGTCGCAGCGAGTGACCGCAGCGCCAAGGCGCCGGAAGTTCTCGCGCGTTTTCGCGGGGTCCACCCGGGTGGTGATGGCCCACAGGTAGAGGCCGTAGGGCGTCGCGCGGCAGTAGTCCTCCCACGCCGTATCGTTATCGACAGGCCGGCCACCGTGCCGGCCCAACGCATCGAGATAGAACGCCAGCAGCTCCCGCTCCCGCTGCTCCGCGACTTCGACCGGCAGCACGCAGTTGATGTGGTAAGCGACATCGATGGCCCAGTTGGCGGCCTTGAGCAACTGCCAGTCGGCGAAGCCGGGGCCGTCCGCCGTGGTGTACACGTTGGCGATGTGCGTGTCGCCGTGCAGCAGGGCCTGCTCCCCGTCGGCGCTCAACCGGGCCATGACGCGCAGCGCCGCGAGCAGGTTGGCGCCGTCCAGCGTCGCCTCGGGCAACCCGGCGCCACGCCCGTCGTGCATCTGCGCGTGAATCCAGTCCTGCGGGAAGTTGCGCGACTCGGCCATCCAGCCCAGTCCGCGCGGGATCCAGGGATTGTCACGCAACAGGTGCGAGGCCGCGTGCAGGCGCGCGACCTGTTCCAGGGTGTCCTGCACCTGCTGCACGGTGAACGGGTTGTGCGTGTCGCAGAAGCGGCCGCCGTTTGCGATCACGTCCTCCATGATCATGATCGCCTGCCCGGAAGCATCGGTCACCACGGCGGGACACGCCGGCACACGCATGCTGGTATGGGGCGCGATACGGCTGTAGAACAGCGCCTCGCGCGTGGTGACCGCGCCGGCGCTGCGGCGGTCGATGTCGGTATCGAGGAAACCCTTCACGCAGAAATGATGCTGGCGGTCGGGTTCGGATGCGAACGTTACGGCGATGCGCGCCTTGGCCGCCATGGCCTGTACCAACTCGGTGAATTGCACGTCCTGTACAGCCGCGCCGCCCGAGTACGGCGCCAGCGCCGCGCCCAGCCACTCTGGATCCAGCGCGCCTTCGAGCGTTTCCGGAACCGTGAGTTCTATCGTCGCGGTAGATTGCACCGGCGCGTCGGCCATACCGTCAGTCGCGCGGCGTGATCTTCACGACCGGGATGACGCGCTCGGTGCGTTCGGCGTACTGGTCGAAGTTGGGCCAGACCTCAGTTGCGACCTGCCACAACCGTTCACGCTCCGGGCCGGTAACCGTGGTCGCCGTGGCCGGCATCACACGGTCCAGGACCTGGATCTCCACCTCGGGATTTTTATCGACATTGAGGTACCAGGCCGGGTGCGCGGGCGCCCCGCCCTTGGACGCAATGACGACATAGTCCTCGCCGTCCTGCGCGTAGATCAACGGTGTGGTCCGCTTCTCCCCCGACTTGTTGCCGGTGGTCGTCAGCAACAGCGCGGTCGCACCGTTCCAGATGTGGCCGACCTCGCCGCCCGTTTCACGGTAGCGCCGCACGTGTTCCTCGTTGAGCAGGGACAGGTCTGTATCCACGTACCTGCTCGAATTGTCACCGGACATTGTCGTTCTCCTTACCTGCCAGCCTGTTCAATTATTCATTCGCCTGATTATTCACCGACACGGTACAGGCGCTTCGCGCGCGCGAAGACGATCTCGTTGATGGCCGCCTCCGGAATGCCGTCGAAGTCGCGCGCGATCACGTGCAAGGAATTCGGGAACGTGGTCTCCGAGTGCGGGTAGTCCGAGGACCACATGATGTTTTTGCCACCCGGTAACTCCCGGTTGAGGATGCCCACGCGGTCGTGGATGAAGGACGCGTAGACATTCTGGTCCATGTAGTAACTGGGCTTTTCGGTCAGCGGGCTGTCGGTCCAGTAGCGCTGGCGCTCCCAGGTGCGGTCCATGTACTCCGCCATCCACGACATCCAGCCCACGCCGCTCTCGACGATGGCCAGGCGCAAGCGGGGGAAGCGCTGGAACAGGCCGCCGAAGACCATGATCGCGACCGGCTCGGCCATGGCGGTCTTGCTCATGACCAGGTCCGGCAGGAAGTGCTGCTTGTTGCCGAAGCGCGGAATGCGTCCGCCGAGGTGCATGGTCAGCGTCATGTCGAGTTCCGTCACGGTCTGCCACAGCGGGTCGAACTCCGCGTCCAGGTAGGAGCGCTCGCCGTCCGGGTTGCCGGTCAGGCCCAGCGCCTGGGCGCTGAAGCCCCCGGCCTTCGGCACGTCCGGGTCCATCGGGAAGGCGGGGATGTTCACGGTGCGGAACCCGAGTTTGCCCAGCTCGCGCAGCATGCCGACAGTCTCGTCCACATTGCGCATGGGCACGTAACCCACCGGCACCAGGCGCTTGCGATCCGCACCGCAAAAATCCCACAGCCAGCGGTTGTAGGCGTCGAAGCTCGCGATGTACAGGTCGGGGTCGGCGGTGCCCAGCGGCCCGCCGCCGAACAGCACCGCCGCGTCCATGCCGTCTGTGGTCATGTCCTCGAGCCGAGTTTCGGGCAGCCAGACCGGGCGCATCTCCGAGCGCCGCCCCACCATCTTGTAATCCTCGCCCTTGCGTCCCGCCTGGTTGGAAATCATCATCACCGGGCGCTTCTTGCCCTCGAACACGATCCAGTCGTGTTCCTCGCCGTTCTCGATGTAGGGCGCTTTCTCCGCCTGTGAGGCGGGCAGGTAGTCCTTCCACATCTCGTACGGCGGATCGATGTGGGCATCCGCATCCACGATGTTGCGCTTGACCGCAGCACCGCTGCGGGGGTCCTGCTGTTGCATTGCTGCTGTCGCCATGACAAATCCTCCTCGTGATTTGCTCCCGTATCTTCGTGCCGCGCGGCTGAGCCCGTCAGTCGTCGGCGGGCCTGAACTGCGGGATGGTGAGACCGCTCTCGTGCGGCGTCATCACCACCTGTACCGCCATGCCGATCGCCACCTCGTCGTGGGCGCTGTCGACGATGTTGCTGTGGTAGAACGGCCCCTCGCGCAATTGCACCACCGCAATGACGAACGGCACCTTGTCTTTCTTGTCGGGCGTATAGGCACGGTGCATCACCGTGTAGGTATAGACTTCACCGCGGCCGGAGGCCTCCACCCACTGCATGTCGTGGTCGCCGTGCTCGACGCAGCGACTGGCGGGCCAGTAGTGGCGGCCGCAAGCGTTGCAACGATGCAGCAGGAACACGCCCTGCTCGCAGCCCTCCCAGAAGGGAATGTCCGCCACGTCGCCGCCGTACTGGCGGATCGCGGCCATCAGTCGGTGCTGTTGTTGTTTTTGTTGCGCCTGTTCGCTCATTGCGTTGCCTGCCGCGTCATGGATTGCGCCCGAGGATCATGCAGGCGTGGGCCCAGGTGTTCTGCACGCCCGCGTTCATGCCGTGGCCGCTCACCAATGACGTCTCCGCCTTGTGCAACTGGCCCGCGCCCGCCTGGCCGCGCAACTGCAGCACCGCCTCGGCGACACCCGTGAAACCCGTGCTGTAGTACGCCGACAATTGACCGCCTCCTGTATTCGTGGGCATCGCGCCGTCGGGGCGCGCCCCGCCCTCAGCGTAGAACGGTCCGCCGTGCCCTTCCGGCACGACGCCGTAGGCTTCCAACTGCATCAGCGGCGAGATGGTGAACGGGTCGTAGAGCTGCGCCATGTCGATATCGTCGAGCGTCATTCCCGCCTGCCCGAGCGCGCGCGCCTTCGCCGGCGCGACGTTGTCGTGGTTCTCATATACCAGTCCCCGGTGCCAGTTCACGATGTTGTGGCCGGTGCCGGCGCCCAGGATAAACACGGGCCGCGCGCGCAGGCTGCGTGCGCGCCCGGCTGAAGTCACCAGCACCGCGACGCCGCCATCGGTGTTGCGGGTACAGTCGTAGCGGCGCAGCGGGTCGGTAATCAGCGGCGACGCCTGGTGTTCCGCCAGCGTCAGCGGCTTGCCGAACCCCAGCGTGCCGGGGCGCGCCACCGCGTAATCGCGTTGCGTCACCGCCACGGCGCCCAGGTGTTCGGAGGTGGTGCCGTACAGGTGCATGTGACGCTGCGCGTGGAAGGCATGGGTTGCGGCGGCGCCCAGCAAACCGTAGAGCATGGGGTAGCCATAGCCGTAGGACACGATGTCGGGCTTGCCGGTGATCGCCGCGGCGGACTGGGCCTCGCCGTACACGCACGCGACCACCTCCGCCTGCCCGGCCTCGATCAATGCCATGGCGGCGACGATGGCAAACACGGGCGTCGCGCCGCCGGTCATCATCGACACGGAAAAGTTCGGGGACAGCCCCATGTGGCGCAGGTCCTCCGGCGCAACGTGGGCGCGGATGTAACCGTCGATCGCGTCGCGCGGCAGGCCGGCGTCGGCCAGTGCGAGGTCCACCGCGCGGGCGCGCAGCTCGCGGCCTTCCAGGCCGATACCGATGCCCTGCTCGGTGACACCGAGGCCGACGATCGCACACTTGCCGCGCATCCGCCGTCTTACCTCAACGGCCGAGGGGCTTGCCGGCGGACAGGCCGCCGTCCACCGGCAGGTTGACGCCGGTGATGTTGGCGGCGAGGTCCGAGGCGAGAAACAGCGCCGCGGCGGCGCATTCGCGCGGCTCCACCACGCGGCCCAGTGGATGGTAGGCCGCCGTGTGCTGCTGCGCTGCCTCCGAGGCCTTGAGCACCCCGCCACCGAAGTTGGTCGGCATCGCCGCCGGGCAGACCGAGTTGACGCGAATGCCGCGCCCGGCCACCTCCAGTGCGAGCCCGCGGGTGAGGCTGGTCACCGCGCCCTTGGACGAGCCGTAGACGACGCCGCCGAAACCGATAAGGCCCGCGACCGACGCGGTGATGACAATCGCGCCGCCGCCACCCTGCGCCTCGAACTGGCGGATGGCCGCCTTGCAGCCGTGGATGACACCGCCCACGTTGACGGCCGTGAGCTTCTCGAGATCCGCATCCGAGGCGTCCATGAACGTCTGGCCGGGCTGGGTGGTGACGCCGGCGTTGTTGTACATCACGTCGAGACGGTCGAACGTCGCGACGGCCTGAGCCACCAGCGCGTCGACGGATGCGGCATCCGTGACATCGCACTGCACCGCCAGCGCTTCGCCGCCGTCGGCCGCGACCGCGGCCACCGTTTCCTCCACAGCGGCCGTGTCGATATCCGCCGCCACGACCTTCGCGCCGTGCTCGGCGAACAAAAGGCAGGCGGCGCGGCCCACGCCGGAACCCGCGCCCGTGATGACACACACTTTCCCGTGCAATAACCCTTGCATGACTCAGAGTCCCCCAATGTTCAGGCAGGTGAGTTGTTGGTAGATGCGCAGTCCCTCGATGCCGCGTTCGCGGCCGATCCCGCTCATGCGCTGGCCACCGGACGACGCGTACGCGCTCATGAGTCCCGCGTTCACGTTCACCGTGCCGCTGTTGATGCGCAGCGCGACGTCGAGAGCCGCCTTGCGGTCCTTGCCGTGCACATAGCCAGACAGGCCGAAGCGCGAGTCGTTGGCCATGGCGACCGCGTGGTCGAGGTCGCGATAGCCAATGACGCAGACCACCGGCCCGAAGATTTCATCCTGCGCGGCGGGATTGTCGTTGTCCGGCACGTCCAGCACCGTGGGCGCGTAGTAGAAACCGTCGCCGAGGCCAGAGGGCCGCTCGCCGCCGACCACGATCGTGGCGCCGTGCGCAACGGCCGCCTGTACATAGTGTTCGCAGCGTTCCACCTGCGCGCGGCTGATGAGCGGGCCCATCTGCGTGTCGGGGTCGTCCGCGGGGCCGACCCTGATGGAGCCGACCGCCGCCAGGTGTTGCAGGAGTTCCGCCTTGCTGCCTTCCGGCACAAACAGGCGCGTACCGAGCGCACAGCCCTGCCCGGCGTGGGCCATGCACACGCCCATGGCGGCGGCGATCACCTGGTCCAGCGCGTCGGGCAGGAAGACCTGCGCGGACTTGCCGCCGAGTTCCAGTTGCAGGCGCTTCATGGTGGGCGCCGCCTGCGCCATGACCTGTTCGCCCACGGTCGATGAACCGGTAAAGGCCACCATGTCCACGGCCGGGTCAGTGGTCAGCAACCGGCTGCCCTCCAGCCCCGCCTCGAGCACGATATTCAGCACACCCGGCGGCAGCTCCGCCTCATGCGCCGCCTCGGCGAGCGCGAGCGCAGACAACGGCGTGAGCGGATTCGGCCGCAACACCACCGTGTTGCCGGTGATGAGTGCGGGCACCACCTTCCACAGCGCGGTGTAGAACGGAAAATTGTACGCGGCGATGGCAGCGACCACACCGGTCGGCGTGAAGCGGCGCAGGCTCTGCACTACCTGGCCCATGGGATTGATGCGCTCGGCCAGTGGCAGCGGGTTCTCCTCCACCTCCGGCAGCGACAGGAACAACTCGAGGGTGTCGCCCGCCTGCTTCAGCGGCGCCAGCACCTGCGCCATCATCACGCCGCTGTGCCGCGGACAGCCGGCCTCGCGCACAACGGTATCGATGATGTGTTCGCTCCTCGCGGCGAGCGCGCCGATAAAACGACGCAACGCGGCCGCGCGTTCCGGCGCCGGCAACCCGCTCCAGGCGCCGCTGTCGAAGGCCGCGCGCGCGGCCTCGATGGCGGACGCCACCTGTGCGACATCCAGGCCGGGAAAGCGCGCGAATGCCACGCCCGTGGACGGGTCCTCAACGCAGATGTCGGCACCTGCGCCCGCGATGAACGCGCCGTTAACGAATCCCGCTGGCTGTTGTTCGGTCACCGGCGGCACCGTTACTTGAGAACGACAGGAATAGCGGACATGCCGCGCTGTTCCAGGCCACCGAGCAACTGCGGCTCCGGCGCCGCCGCGTCCAGGCGCAGGTTCGGGAATATATCCAGCAGCGCGTTGATGGCCACCACCATCTCCTGCTTGGCCACCTCCAGCCCCAGGCAACGGTGCGGTCCCATGCCGAAGCCGAGATGCGGTTTGTCGCCGCGCGGGCGGTGGATGTCGTACACGTCGGGGTTGTCCCACACCGCCGGGTCGCGGTTGGCGGCGCCGAGACACATGTCCAGTCGCGAACCCGCGGGAATGGTCACGCCCTCCAGCTCCACGTCCTCCTTCACCAGGCGCGAAAACACCGGGTCCGTCGGCATCCAGCGGGCGCCCTCCTCAATGGCCGGCTCCACCAGGTCGCGATCCTCGCGGCAGGCCTCCCATAACTGGTGGTTGCTGAGCAACTGGTACAGGGTGATGCCGAGCTGGCGCCAGGTGGTGCCGCCGCCAGCGAGGATGATCAGGCGGCAGTAGGCGAATATCTCATCGTCTTCCAGCGGTCGCGTGCTGCCGTCTTCCAGTTCCAGCTCGCACCGCACCAGTTCGGTCACCACGTCGTCCTGCGGGTTTTCCCGGCGCGATGAGATTACCTCCTTCAACATGCGCTGCACTTCGCCGGAGGCCTGCATCACCTCTTCAATGGGCAGCGTGCGCGCCATCATGCTCTTTTGCAGGTGCACGCGGAACGTCAGCGCATCCTCGCCGCCGAGCCCCATGCCCTGGGTGACGATACTGACGGGCAGGCGCGCGCAGAGATCCAGGTTGAGGTCGGCCTTATCCATCGTGCCCAGGCGCTCCATGAGCGCGGCAACGGAATTTTCGATCCAGTTCTTGCGCCACCAGGTCATCGCGCGCGGCCGGATAAACATGGGCTGCACCATCTTGCGGTAGCGCAGGTGTTCGTCGCCCACCATCTTGAGGATCACCTTGCCGAGTTGCCGCACACCGGGACTCTCCTCGTACACCTCGGAGGAGAACAGCAGGTTCTCGCGCAGTGCCCGGTTGCACAGCGCGTAGTTGAGCACCGTGTAGTGCGGCCGTTCGTTCTCGTACATCGTGTGCGGCGCGGGCGGCAGCTCCAGCAGTTCGCGCAGGGAGCCCTTCATCACCGGGTACCTGTCGCGCAGGGCATTCATGCCGGGCGTGAGATCACCGAACACGTCGCCGCCGTGGGACGACGCCTCCTTGACCACGTCGAACAACTGCGCGTAACGCGCGTCTTCAGCTACCAGTGATTCCGCCATGCCTGTTCTCCCGTGCGTGCGCAGGGCTCTCAATCCCTGCCGTAAACCAGGTTGTCGACGCCGCCACGCGCCGCGACCACCACCGTGCCGGCCAGCGCGGTGTCGACGACCGCTTCAATATAGTCTTGCTTGACAATTTCGCCGAAGGTCAGCAGGCGCCGCAGCACCGGCGCGGAGCACATGTCACCCACCAGTTCGGCGTTCGCCTGGCGCGGCAGTTCGCCGCGATCAATAGCGCGTTGTACCAGTCGCGTCCTGAAATGGCGCTCGCGCAGGTAGAGCTTGCGCGCCACCGCTTCCACCTCGGGGTCGGTACGGCCGGAAAGCGCGGAGAGTATGCCGCGCCACATGGCGGCGCGGCTGAGCGTTGCCATGTTGCCGAGATACTCGATGAAATCGTTGCGCAGGCTGCCGGTGTCGGGCATCTCGCGGTCGGCCTGGAAATGGGAATCGAGCGTGTCGGACACCAGCAGGGCCTTGGTGGGCCAGCGGCGGTAAATGGTGGTCTTGTTGACGCCCGCCTGCTCCGCCACAGACTCCACGCGCAGGTTGGCATAGCCGACGCGATTGAGTTCTTCGCCGGTGGCCTTGAGCACGCTCTCGACCACCTTCGCCGCGCGACCCTGGCGCTGCACGCCGCTGGTGCGGCGGTCACTCCCGCGCGCCTGCTTCTTACCCGCAACCGCGGTACTCATAAGCTGTTCACCTGCGCCATCCTCCCGCGCCTGCAAGCCGGCGCCGTGCCAACCCCCGGAAATTCACCCCAGGGGAAGGGGCCGCCTCGCACCGATCACCACCAGGGAGACAGCTTAGGCGGCAGCTCGGATTAATGTCAACTAGTAGTTGCGTTTTAGATCGAGGGCACGGCCCCCGGGTGGCGGAAAACCGCCCTATCAGCGCCCAGCGGCGAATGAGACGGCCGAAATCTGGCGGCGTTGACACAACTTTTTGTTGCCTTTAGAGTAACTTGCAGTCGATCGAAAAGGCCGCCGAAGGTAACGGCTGGCAAGGCCTTCGCAGCGTCTGCAAGACGTCTCACCAACACAGGGGCACCCCATGGAACCCGTGACCGATATCTTCGAGGGCGTACGCGTGGTCGAACTCGCCCAGTGGGTTTTCGTGCCCGTGGCCGGCGCCCTGCTCGCCGACTGGGGCGCCGATGTCATTCGCGTCGAACACCCCGACGGCGACCCCTACCGCGCGCTGGCCACCCAGGGCATCGGCACGGACAGCGGCGGCGTCAACCTGTCGGTCGCACTCGCCAACCGCGGCAAGCGCTCCCTCGCCATCGATATTAAAGCGGAAGCCGGTCGCGATGTGCTGTTCCAGTTGCTGGAGTCCGCCGATGTCTTTCTCACCAGCCTGCGACCGGCGGCGCTGCAGCGCCTGGGACTGGACGCCGACCAGTTGCGCGCGCGCTTCCCGCGCCTGGTGTATGCCAGGGGGCACGGCTTCGGTGTGCGCGGCCCGGACGCCGACCAGGCCGGTTACGACGCCTCGGCGTTTTTCGCGCGCGGCGGCGTCGCCGATGCACTGACGCCTCCCGACCGGGACTACCCGATCACGCAACGCGGCGCGATGGGCGACCGCAACGGCGCCATGGCGATTGCTTTCGGCGTCGCCGGCGCCCTGCTGAAACAACAGCGCAAGGGAGAGGGGTCGGTGGTCGACGTCTCGTTGCTTGCGACAGCCATGTGGACGCTCTCCTCGGATCTGCTAAGCGTGCTCCAGGGCCGCGACATTCCGCGCCCGGGCGAACGCACGAACTCCCCCAACCCACTCACGGGCACCTATCGCGCCGCCGACGGGCGCTTCATCCAGCTCATGATGCTGCAGGGTGATCGCCACTGGCCGGAGCTGTGTCGCGCGCTCGGCCGCGAGGACCTGGTGGACGACCCGAGGTTCGCGGATATCGCAGCGCGGCGCGCCAACAGCGCCGAGTGCATCGCGGCATTGGACGGCGAGTTCGGTAAACGCAGCTTTACACAGTGCAAGGAGGTACTGCGCAGCGTCGACGTTCCGTGGGCTCCCGTGCAACGCATGGAGGAACTGCCCGACGACCCGCAGGTTATCGCCAACAGCTACATCGGCGAGGTCGAGGCAGCCGGCGGCGCTCCGGCATACCGGCTGCCCGCGGTCCCCGTGCAGTTCGACGAGACTCCCCCGGCGCTGCGACGGGCACCGGAACTCGGCGAACATACAGAGGCCGTGCTGCTCGAGATGGGCTACGACTGGGAACGCATCGCCGCATTGCAGGCGCAGGGCGTTATTCCCTGACAGCCGGCGAGCAGCACCCGCCTCTTGCCTGCAGGATAACCAACGCCCGGCGGGGATTGCGCGCGATCCCGTGGTTGCATTCGACGGGTTGCGCGGCTATTACTTTGAATAACGTTGCGCCGCTGTACCCGGAACACATGGAATCGCATCGGCGCACACGACACCGACATAACGAGGACCCGACGTGTTCAAGCAGATCTGTTTTTTCCGCAAGCACCCGGACATGTCCATGGAGGAGTTCATGGACTACTACGAGAACCAGCATTCGCAGTTGTCCAAGCGCATGGGGCGCTCGCCCTCCATACCCAACGCCGTGCGCTACGTAAGGCGCTACCTGCAGCACGAGAAGAACCCCGTGACCGGCGAGGTCCACGACCCGGGCTACGACTGCATCATGGAGATCTGGTGGAACAGCCGCGAGGACTTCGAGAACTCGCAGCGCGTCATGCAGGACCCCGAGCGACTGGCGGCTATCAAGGCGGACGAGCAGAAACTCTTCGCCTCCCATGCCAATCCCGTCTGCTCGGTCATAGAATGGGACTCGCCCATGGGCCCCAACGGCGAGGCGACCCATGTCGACCTGAGGTATGGCGACTGAACGGCGCACGCGTTCGACAACGATTGAGAGGAGCACAACATGAGTGACGAATCATCCGCCGCCATCAGCGCCACGCGCCGCGACTGGGTCACGGATCACCGTGAGGCCTATCTCACCTCGGGCGGTGTGGAGGGCCACATCATGGACATCACCGCCGTCGGCGGCCGCTACTTCGCCACGCACTGCCTGGTGAAATACCGCGGCCGCAACAGCGGCAAGACCTTCATCACGCCGCTCACCTACGCCGACATCGGCGGCGAGGTGATCGTGTGCGCCTCGAAGGGCGGCGCGGATCACCACCCGGAGTGGTACCTCAATATCATCGCCAGCCCGGAGCTGGAGATACAGATCGCCACGCAGGCGTTCCGCGCCACGTGGCGCGAGGCCGAAGGTGCCGAGCGGGACAAGCTCTGGACGTTCTTCATCGACTGCCACCCGTTCTACGCGGACTACCAGGCGTCGACGTCGCGGGTGTTGCCGGTGCTCGCGTTCCAGGCCGTGGAGCCGACGGCCGTGTTCAAGGCATCCGACGCGACGGGCATCCGGCAGTCCTGAAGGTGGGCGCTCCGCAGGCAGTCCATGACCCCGGCACGAGGATACAGCGATCTAATGTGGTGCACGCGCGAGACATTTTGGCGCACGACCCCGTCGACGGGGTCATACCCCGGGCGCCTATCCCCAGGTAATAGCGTGTAGCGGGTGGCCTCACCCGTGCGTCGGGCGTATTCGCACGCTGGATAATCCAACGCGACCCGCGTCCGGGGGTAGCCGACCGCGTGGCACGTTCCTTGCGATGTTTTTCGGCTGAACAGGCCGGCCCGGCCATGATCGCGAGGCCCCAACAACAAGAGTGAACGCGCGCCCCTCGCAAGAGATATTCCGCACCCGCCGCCAGTACAACCAGTGGGTCGCGAACCAGACATTGGAAGACTACGCCCTGCGCTTTACCGCCAAGCGCGCGCGTCGCTTCAGCCCCGGCGTGGTCGCGCTGACCGCGCTGGGCGCCACCGCGTTCCTCGCCCTCGAGGCCATCGGCGGCGCGATCACCCTGAGCTACGGGTTCACCAACGCCGCACTGGCGATACTCACCGTGGGGCTGGTGCTCTTCGTCACCGGGCTGCCCATCACCTACCACGCGGCGAAGTACGGCGTGGACATCGACCTGCTCACGCGCGGGGCGGGCTTCGGCTACCTGGGTTCCACGCTCACCTCTCTCATCTACGCGTCGTTCACCTTCCTGTTCTTCGCCATCGAGGCCGCCATCCTCGCCATGGCGCTGAAGGCGCTGTTCGGCATCCCGCCCGCCATCGGCTATATCCTCTGCGCCGTGGCGGTGATTCCCATCGTGACCCACGGCATCACCTTTATCTCCCGCTTCCAGGTGGGTACCCACTACCTGTGGCTGGCGCTGCAGGTGATGGCGCTGGCGGCGGTCATCTACCACGAGGCGGACGCGGTGCAGCGCTGGACGACGTTCACCGGCGCCACGGACTCGCCGCGGCACGACGGCCACTTCAACCTGCTGTTGTTCGGCGCCGCCTCCTCCGTGCTGTTCGCGCTGATGGCGCAGATCGGCGAACAGGTCGACTACCTGCGCTTCCTGCCGCCGCAAGAGGAGACCGGGCGCGCGCGCTGGTGGGCCGCGCTGCTCATGGCGGGCCCCGGCTGGGTCTTCATCGGCATCCCCAAGATGCTGTTCGGCTCCTTCCTCGCCTGGCTGGCCTTCAGCCAGGGGGTGGGTACGGACCTGGCGGCGGACCCCACCCACATGTACCAGGCCGCGTACAGCTACGTCACACAATCGCCGGGTGTCGCCCTCGTACTCGCGGGCGTGATGGTGATCATCGCGCAGCTCAAGATCAACGTCACCAACGCCTACGCCGGCTCCATCGCCTGGTCGAACTTCTTCTCCCGGCTCACGCACAATCACCCGGGCCGCGTGGTGTGGCTGGTGTTCAACGTCAGCATTGCCCTGCTGCTGATGGAACTGGGCATCTACCGCGCCCTGGAAAATATCCTCTCCGCCTTCGCGATCATCGCGGTGAGCTGGCTGGGCTCACTGAGCGCCGACCTGTTGATCAACAAGTCGCTGGGCCTGAGCCCGCCTTTTGTCGAGTTCAAGCGGGCCCACCTCTACGACATCAATCCCGTGGGTGTGGGTTCCATGTTCGTGGCCACCGCGGTGGGCATGCTGTGCCACCTCGGCATGCTGGGAGACAACGCCCAGGCGCTCACCCACTTCATCACGCTGGGTTGCACCTTCATCATGGTGCCGTTGATCGCCTGGGTGACCGGCGGCCGCTACTACATCGCCCGGGGGCCGGACGAGGCGCTGCTCGCACACAGCGAGCACGAGTGCGTGATCTGTGAAAACCACTTCGAGACCGAGGACATGAGCCTGTGCCCGGCCTACCAGGGGCCCATCTGCTCGCTGTGCTGCACACTGGACTCACGCTGCCAGGACAGTTGCAAGGACGACGCGCGGTTCTCCACGCAGACGCTGCTACTGCTGGGCAAGGTCGTGCCGGAACGCTACCTGGCGTTGCTCGATACCCGCCTTGCGCGACTGCTGGGCATCCTCACGCTCATCTCCCTCGCCTGCGCGGGGATGCTGTCCCTGGCCTACTACCACAGCAGTCCGCAGGACCCGGTGCTGGCGCAATCGCTGCGCGACATGTTGCAGACGCTGTTCTTCTTGTTGCTCATCATCTTCGGGGTCATCGCCTGGCTGTTCCTGCTCGCCCACGAGAGTCGCACGGTGGCGCAGGAGGAGTCGGCCCGGCAGACCGGCCTGCTGCTGGAGGAGATCGACGCGCACCGGCGGACTGACCTGGAACTGCAGACCGCCAAGGAACTCGCCGAGGCGGCCAACGATGCCAAGAGCCGCTACCTGGGCGGCATCAGCCACGAACTGCGCACGCCGCTGCAGTCCATACTCGGCTACGCGCAGATCCTGGCGCGCGACGAGCGCATCCCCGCCGACCGCCGCGATTCACTGGCGATCATGCGCCGCTCCGGTGAATACCTGTCCGACCTGATCGAGGGCCTGCTGGACATCTCGCGCATCGAGGCGGGCAAGCTGGAGATCTACCGCGACCGGGTGGACCTCGCGTCCATGCTCGACGAACTGGTTGACATGTTCAGCCTGCAGGCAGCCGGGAAGAACATCCGCTTCACCTATGTCGCCGACGCGGGGCTACCGCGCTTTGTGATCACCGACGGCAAGCGCCTGCGGCAGATTCTCATCAACCTGCTCTCCAACGCCGTCAAGTTCACGCACACGGGCGAGGTGACGCTGCGCACCAGCTACCGCAACCAGGTCGCCAGGATCAGCGTGATCGACACCGGCATCGGCATCGACGCGCAGGACCTGCCGCGCATCTTCAACCCCTTCGAGCGGGTGCACAGCCACGAGGCCGCGGACATCGCCGGCACGGGCCTCGGCCTCACCATCGTCAAGCTGCTGGCGGAGATCATGGGCGGCGACCTCGATGTACAGAGCGCGCCCGGCGCCGGCAGCACCTTCACACTGACCCTGATGCTGACCCGCGTGGACACCGCGCCCGCCTATGGCTCCGCGAGCCAGATGATCACCGGCTACCAGGGCGACGTGAAGACCGTGCTGGTGGCCGACGACGAGGCGATACACCGGGGCCTGCTCGCCGACTTTCTCGTGCCGCTGGGTTTCCGGGTGATCGAGGCGGAGGACGCGCACCACTGCCTGCGGCTGCTGCGGGAGAACGCGCCGGACGTGTTCCTGCTCGATGTCTCCATGCCCGGCATGGACGGCCTTGCGCTCGCGCGCCGCCTCCGTGAGCGCGGCGTCGAGGCGCCAATCGTGATGGTGTCCGCCGACGCGCAGGAACGCCCCGCCGGGAATGACCCGGACACGGCGCACGACGCCTACATGGTCAAGCCGCTGCGGCTGGCGGCACTCACCGACCTGCTCGCCGCACTGCTGGACCTCGAGTGGATCTACCGCTGGCCCGAGGAGACGGCGCAGCGCGAACACCTGTCGCTCGCGATCTCCGCCGGCACCGCCGCCAACGTCAGCCGCTTGCGGGCGTTCGCGGAGATCGGCTACTCGCGCGGCGTAAACGATGAACTCGACCAGCTGCAGCAGGGCGGGCTGCTGCCGCTCTCCGCGCTCGAACAACTGGGCCTGTTGGCGCGACAGATGCGCTACACGGAAATCGTGGACCTGCTGAAAAGGAGTACAGTCTGATGTCGCACGCAACGCAAACCGCGGAAGTCACACTACAGGGCACCCGGGGTATCGTCCTGGTCGTCGACGACTCGCCGGACAGCCTGAGCATGCTGAACGCCGCCCTGGAACAGCAGGGCTATACCGTACTGATCGCGCTGGAGGGCCGCCAGGCGCTGGCCATCGCGGGCAAGATCAGCCCGGACATCATCCTGCTCGACGCCATCATGCCCACCCTGGACGGCTTCGAGACCTGCCGCCTGCTGAAGGCGGAACCACGGCTGGCCGACATACCGGTGATCTTCATGACCGGCCTGTCGGACACGCAGAGCATCGTGCGCGGACTGGACGCGGGCGGCGTGGACTACCTGACCAAGCCCGTGAACATCGACGAACTGGTGGCGCGCATGCGCGTGCACCTGGCCAACGCCCACCTGAAGCAGAGCGCGCAGCTCGCGCTGGACAGCACGGGGCAGCACCTGTTCACGGTGAACAACCGCGGCGTCATGCAGTGGGCGACGCCACAGGCGCGGGCACTGCTGCAGCGCGCGGGTGTCACCGAGGCGTGGCTGGCCGAGGAACTCGCCGGGCAGTTGCGCCACTGGCTGGCCTTCACGCCCGCCGCCGGGCAGGCGCTGCGCCTGCAGGCGCTGGACTATCCGCTGGAGGTCAAGCTGGTGGAACGCACTGACGGCGACGGCATCCTGCTCAAACTGCTGGACGGCAAGGCGCCTACCGGCGCGCAGAAGTTGCGCGTGCACCTGCCGGTCACCGAGCGCGAGTCCGAGGTGCTGTACTGGATAGGCAACGGCAAGACCAACCGCGAGATCGGCCAGATCCTCGACACCAGCCCGCGCACGGTGAACAAGCACCTGGAACAGATCTTCCGCAAACTGGAGGTGGACAACCGCACCTCCGCGGCCGCGATCGCCCTGCGCTTCCTGCTGGACGACGACTGACCGGGGCAGGCGGTGATGCGCGGTGGCATCGCGCGCCGGGTGCTAACCCTGCGCGCGGTGCGGCAGTTGTCGCTCCGGCAGCATGCCCGCGGCGACGATGAAGGCGATGATATCGTCCAGTCCCTCACCTTTTTTCAGATTGGAGAACACGAACGGGCGCTCGCCGCGCATTTTCGTCGCGTCCCGGTCCATCACCTCCAGCGACGCGCCCACCAGCGGCGCGAGGTCGGTCTTGTTGATGATGAGCAGATCGGAGCGGGTGATGCCGGGGCCGCCCTTGCGCGGGATCTTGTCGCCGGCGGAGACGTCGATGACATAGAGCGTCAGGTCCGATAGTTCCGGGCTGAAGGTCGCGGACAGGTTGTCGCCGCCGCTCTCCACGAAGATCACGTCCAGCCCCGGGTGGCGGCGCTGCAGTTCGTCGATCGCGGCGAGGTTCATGCTGGCGTCCTCGCGGATGGCCGTGTGCGGGCAACCGCCGGTTTCCACACCCATGATGCGGTCCGCCGACAGCGCCTCGTGGCGGGTGAGGAACTGGGCGTCCTCGCGGGTGTAGATGTCGTTGGTGACCACCGCGATGTCGTAGGTATCGCGCAGCGCGGCGCACAGCGCGCGCAGCAGCGCGGTCTTGCCGGAGCCCACCGGACCGCCGACGCCGACGCGCAGGGTTTGTCTGTTACTCATCAAGACTCTCCTTTCTAGGATCTGAACAAACGTGTGTACTGGGTCTCGTGCCAGCTACTGGCCAGTGCCAGCGCCGGCAGCGACGCCCCGATATCGTCGTCCGCGACCTGCGCGCCGAGGCTGTGCGCCTCTGCCAGCAGGGGCAGCAGAGCGCCGAGCAACCGCTGCGCCGACGCCTGCCCCAGCGGAACCAGCTTGGTCGCGGCGGCCACCTGGTTCTCCAGCCAGGACCACAGGTAACCGTGGCTCGCCGCCGCGGCGTCGATGTCGCGTTGCGCGCAGGTCCAGGCGAATGCCGCGGTGTAGCTGATCTCGCCCGCGAGCGGCGGGACCGGCTCGCCCAGGTCGCGCAGCAGGCGGCACAGGGCCTCGCCCATCGCGGTGTCGGTCAGGCGCAGCTCCGCGGTTTCGCGACAGGCGAGGCAATAGCCGTTGTAGTAAACCAGCGCGCGCACATCACCGGCGCACGCCGCCCGGTGCAGGCGCAGGAGCAGCGGCACGTCCACGCGCGCGACGCTGTACTGCAACTGCTGCCGCAGCCACGCGTCGGTGTCCGCCTCGTCGCTGACCCAGCGCAGTTCCACCGCCATTTCCAACGCCTGGGAAAAGGCGTAGCCGCCCACCGGCAGCGCGGCGCTGGCGAGCTGCAGCAGGCGCAGCAGCGCGCCCTCAGTGAGCGTGGTGGTGGCCATGGCCGCGACCGGCGTAGGCGCCGGGTTCGGGAATGAACACCGCGCGTTCCTCAACCGTGCGCAGGCCCAGGTCGCGCAACATCTCGCCGAGCACGTGGTCGCGCGCGATGCGCAGCCAGCGTTCGCCGACCTGCACCTTCGTGTGGCGGTTGCCGAGGTGGTAGCAGGCGCGACTGAAGTCGAGCCAGTCATCCGCTTCCGCGCGCAGCACCTCCTCCTCCGCGCCCGCGACCACGAGATACTTGCCACAGCGCGAGCGCAGCATCTCCCCCACGCGCAGGGTCTGCCCGCGTTTGAGAAAGATGCCGACATCCAGGCCACCGGACGACAGCGCGCGCAGGCGACCCTTCTCACGCTGCAGGTGATCCAGCACGAGCTGGTCGTGGATCCGTTCGCTGGGCGCCGCCGGCAGGCGTTCGTAGACTTCGATCATGGCGTACCTCAGAACAGGTTGTACAACTGCGCGAGCGGCAACTCGTCCGCGGGCTCGCAGGTCAACAGCTCACCGTCGGCGCGCACCTCGTAGGTCTGCGGGTCCACGGTGACGCTGGGCTGCCACGCGTTGAGGATCATGTCGGCCTTGCCGATGCTGCGCGTGTTGCGACACGCGACGAGACAGCGCCCCAGGCCGAGGCCGGCGGCGACGCCCGCCTCCACCGCGGCCTGCGCGACGAAGCTCACCGAGGTGCGGCGCGCTGCGCCGGGATACGCGCCGAACATCGGGCGGTAGTGCACCGGTTGCGGCGTCGGGATGGAGGCGTTGGGGTCGCCCATCGGCGCCGCGGCGATGAAACCGCCCTTGATGATCATCGACGGCTTGGCGCCGAAGAACGCGGGTTTCCACAGCACGAGGTCAGCCAGCTTGCCCACCTCGACAGAGCCGACCTCGCCGTCGATGCCGTGGGTGATGGCGGGATTGATCGTGTACTTGGCCACGTAGCGCCGGGCGCGGAAGTTGTCCATGCGCTCGCTGTCCTCGGCCAGCGGCCCACGCTGCACTTTCATCTTGTGCGCGGTCTGCCAGGTGCGGGTGATCACCTCGCCCACCCGCCCCATGGCCTGGGAGTCGGAGGCGATCATGCTGAACGCGCCGAGGTCGTGGAAGATATCCTCGGCGGCGATGGTCTCCTTGCGGATGCGCGAGTCCGCGAACGCCACGTCCTCGGGAATGGAGGCGTCGAGGTGGTGGCAGACCATGAGCATGTCCAGGTGTTCGTCCACCGTGTTGCGCGTGTAAGGCCGCGTCGGGTTGGTGGAGGACGGCAGCACGTTCGGCTCGGCGCAGGCGCGGATGATATCCGGCGCGTGGCCGCCGCCGGCGCCCTCGGTGTGGTAGGTGTGGATGGCGCGCCCGCGGAACGCCGCCAGCGTGTCGCCGACAAACCCGGATTCGTTGAGCGTATCGGTGTGGATAGCCACCTGCACGTCGTAGGCCTCGGCCACGGACAGGCAATTGTCGATCGCCGCGGGCGTGGTGCCCCAGTCCTCGTGCAGCTTGAGGCCGCAGGCGCCCGCCTGCAGCTGCTCCTCCAGCGGCACCGGCAGGCTCGCGTTGCCCTTGCCGAGAAAGCCGAAGTTCATCGGCAGGTCGTCCGTGGCCTGCAGCATCTTGCCGATGTTCCACGGGCCGGGCGTGCAGGTGGTGGCGTTGGTGCCGGTGGCGGGACCGGTGCCGCCGCCGATCATGGTCGTGACGCCCGACATCAGCGCCTCCTCCACCTGCTGCGGGCAGATGAAGTGAATATGCGCGTCGATGCCGCCCGCCGTGAGGATCTGGCCCTCCCCGGCGATGACTTCCGTGCCGGGCCCGATGTGGATGGTGACGTTGTCCTGCACGTCCGCGTTGCCGGCCTTGCCGATGCCGCTGATGCGCCCGTGCTTGATGCCGACGTCCGCCTTGACGATGCCCCAGTGGTCCAGGACCAGCGCGTTGGTGATGACCGTGTCCGCCACCTGCGCCGCGGGCAATTGCCCCTGTCCCATGCCGTCGCGGATCACCTTGCCGCCGCCGAACTTCACCTCGTCGCCGTAGGTGGTGTAGTCGCGCTCTACCTCGATCACCAGCGCGGTGTCGCCCAGGCGCACGCGGTCCCCGGTGGTGGGGCCGAACATCGCCGCGTAGGACTTCCTGTCGATCCGGCTCATGCGCCGCCCTCCTCCAGTGACCCCATCACTTCACCGCGGAAACCGAACACCCTGCGCGCGCCTGCGTAGGCCACCAGTTCCACCTCGCGGTCCTGGCCCGGTTCGAAGCGCACCGCGGTGCCCGAGGCGATGTTGAGGCGGAAACCGCGCGCCGCGTCGCGGTCGAACTCCAGCGCGGGGTTCACTTCATAAAAATGGTAGTGCGAGCCGACCTGCACCGGGCGGTCGCCGGTGTTGGTCACGCGCAGTTGCACGGTGGGTCTGCCCGCGTTCAACTCGATCTCCCCGTCGGCGGGGAACAGTTCTCCGGGTTTCATCCTCGCGTCCTCTCTACTGGCCTGGTCGTTGTTGACCGGTGCGTCATCGGCCAAGCCTTCATTGAATGGGGTCGTGCACGGTCACCAGCTTGGTGCCGTCGGGGAAGGTGGCCTCCACCTGCACCTCGTGCACCAGGTCCGGCACGCCGGGCATGACCTGGTCCGCCGTGAGGATCTCGCGCCCCAGGCTCATCAGTTCCGCCACGGTCTTGCCGTCGCGCGCGCCCTCCATGATCTCCAGCGTCAGGTAGGCGACCGCCTCCGGGTAGTTCAGCTTCAACCCGCGTTGCAGCCGTCGCTCCGCCAGCAGCGCGGCGGTAAAGACCAGCAGCTTGTCTTTTTCCCTGGGTAACAGTTCCATACCTCTCCCTCGTTATCAGGTCAGCCAGATGCGCGGCGCGCAGGCCTCGCGCCCCAGCAGTGCCGGTCGCAACAACTGCCACCAACGGGTGAACTGCCGGCGCGCCGCCTCGGCGCTGCCGCCGAGGTAGCGCCCCACGACCATCGGGCCGGTACAGGTGAGCGCGGCGTGCATCCCCTCGCACGCCGCGCGCAACGCCTCCCGCAGTTCCTCCGGCAGCGCATCCGCAAACGGCCCCGCGAGGAAAAACCCCGACACCGGTTGGCCGCGCAGCGCGGCGGGGCCGTCCAGCAGCGCGGCGCGGTGGCGCGCATCGACATCGAGCGCGTCGACAAACAGCGGCTCCCCGTCGCGACACAGCCGGTAGCGCTGTCGGAAGCTGCCGCGCGCAAACGGCACCCCCGCGGCGGGCAGGCCGAAGCAGGTCACCTCCCAGCCGATGAAACGGCTGCCCGCCGCCAGGTTGATATCCGTCGTCATGTCCACGCAGGCGCCGTCGAACACGATGGTCTCCAGCGGAAACCACTCCAGGCTCGCACCCTCGCGCAGCTCAAGGCGCACGCGCTGGCTCTGCCGTGGCAAGGTGTCGCGCGCGCGGTACATGCGCGCGGCGCCCGGCGTGGTGAGCAGCGTGCGCGCCCCGTCGTCACAGGTGACCGACACGCACAGCTCGTCGCCGGAGACGATCCCGCCGGGCGGGTGCAGCAGGTACAAGTGCGCGAGGTCGTCGCCCTCCGGGTAGAACGCGCGCTGCACATACAGCGGCCCGCTGTGACGGCAGCGGGCCAGGCGGCTGGCCGCGCCGCGCCGGTTCACCCGCAACTCGAGACTGGCGGGCCAGGTACCGGCGGTCGCGGCGTGCCGCGCGAGACTGGCGGTCACTCCCTGTGCGGGCGCGGCTGCGCGCCGCTGTTGCGCCGCGCGAGCCAGGCGGCGCCGGAGGCCACCGCCAGCAGGGCCAGCGCCCCCGGCCAGTGATCGGCATGGGTCCACAGCTGTGCGACCACCGTGGACAGCGTGCCGTGATGCTCCCCCGGGTGCGCGTGAACACCGGCGCTCGCGGCCAGCAACAGCGCGGGGACAACGTGTGCGATTCGCATTGGAAACCTCCTGTTACGGATTGTCGGCATTACAACGCCAGGTGCCTGGCGATAAGCTCGTCGGAGAGGTCCTGCATGGGGCCGGTGGCCACCACGCGTCCCTTCTCCATGAGGCGGAACTCCCGGCCCACGCGGCGCGCGAAGCCGAGTTTCTGCTCCACCAGGATCACGGTCATCCCGTCCTGCTGGTTGAGCAGCGTAATCACGTCGCCGATCTGCTTGACGATATTCGGCTGGATGCCCTCGTTCGGTTCGTCGAGGATGAGTATCTGCGGGTCCAGCACCAGCGCGCGGCCGATGGCCAGTTGCTGCTGCTGGCCGCCGGACAGGTCGCCGCCGCGGCGGCGCAGCATGTCCTTAAGCACCGGGAACAGTTCGAACACCCTGTCCGGGATCCTGCGGCCCGGGGTGCGCCCGGCGGCGAAGGCCGTGCGCAGGTTCTCCTCCACCGTGAGCAGGGGGAAGATGTCGCGACCCTGGGGCACGTAACCGATACCCTGGCGCGGCCGGTATTCCGCGTTGCGCCGCACGTAGTCCTCGCCGCCGATCTCGAGCGTGCCGGAGTGGATCGGCAACAGGCCCATCAGGCACTTGAGCAGCGTGGTCTTGCCCACGCCGTTGCGACCCATGATGCAGGTGCAGGAACCGGCCTCGATCTGGAGATCAAGGTCCCACAGGATCTGCGTGCCGCCGTATTTCTGGTTGACCTTCTCGAGGCGGATCATTGCTCTTCCCCCAGGTACACCTCGATCACGTCGGGGTTGTTCTGCACCTGGTCCATGGTGCCCTCGGCGAGCACCGAACCCTGGTGCAGCACGGTGACCGTGCGCGCGATGCTGCGCACGAACTCCATGTCGTGCTCGACGACGATCACCGTGCGCTCCCCCGCCAGCGACGTGAGCAGCTGCGCCGTGCGCTCGGTCTCCTGCGCGGTCATGCCGGCCACCGGTTCATCCACCAGCAGCACCCTGGGGTCGGCGATCAGCAGCATGCCGATCTCCAGCCACTGCTTCTGGCCGTGCGACAACGAGCCCGCGTCCAGCGCGCGCTGTTCCGACAGGCCGATGGTGTCGAGTATCTCGTCGATGCGCTCGCGCTTCTCGGGCGTCAGCCGGGAGGTCAGCACCGGCAGGATGCGCTTGTCGGACTTCATCGCCAGTTCGAGGTTCGCGTACACCGTCTGCGCCTCGAAGACCGTGGGTTTCTGGAACTTGCGGCCGATACCCAGCTCGGCGATCTCCGCCTCGCTGCGGCCGAGCAGGTCGATGGAGCGCCCGAAGTACACCTCGCCCTCGTCCGGCTGCGTCTTGCCGGTGATGATGTCCATCAGCGTGGTCTTGCCCGCGCCGTTGGCCCCGATGAGGCAGCGCAGCTCGCCGTCGTTCACGTACAGGTTCAGGTTGTTGAGGGCCTTGAAGCCGTCGAAGGACACCGACAGCCCCTCGATGTAGAGAATGACGCTGTGCGACACGTCCACCCGCGGCCCCCGACTCGGCATCAGGAAGGGCCAGACGTGGTCGCGCCGGGCGACCTCCTGCATGACGTCCCTGACGCTCACGCGGCCTCCTCCGGCGTTGCGGCCGGACGCGGTCGCCAGCGCTGCGCCAGGCCGACCAGGCCGCGCGGCAGGAACACGGTGACGCACACGAACAAGGCGCCCAGCGCGAACAGCCAGACCTCGGGCAGCACCGCGGTGAAGCGCGTCTTGGCGTAGTTGACTAACAAGGCGCCGATCACCGCGCCGTACAGCGTGCCGCGGCCGCCGACCGCGACCCACACCACGATCTCGATGGAATTGAGCGGCGAGAACTCGCCGGGGTTGATGATGCCCACCTGGGGCACGTACAGAGCGCCTGCCATCGCCGCCAGCAGCGCCGAGTAAACAAACAGCCAGACCTTGTACATCTCGGTGCGATAGCCCACGAACCGCGCGCGGGCCTCGGCGTCGCGGACGCCCACGATCACGCGCCCGAAGCGCGAACTGAGGATGAGCTGGCTGGTGCAGTACGCCAGCCCCAGCACAACCGCCGTGATCACGAACAGCACCACGCGCGTGCCGTCCGCCTGCAGGTCGAAACCGAGGATGTCCTTGAAGTCGGTAAGACCGTTGTTGCCGCCGAAACCCATCTCGTTGCGGAAGAAGGCGAGCATCAGCGCGTAGGTCAGCGCCTGGGTCATGATCGAGAGGTACACGCCGGCCACGCGCGAGCGAAACGCGAGGAAGCCGAACACGAACGCGAGCACGCCGGGCACCAGCAGCACCATGAGCATGGCAAACCAGAACTGGTCGAAGCCGTGCCAGTACCAGGGCAGTTCCTGCCAGTTGAGGAATACCATGAAGTCGGGCAGCAGCGGATTGCCGTAGACGCCCCGGTCGCCGATCTGGCGCATGAGGTACATGCCCATGGCGTAGCCGCCGAGGGCGAAGAAGGCGCCGTGCCCGAGGCTGAGGATGCCGCAGTAACCCCAGACCACGTCGACCGCCATGGCCAGCAGCGCGAAGCACAGGTACTTGCCCAGCAGCGTGACGGTGTAGGTGCTGACATGGAAGACCGAGTCCTCGGCCAGCAGCAGGTTGCAGGTCGCGGCGTAGATGGTGACGCCGAACAGCACCGCGAGGAACAGCGGCGCGCGCTCGCGCAGTTGGTGGAGGGCCGAGAACTGCCCATAAAGACTGTGGTTCACTCGGCCGCTCTCCCTTTCTGCGGGAACAGGCCGCGCGGGCGCTTCTGGATAAACAGGATGATGAACACCAGCACCAGGATGTTGGCCAGCACGGCGCCGGTCACCGGCTCCAGGAACTTGTTGGTGATGCCCAGGGTAAAGCCGCCGACCAGCGTACCCCACAGGTTGCCGACACCGCCGAAGACCACGACCATGAACGAGTCGATGATGTAGGCCTGCCCGAGGTTGGGCCCCACGTTGGTGAGCTGGGACAGCGCCACGCCGGCCAGTCCCGCCACGCCCGAACCGAGGCCGAACGTCATGGCGTCCACCCACTCGGTGCGGATACCGACCGAACGCGCCATGTCGCGGTTCTGCGATACCGCGCGCACCTGCAGGCCGAGCGGCGTCTTCTTGAGGATCAGCTGCAGCAGGAAGAACACGAGCAGCGCGAACAGCAGCACGTACAGCCTGTTGTAGGTGATCGAGAAGACCGCGTTGAATTCGAGCGAGCCGAACATCCAGTCCGGGGTGGCCACCTGCCGGTTTAGCGGCGAGAAAATGGTGCGCACCGCCTGCTGCAGCACCAGGCTGATGCCGAAGGTCGCCAGCAGCGTCTCCAGGGGGCGCCCGTGCAGGAAGCGGATGACGCCGCGCTCGATGACGATGCCGACCAGGCCGGAGACCACGAAGGCCGCCGGGATCGCCACGAGTATCGACAGCGCGATGTTGCCGGGCATGAGCTGCTGTACGACATACGTGGTGTAGGCCCCGAGCATGATGAGCTCGCCGTGGGCCATGTTGATCACGCCCATCACGCCGAACGTGATCGCGAGGCCGGTCGCCACCAGTAGCAGCACGGACCCCAGGCTCAGCCCGAAGAATATGGTCTCGAGCAGCTCGTAGAACTCGACCTTGCTCTCGATGTTCTGCAACAGGGCGGTCGCCCTGGCGCGGATAACAGGGTTGGGCTCCAGGTAATTGCCGTCGCCGTCCTGCTCCACAAGCCGCAACAGCGTGTTCCTGGCGTCGGGCTCGACGCTGCCCTCGAGGTGTTGCAGCGACTCCAGGCGCAGCGCCGGATCGTCGGTATGGTTGATGTCGTACAGGGCGATGGCCAGCCGCTGCAGGTCGGCCACCGTCGCGTCGGTCTCCTGCAGCAACGCCGCGCGCAGCAGGGTGACACCCTCTTCGTCGGGCCGCTCCAGTATGTTGCGCACCGCCTCCTTGCGCACCGCGACCTTGTCGCTGCCGAGCGTCAGCCGGGCGATGATGCCGCGCAACTGCACGCGCACCGAATTGTTCACGCGCAGTTTTTTCAGGTCAGATGACGGGTACTCCCCGAGGGCGGTGCCGTCCAGCGCGTCGCTGGCGGCGTAGCCGTCGCCCTGCTCGACACCCAGGACGATCTCGTCCGTGCTCTTCACCTTGTACAGGTCGCCCTCCAGCAACGCCCGCAGCAGCGGGACGACGCGTTCGCCACCGGTCTCCCCGAGTTGCTCCAGGATAGGCGGCATCTTGCTCAGGGAGGCGCCGGCCAGTTGCTGCGCCAGTGCGCGCAGCTCGTTGGGGTCGCCCGTTTCCTGTGCCGACGCGGCGGCGCAACACAGGACCAGTACCAGGGTGAACAAAACTGTCCAGCGAGGCTTCAAGGGTTCAGCTCCGGGAAATGGAAGAAATTCAGGAAAAAAAAGGAGAGGCCCGAGGGCCTCTCAAGACACACAGGATTCAATAATTCTGGCCCGAGCACGCTTTGGTGACGGTGTTGTAGTTGCCGCACTTGATGGGGGCCGTCCAGTCGGCAATGATGTCCTTGGAACCGGGCAGGAAGTCCGACCATGCATCCCCGGGCACCAGTCCGTCGGTTTCCCACACCACCAGGAACTGTCCGTCTTCCTGGATCTCACCGATGAGTACCGGCTTGGAGAGGTGATGGTTCTTGCCCATCGTGGCCACGCCGCCGGTCAGGTTCGGCGTGGTCATGCCGATCATGGCCTGTTCGACCGCGTCGACGTCCGTCGTGCCCGCCTTCTCAACCGCTTTCACCCACATGTTGAAGCCGATATAGGTGGCCTCCATGGGGTCGTTGGTCACGCGCTTGTCGTCGCCGATGAATGACTTCCACTGCTTGATGAAGGCTTCGTTCTCGTCGCTCTCGACACTCTGGAAGTAGTTCCAGGCGGCGAGGTGGCCGACCAGCGGCTTGGTGTCGATACCGGAGAGTTCTTCCTCACCCACCGAGAACGCCACGACCGGGATGTCTTCCGCGGAGATGCCCTGGTTACCCAGTTCCTTGTAGAACGGCACGTTGGCGTCGCCGTTGATCGTGGACACGACCGCGGTCTTCTTGCCCGCGCTGCCGAACTTCTTGATGTCCGCGACGATGCTCTGCCAGTCGGAGTGACCGAACGGCGTGTAGCTGATCATGATGTCGGACGCGGCGACACCCTTGGCCTTGAGATAGGCCTCGAGAATCTTGTTGGTGGTGCGCGGGTAGACGTAGTCAGTGCCCGCCAGCACCCAGCGCGTCGCGCCGATGTCGTTCATGAGGTAATCCACCGCGGGGATGGCCTGCTGGTTCGGCGCGGCACCCGTATAGAACACGTTCTTGGAGCTCTCCTCGCCCTCGTACTGCACCGGGTAGAACAGCAACCCGTTCAGCTCCTCGATGACCGGCAGCACGGATTTGCGCGACACGGACGTCCAGCAACCGAAGATGACGTCCACCTCCTCCTTGGTCAGCAGTTCCCGCGTCTTCTCCGCGAACAGGGGCCAGTTCGAGGCGGGGTCGACCACCACGGCCTCCAGCTTCTTGCCCATTACGCCGCCCTTCTTGTTCTGCTCCTCGACCATCATCAGGACCGTGTCCTTGAGCGTGGTCTCACTGATGGCCATCGTGCCGGAGAGCGAGTGCAACACCCCGACCTTGATGGTGTCGGCGGCATAGAGGCTGGTGCTCAGCACCGCCGCGCCGGCGGCGAGGGCCGCTTTCGAAACGAGTTTCTTGAAATTCATATCTGTGATTCCTCAATCAGTTGGTGTTTGTCAGATCTGTAGCTGTACGCCGATGGAGAACGAATCGACATCATCGCCCTTGTAGCCGCTGATGTTGGCGTCGCCGGTGCCGAAGTTGACGTTGAGCTTGGCGTTGTAACCGGAAATCCAGTAGTTCACACCGAACTCCGTCAGGTCGGAGTCGTCACCGTCGGAGGGCGAGTTCTCGACATAGCGCAGGTAGGGCTGGATACGGCCAGGCCCCATCTTCCCGGGAAACAGGAAGGCGGCGGTCCCGAAGTAGGACTCCCCGTCGAACAGGCAGAAGCAGTCGCCCGCCGCCGGCGAGCCCACGGTGTAGTCCGCGTCGAACTCCTTGTACTCGGCCTCGAAGTTGAGCACCGCGTCGCCCAGCACCGTCTCGGAGAAGATCTCCACGGTGAAGCCCTCGAAATCGCCGGACTCGGCGATGCTGCCGGTACCGCCGTCCTGGGTCTGGAACGAGGCCGCGACCGTGAGGATATTGCCCTCGCCGCCGAAGTAGGTGCTGCTGGTGTAGTAGGCTGGGCTGTTCTCCTCGTTCAGGATATGGAACGCGAAGCGGGCCGCGTACAGCAGGTTGTCCTCGTCGTTGGGGCCGCCGCTCAGGCCCTCGAAGGCGCCGACGGCGTAGTCGAACTTGCCGAGGTCGCCCCAGATGGTGAGGCCGTCGTCGCGCCCGTACTGGCCGGCGTCACCGCCCTGGTCGGACGGGTACAGGGGCACCGTGTACTGGTTCCAGCTCACGGTATAGAACGGGCCGTTCATCTCGATGCGGTCCGCCGGCGTCAGCATGCGGCCCATCCAGACGTTGAAGGCCTCGCTGAACTCAAAACGCGCGATCACGTCGAGCGTGTCCACCGGACCGTCGCCGAAGATCTCATCGGTGTTGAACGTGATACCGATCTTGTCCGTGATCTGGCCGGTGAAATACAGCCGGATGTTCTGGACGTCGAAGTCAGTACTGTAGTCGTCGCCGCTTGGCGCGCCGTCCTCCACCGCGGTGAAGGCAGTGCGGATACCGGCACCCACGCTGACCCAGGACTCCTCTCCAATCTCGATTTTCGCCCCGGCAAGGGCCGGCACCGATGTCGCGGTCAACAGCACCGCGCCCGCCGCTCCGTAAAGACTTTTTTTCATATAAACCCCACTCCATGTTCAGATTCGTCATTGCAACGGTCGTACCGGACCGAGCAATCCGGTTACTTCCCTGGAGAGGAATTATTGGCCGTGGGGGTGCGGCGAACCATGCGTCAAGCGACGCAGCGGGGTACGTCAATTAACGTATTCGGGAGAGGAAAGGGGCGTGCGCACCCGGATTTTCGGGCAGCGCACTGGTAGTCCGGCGGCGGCGCTTACAACATATCAGCCAGAGCGCGCACAGTAATATCATCCTCGCGGGCGCGAACCTTGGCCAGGTCATAATTCATCTGCAGGCTCATCCAGCTATCCGCGCTACCCCAACCGACTTTTTCAAGACGGACGGCCATTTCCGCGGAAATGCCGCCCTTCTCGTTCAGCAAATTCGATAGCGTGTTGCGATTTACACACAGCATCTTTGCCGCCTCGGTCACGGTCAGGCCGGCGGCTTCCACGCAATTCACCCTGACGTGCCTGCCGGGATGCGGCGGGTTCTTCATCGGCATGGGTTCATACTCCTTACTAGTGGTAGTCCACTAAATCCACGTCCTGCACTTCACCGTTATCAAAGCGAAACGTAATGTGCCAGTTGCCCGATACATCGACCGCGTAGTGATTCCGCAGATCGCCCTTGAGTTCATGCAGCCGATAGCCGGGGAGCCGTAGGTGTTCAACCGTCGTTGCGGTATCGAGATCGGCCAGTATCAGTGCCACCTTGTCGCGTTGGTTCGCATTGATCCTGCTCTTGTCGCCGCGTTCAAAGAAACGCCTCAGGCCTCGATGTCGAAAACTCTTTATCGTTTAACAGGTTACTCTGAACAGTGACTATAGTCAATATGCATTCCCTCCCGGGCTCTCCCGGATAGGCCAAGCGTCTTACGGTGGTTCTGTCGTTGTCGTCGATGTCTAGAAGTAGCCTGGGAGTACTGCCGGCCAGCGTCAAACCGCGCGTTAAGTCATCTCCGGCCAATGCGCCCGGGAGTACTTGGTGCCTTTCAGGTGCAGCCCCTCGCCGGTGAAGCAGGACGCGAGTCGACTCTGAGGAAAAACGCGGGCGGAACAACCGTCCGGATCAGCGGCCGTGGGAAATACTCCCCCGCGCCGTCGTCAGCGGCAGGTCGGCGTAGGTGACAATGCCCGGAGGCGCCGCGACCACGGAGGGGATCGCGTGCACGGCGGGCATCGCGGTGGCGATCATGCCGATCACCATCAGCTCCTGGAAGGTGGTGGCCGGGAAGTCCTCACCCGGGTAGAACTGCACCCGCGTGCTCACGCAGGGCTGCCCCTGCACCTCCACCAGGTAGGCGTGCGCCACCTGCCAGTCGGGTTCCAGGTGTTTGCCCTTGCGCCACACCGTCCTCAGATCCAGCACGGTGGCGCCGTTCACGCGTCCCTGCCAGCTCGCCGAGATGCCCGCGACGCAGCCTGCATCGATCTGCCAGGAACCGAGGTCGAGATCCTGCGTGGTCTGCGCGAACTCGGCCTCGAAGTGCACCTCGTCGATATCCAGGGCGAGCGTGTCGGCCATCATGCGCACGGCGTCCTCGAACACGGCGGTGCCGGCGCGCGCCATGGCCGGCAGTTCCGGGTCGTCGATGGGGCGCCCGAAGCCGCAGGGCATCTCGGTCTCCGGGGAGTCATAGCCGGTGGAGTCCACGGACTCGGTCACCGTGATGCAGTCGACGCGGTCGCAGATCACGGTGGAGACGAGGCCGAGCAGGTTGAGGAAGCCCGGGTTGGCGCCGGCGCCGAACATCGAGCTGCCGCCGCGCTCGCAGGCCGCCTGCAGCCGCGCACGGCCGTCCTCTCCCAGGGCGTGGCCGGTGATGAAGCCGGCGGTCGCGACGATGTTGCAGCCCGACTCGAGGATGCGCACGCACTCGTCCACGTCGGGAAACTTGGGCGTGTAGGTGATGCAGTCGGGCTTGAGCGCCAGCAATGCGTCGATGTCGTTGCTTGCCGCGACGCCGACAGGCCCGGTGCCGATGAGTTCGCCCACGTCGACGCCGACCTTGTCCGGCGACCAGGCATAGCAGCCGACCAGTTCCAGGCCGGGGTTTTCGATGACCGCCCGGGCAGCGCGCTGCCCGACATTACCGGTGGTCCATTGCACGATGCGTAACATG
>JAUIEP010000228.1 GCA_030428835.1 Gammaproteobacteria bacterium | reverse complement strand
CCCGCGATCTCCACCTGCATGCGGCCGTAGTCGTTTTCCAGCAGGCCCGCCGCGTCCTTGGTGTCGAACTGGCGCAGCGCCTCGGCGATCGACTGCACGGTCTGTCCGGCGGCCGCGGCCGTGGCGGAGTTCACCTCGACGACAATTTCCTCGTCGACCTCGCCGTCGATCTCGACATATTCCGTGCCGGGATAGGAACGCAGGCGGCTCTGCAGCTCGCGCGCGTAGCGCTGCAGCACCTGGCGGGACAGTGTGTGCCCCGCGGCGGAACGCAGCGCGATAAGGAGCGTGTAGGCGTAACCCCGGTTGTCGAGGAACTGGCTCGGCAGCGCGCCCGCGGGCAGTTCCTCCTGCACATCGCTGATGATGTCGCGGGTCTCGGCCCATACCGGCTCCGGCACATCGACGTCGTTGTTGAGAAAAATGGTGATGCTCGACAGCCCGTTCCCCGAGGTGGACTGCACTTCCTTGATTTCCGGCAGCTCGCGCAGTTTGAGTTCGAGCTTCTCGGTGACCAGGGCCTCCACACGCTCCGCCGCGGCACCCGGGAACGGCGTGAGGACCAGCGCGAAGCGGTTGACCATCGTGGGGTCTTCTGCGACGGGGAGTGTCACCAGCGCGCCGCTGCCGGCAACCACCAACAGCGCTGTCAGCAGGCTCAGGAACCTGCCGTTTTCGACCAGGGCGCGAATCATGCCGGGTCTTCTTCGAGGCGCACGAGTTGCCCGGGCACCACGCGATGCGTACCGGACGCGACGATCAGCTCGCCGTCGCGGATGCCGCCCTCCACGAACGCCTGGCGGGAATCGGAGTAGCGCAACTGCAGG
The DNA here is from genome assembly GCA_030428835.1 of Gammaproteobacteria bacterium. Classification (GTDB taxonomy): domain Bacteria; phylum Pseudomonadota; class Gammaproteobacteria; order Pseudomonadales; family Halieaceae; genus Marimicrobium. Next base: position 4,342 of record JAUIEP010000228.1, on the reverse strand, counting down.
TCGCGGGCCTCGACCCTGTACAGGCCGCCCTCGACGGGCTGCAACACGTAAACGCGCCAGAGGCCGCGCAGGCTCGCGGTGAGTGCGGCGTCCGGCAGCACGAACCCGGGCGTATCGATATAGTCGTTGAGCGCAAGTTCCACCACGGTACCCGCGAGAAACCGGTCGCGTTCAATGGCAACGCGTACGTTCACGGCGTGGGAGCGCGCCTTGAGCTGCGCGCCTACCGCCAGCACCTCGCCCCGCAGGGTTTCGCCGTCGATGCGCAGGTCAACCACGTCGCCGCGCCGGATGTCCCGCGCGAGCTGTCGCGGCACGCCGACGTGGGCCTCCAGGCGGCCCGTCTCCAACAGGGTCAGCGCAGGTACGCCCGGTGCGGCGGCGCTGCCCTGCTCCATGAAGCGTTCGCCGACGACGCCGGCGAAAGGCGCCAACAGGTGCGCCTTTTCCTGGCGCACGAGGTTGCCGTCGAGCGCGGCCTGCAGGTGTTGCATGCGCGCCCGGGTGGCGTCGCGGTTGGCCTCGAGTTCATCGCGCCGCTGGCGCGACGCGTAGCCGTCCGCCTCGAGGGAGTCCTGCCGCTTGAGGTTGGCCTCCGTCAGGCGCAGGGTCGCCCCCGCCTCTGCCAGCTGCGCCTGCAGCTGGCGACGCTCGATCTCCAGCAGCGCGGTGTCCAGCCGGGCCAGCAGGTCACCCTCCTCCACCCGGTCGCCCTCGCTCACCAGCACGGTCTGCACCGTCCCGCCGAACTCGAACGCGATATCGGCGGTCTGCGCGGGCTGCACCACGCCCGTGAAGAAGCGCGAGACCTCGAAACGCTCGCTCTTCACGGCGGTAACGGCCGCCACCGGCTGGTAGATAACCTCGCGCTCCTCGCGGCCCTGCGCGTCGCAACCACTCTGGCCGAGGGCGAGGCCGGCGCTGATGAGCGCGACCCGGAACAGGTCTCTTACGCGGTACAACATGGCTTCTCCGCCATAAAATGGACTAGTAAGTCTATTAATTAGAGCCTATACTAGACCCGTTAGTCTAATAATTCAAGGGACTCGCCATGGCCGGTCGCGGACGCCCCAGGTCGGACGAAAAGCGCCAGCAGATACTCAATGCAGCGGCGGAACTGTTTACGAGGGAAGGTTACGAGCGGACCAGCCTGGAGCAGGTGGCCGAGGAAGCCGGCGTGTCGAAGCAGACCATCTACAACAACTTCCCCAGCAAGGAGGCACTGCTGCGCGCGGGCATCCTGCGCCGCTGCGAGGAGGCGCTGATCGCCGGGGAAGACCTCGATTTCACCCTCCCCCCGCAGGCGTTCCTGCCGCTGTTCGCGGATCGCTTCATCAGCAGCCTGACCGAGGAAAAACCGCTGGCGATGTACCGGCTGGTGATGACGGAGAGCAAACGCCACCCCGAGGTGGGTATTGCTTTCTACGACTCGGGACCGAAGCCGGTGATGGAGTCACTCGCCCGTTACCTGGCCGAGGCGACGGCGCGGCGCGAACTCGCCGTGGAGGAGCCGCTGATGGCCGCCGCGCAGTACCTGTTCTCGATCAACGGCTTCACGGTGGACATGGCGCTGGTGGGCCTGTCCGAGGCAGCGCGTCCCTTCCCCACGTCGAGCTACGTGGACCACTGTACCCGCTGCTTCCTGCGCGCCTACGCCGTGGCCTAGCGCCCCGCGGAAACCACGCCCGCCGGGTGACGGCCGCCCTCGTCCGGTGCGAGCCGGCCCGTGTCGGCGAGCAGTTGCCGGATGTCCGCGGCGAGTCCGTCCGCGACCTGTTCCCAGCGGAAGCGCCACTGCCAGTTACCCTCGCGCGTGCCGGGCTTGTTCATACGGTGCGCCCCGTCGAGGCCGAGGAAGTCCTGCCACGGGATGATCGCGGTGTCGGCGACCGACGCCATGGCCTGGTGGATGAGCATCTGCGGCATGTCCTCGGGCGGGTCGCCGAAGGCCGCGTACACGGCGCGCCGCGTCGCGGTGTCGAGGCTCTCGTACCAGCCTAGCGTCGTGTCGTTGTCGTGCGTGCCGGTGTACACGATATCCCCGGGTGTGTGGCGGTGCGGCAGGTAGGGATTCTCCGGGTTGCCGTCGAAGGCGAACTGCAGGATCAACATGCCGGGCAGTTCGAATTCCCGCCGCAGCGCTTCCACCTCCGGGCTGATCGTCCCCAGGTTCTCGGCCACGAGGCACAGCTGCGGCAACTGTTCGCGCACGAGCCGCAGGAGTTCGCGACCCGGCGCGGGCACCCAGCGGCCCTCGCGCGCGTTGTCCGCGCCGGCGGGGATTTCCCAGTAGGCCTGCAGGGCGCGGAAGTGATCGATGCGCAGGATATCGAACTGCTGCGCGGCCGAGGCGAAGCGCCGCAACCACCAGTCGAAACCACGCTCGCGCATGCCCTCCCAGTCATACTGGGGATTCCCCCAGAGCTGCCCGTCGGCGGAGAAGTAGTCCGGCGGCACCCCGGTGACCACCACGGGCCGCCCCGCCGCGTCGAGTTGGAACTCGCCCTGGTGCGCCCAGACATCGGCGCTCTCCAGGTGCACGTAGATCGGCATGTCACCGAACAGCAGGATGCCGCGCTCGTTGGCGTGGCGGCGCAGCGCCTGCCACTGGACCTGGAATACGAACTGGCGGAAGCGCAGGCGTTCGATCGCGGCGGCAAGTGCCGCCGCGCGGCGCGTGCACTCCGGGGAGTCCGCGCGCCGCAGCCCGGCCGGCCAGCTCGACCAGGGCGCGCCGTCGAGGTCGTCCCGGAACGCCTGGAAGCGCACGTAATCCTCCAGCCAGTGGGCTTCACGCGCGCGAAATGCGGCGAAAGCCGCCTCCGCCTCCGTGTCGCCGGCCGCCAGGAAGCGCTCATGGGCCGTGTCCAGCGCCCGGCGTTTATCCGCCGGGCTGGCGGCGCCGCCAGTCGCCTCGGACGGCGTCAGCCAGTCGCGCTGCTGCAACCAGTGCAGGCTCACCAGGTCCGGGTTGCCCGCGTGCACCGAGACATTCTGGTAGGGGCAGCAGTCCGGATGGGTCGGCCCGAGCGGCAGGACCTGCCAGATGCTGACGCCCGCGTCGGCCAGCAGGTCGACGAAGCGAAACGCATCGGGTCCGAAGTCACCGCAGTAGGCGTCGCCGGGAAGGCTGCTCGGGTGCAACAGCACACCGGCCCGGCGCCCTCCCAGCAGACCGCTCATTCGCCCTCGTGCTCCTTGTGGTGACGCATGACACCGCCGCGGCTGGGTGAGCCGCCGCCGCGGGAAATGACCTCGGTGAGCTGCGAGGGCGCCTCCACTTTCAGGCACTGGTACAGGTTGGCCAGGTGCAGGCGATAGAGCTGGTCGAACTGGCTGACCGTGACGGGCGGGTTGTAGTCCCCGAACCACCAGAACCAGTCGGAGCCCTCGCAGATCGCGAGTTGCCGCTCGGCGGCGGCCACTTCCGCCGCGCTCAGCCGGCCCGAGGCCACCTGCTCATCGAAACAGTGCTTGGCGTCGACCAGCATTTCCCAGGCGCGGTTCTTGTCGGGCTCCCCGATCCAGGTGGAGAAGGTGCCGTACACCCAGCTACCCGCGACCAGTCGCTTCTCGTGGTGCGGACTGGGCGAGCGCTCCGCGAAAAACTGCTCGGCTGTCGTCAGTCGCAGCAGAGGGCTGGTCGACAGCCGCGCGTAGAGCTGGCTGAGGAAGTGGTAGCCGTTCTCGGGGTAGTACTCCCACGCGTTTTCGCCGTCGAGGATGATGGTAATGAGGCAATCCTCGCGCTGCGGGCAGAGTTCGGCGATGTGCTCCATGTGCCCCAGCAGGTTGTTGACCGCGTCGTCGGCGCGCCAGTCGGAGTAACTGAAACCGATCAGGTCGGACAGGCCGTCGTCGCGGAACAGGCAATCGATTTGCGCATCGCCGAAGCGGTAGACCCGGTGCGCGCAAGAACCGCTGTCCCTGTTGTGGCTGTTGTCCAGCACGCCGCCGCCACTCGCCGCCCAGCGGAAGCCGTGCTCGGCGAAGAGTGACAACGCCGCCTGGCTCACACCGCCCTCGGAGGGCCAGATGCCGGTCGGCCGCAGGCCGAAGACCCGCTCGAAGACTTCCAGGCCATGGGTGATGTGCCAGGCCGCCCGTTCAGCGCCGCCCGGGTAGTTGGTATTCACGGGCAGGTGCACGTCGGGCATGGCCTCGCGGGCGCTGTCCATATCCAGCAGCAGCGGCACGATCGGGTGCGCGTAGGGGCTCATGCTCAGTTCCACCTGCCCGTTCGCGACCAGGCGGCGATAACGCGGCACGAGACCGCGCAGTTCCTCGAGGATAATCTGCAACACCTCGCGCCGCTCGTGCAGCGTGAAGTTGAAACCCTTGT
>JAUIEP010000227.1 GCA_030428835.1 Gammaproteobacteria bacterium | reverse complement strand
GCCGTCGGCGTGCACGCGCAGGTTGGGTAGCACCTCGCCGTACGTCTCGATGCGGCGCAGTATGAAATCCGGGTGCACGCGGTCCTGCATGTGCCGCGACGTCGATGCAATCAACCCCTCGATGTCGAACTCGTTGGCGTAGGTGAGCAGGCGCACCATGGACTGCACATCGTCCGGCTCGGTGCCAATGTCGGTGATGACGATCAGGCGGGGTTTGTAGGGAGCGCCCTGCGCTGTCTCTTCAGCTCGCAATGCATGCGGCAGGACACACAGCAGTAACAGTGCCGCAGTTAAGCCATTCTTCAGTGCAATCACGGTGACTCGATCTCCGCTAGTTCGGTGTCAATCTGCTCCAGCGTGGCGTCTGTAAGTCCGGGGACGAACGACCGCAGGGCAATGAGCGTCAGATGCCTGACCTGTTCCAGCATAGCCCGGTTGTGCGACATCACCGGGATGTGGCGCTCCAGAATGGCCAACGCCTGCGGATTGTCGACCAGTTCGCCGAGCGTGCTGTTCACAGTGGAATACCGCGGCGCATCCGCACCCGCCACCACGGTGACGATCGCACGGCGGTAGGCCACCAGGGCGGGGTCGCCGTCATCCTCGACCGTCAGGACGACATGCACATCGGTGCCTACCGCCACGTCGCGCTCGGGGATGCGCAGCTCGGTGGTCGCGCCGCTTGTTTCGGACAGGGATGCTGCGGCGGCGAACATATCGACCTCGTGGTAGAGCAGCCACTGGCTGGACACCTTGTCGCCGTCGGGATCGTCGCTGCCCGCGCAGGACAGCGTCACCGTGTCACCGGGGCTGGCCTGCAGTTTGAGCACTTCCTTCGTGGTGTCATCGTTAAGCACTGCGACTGGATTGTGGTTCGCACCTTCATATGCAGCGGTGACCGTCCAGTCCATGCGCGCCGCGAAGTCGTGCTGGAAGTGCCTGCGCCAGCGCCAGATCGTCGCCTGGTTACTGGTGAATGCCACGCCGTCGACCTCGACCGTGTCGCGACTCAGGCTGTCGTCGGTCCAGATTTCACGCGGTTCGCCGTAGGCCTGGTAGCTGATGTAGCGCCCGCCCCAACCGCCGTACGCGGGACTGTCCGCCCAGCCGAGTCCGTTGTCGATGAGGCCGAGGTACGACGGCGTATCGCCCTCCATGATGTAGGCGACTTCCGGGTATAGCGCGCCCAATGGCCCGTGGTTTTCTATGATGTTCTCGCGCAGCCAGGGGTTCTCGACCAGTTCAAAATCCAGCAGTGGGCCGTTCTTGTAGAAGCGGTCGCCGGCGATGCCGGTCCAGGTCGCGCGATAGTACTCCCTGCCCTGCGGGGTACTCGGTGAGACGATGTAAAAGAGCCCCGGGAATTCGCTGCGCAGCCAGTGGCCGGCATCGTCCTGGTCGGAGATCGTGTACACGCGTAAGCGGGACACGAATTCCGCCACTTCCTCAGGCGAGCGCTGCGCGCGCACGTCGAACAGCGCCTGGGCCAGCGTGTTGGCGCCGCCCCAGACGGAGACCCAGAGCGGGCGTTCATCCGCCTTGTCGGCGGCCTGTATCAGCAGGCGTGAGCCGGGAGAGGACTTGCCCTTACCGACCGCCGCCATGCCGTACTCGGGTTGCCCCGTCGCCGTTAACGCTGCGAGCTGGTCCGCACGCGGAAACCTGGCGGCGTGTTGCTCGAGATTCGGCCGCACTTTGCTGTACGCTTCGAGCTGTCGGCGGATTAGGTCCTCGCGTGGGCCGCTGCGCAGGTGCGTGGAGGTGGTGGCGACCAGTCCTTCCACATCGTACTCGTTGGCGTACACCAGGAAGCGGACCAGGGACTGTTCGTCGTCCGGCTCGTTGGAGATGTCGGTGAGGACGAAGACGCGTTCGCGAGCGTGCGCGTCGATGCCGCCCAGTAGCAACGCCGAGAATGTAAAGGTAAGCAGCAAGTTTCGTAAGTGTTTACCGGTGTTCTGCATGGGGAATCTGTTCATTCTATGCACCTGAAGGTGTGGCTTTGGCTGTGTAGGGTCGAATTTATTCGACGCTGCGCTGTGTTCTCGATACTGGCCGGTGTTGCTATTGCGAGCGCTCCGGCCAGGTCGAATGAATTCGACCCTACAGTGTGGCCGGGCAAGCCAGGTCGAATAAATTCGACCCCACAGTGTGGGCAGGCAAACAGGTCGAATAAATTCGACGCCACAGTGTGGCCGGGCAAGCCAGGTCGAATAAATTCGACCCCACAGTGTGGGCAGACAAACAGGTCGAATGAATTCGACGCCACAGTGTGGTCGGGCAGGCCAGGTCGAATGAATTCGACCCCACAGTGTGGCCGGGCGTGTTCACAAAACCTGGCAGCAGAAAAAAGGCGGGGACAGAAGTCCCCGCAAACGCCCACAATCCAGCTTCCGCTAGAAAGTTTTCCTGATACCAAACTGAAACAGTTGTCCGACGGTAAAGCCGTTCGCGTAGCCGTCACCGTTGTCGAGACGGTTCTCCGGCGGGTCCTCATCGAAGACGTTGTGCACGTTCAGGGTCAGTGTCAGGTCTTCCTGCCAACCGTCGCCCTGCAGGTCGTAGGCGAGGAAAAGATCGACGATACTGAAGGAGTCCACGCTGCCCTGGTCGACGTTCTCGGCGGGCAGAACATCGTAACCATCGCGGTAGTTCCAGGTCAGCCTTGAGCGAATAGCGCCGGTAGAGAACCCTACATAGGTGGTGACGAAGTACTCCGGCTGGCCGAAGTCCAGGTCGCTCTCATACGGGTTGCCGGGGCCGAGCTGGTTCTGGCTGGTCAGCCGGAAGTTGGCCGCCGTGCCGAGGTCCAACGTGCCGCAATCCAGGTCGGCCGTATAGTTCACCGAGGCGTCCAGGCCCTTGATGCGACTGTTGCCCAGGTTGGTGGTGCGGAAGTCGATGATCTCGAACGTGTTCGGTGCGCCGGGTTGTAGCAATACATCTGCTTCCTCGGGGTTGCGCGTCGTGGCCGCCGCCGCCGCAATCTGCTCATTGGTTGGCTCAATCACGTAAAACTGCTGGTAGCCGGGGTTGCTGAAGAACAGGTTGGCGTCGAACACGGGCGGCCTGCCAAGCGCATCTTCAAATTCGATAACGTAATAGGTTGCACTGAGCTGCAGGCCGGGGAGTACCGGCGGGAAGATATCGAAACCGGCTGACCAGGTCTCCGCGCGCTGCGGGTCGAGGTCCGGCGTTGCGCCCTGCAGCGCCATGGCCCAGGAACCGGGCGGAATGGCGATGTCCGGCGGCACGATGGGCACGAACGGGAATACGCTGGTGGTACTTTGCGAACCCTCGATCAGGTCAACCAGCGAGGGCGCGTTGAAGGACTCGCCCCAGGTACCACGAATAGTCATCCAGTCCCAGGGACTGTAATCCAGGCCGAACTTGGGGTTGGAGGTGCTGCCGAAGTCGCTGTAGTCGTCGTAACGCACGGCGAGGGACACAGCCAGGGAGCTGACCAGCGGTATGCTGTTCCCTTCGCCGATGATGGGCACGTAGAGTTCGGCGAAAACCGACTGCACATCGCGGTCTGCATCCAGATAGCCGCCTTTTTCGCCACCTGAAGGGCCATCAAACTTGCGCTGCTCAAACTTCTCGTCGAAGTACTCCACACCGGCGGCAATCCGCAGCTCACCGCCGGGCAACTCGAACAGGCTGCCGTCGACAATGGCGCGAGCCTGCAGCATCTCAGACTTGCTGTCGCCAGTGAGATAGAAGTCCAGGATCTCATCGAGCAGTGCCGTATTCTGCGTATCGGCAATGCTGTAAGGGTTGATCGCGTCCGCCAACGTCGTTCCGCTGGTGTACTCGTTCAGCAGGGCAGAGCTTAAATCCGGCTTGCGGAAGGATGTTTCGCCCTCGCCGTAGTTGACGAGCGTGCGCAACATCCAGTTGTCCGCGAATTCGAAGTTCAGCGTCGGCGCGATACTCCAGGCCGTGAAGTCCGTGGTGTTCTCGCCGCCGTTGCCGTTGTATGGCGAGAAGTCGAAGGAGACATTCTGCACGCCACCTCCGCCGTCGACATCCATGTAGTACGGGTTCGACGGGCCGATATTGGAGAGCCCGAGGATCGGCCCATTCGTGGCGGTTACATCCCGTTCACTGTAAAAACCTGATATCCCCAGTTCGAGCCGGTCGCCTATATCCTGGGAATACCCCGCGAAGAAGTTCTGGCGCTCCTGCTCTGGCGACAGCGAGGACTGTTGTGTGGGGTCACACGCAACAAAGGTATTGGGCTGCAGGTCTGGCATGGCGTAATTAACACCACCCGCCGAGACGTTAGCCGGCGCACAACGTCGCTCCGAACCGAGCCGCTCTGGATAGGTGAGTCGCCGCGCGAAACTCCTGTCCTTGCCGAGCAGCTCATCGCGATCACCGAAGCTGTAGGAGGCGTAGACAGAGCCGGTGTCCCACTCGTGTCCGGCGGTGAGGTTGAGGTCGGTGGTGTTGTAGTCATCGCCGAGTCCATAGGCGAGATCGAGTTCGACACCGTCAATCCGCTTGCGGCTCATAAAGTTGATCACGCCGCCGATTGCGTCGGAACCGTAGATCGCCGAGCCGCCGTCCGTTGCCAGTTCCACACGCTGCACAACGCCGGGTGGGATCATGTCCGAGTCGGGGGCCGCCTGGCCGACGCCGACTGACGGCAGCCTGTGGCCGTCCAGGAGAACCAGGGTCGCCGCTCCCGTCGCCAGGTTGCCGCCCGGCAGGTTGCGCAGGTTGGGGCGCACGACCTGGATCTGTTGCGGCTGACCGTTGGGCACCGTCGTGCGCTCATTGAACAGGTTGGTCACCTGCGGCACGGTAGCCAGCAGGTCGTTGGCGTTGACGGCACCGGAGATCTGCACGTCCTCCTCCGTGATGCCGATCACCTGGGCGCCGGTCGGTCGCACACCGCGGATGTAGGTACCCGTGACGAGTACCTCCTCGCGCTCGGGTTTCTTGGCCTCGTCTTCCTCATCCTGGGCGAGCGCCGGCGGCGTTAGCGCCATTGCGAGCAGCACTGCGCCCGTGCAGGCGAGCGGCCCGCGGCCGGTCGCACCGTTTCGCACCTTGCGGGATCTTATTGGGTACATTGTCGTTTCCTCTTTAGCGTTATGGTTGGCGGGCGGAACGCGCAGCCTGGAACGCTGCGCACGGGTCTTCCCGCCAGGTCTGAACTATTGCTTTCAACGTTTTCTGAACATCTGTGCA
>JAUIEP010000037.1 GCA_030428835.1 Gammaproteobacteria bacterium | reverse complement strand
AGGAGTTGCGCAGGAGGCACGAAAGGCGGTGCGGCGGCAACCTGCCGCGCGCGCAACGGTGCGAGTAGCCAACCCGGGGAAGCGTGCTAGGCTTGCTGCAACGATAACAAGTATGGGACGCGAGCATGTGTGGCATCTTCGCGGCGATGACCCGTAACGGCATTTCGGCGCAGCGCATCGATCGGGCGCTCGACGTACTGCAGCACCGCGGCCCCGACGGTCACGGCACCTGGACGTCCGCCGACGGGCGCTGGGTCCTGGGCCACACCCGGCTGTCCATCATCGGCCTGGACAACGGCCGCCAGCCGATGTCGAGCGCGGACAACACCCTGCACATGGTCGTCAACGGCGAGTTCTACGGCTACCGGGACATCCGCGAACGGCTTCGTTCGGAAGGCTGTCGCTTCGCGACCGACAGCGACAGCGAAATCGCGCTGCACCTGTACCGGCAGCGCGGCATGCAGGCCGCGACCGAACTGCGCGGCGAATTCGCCGCGATCATCGCCGACGAGCGGGACGGCGCCATGATCGCCATCCGCGACCGCTTCGGCATAAAACCGCTGTACTACTCGGTGCACAACGGCGACGTGTTCTTCGCCTCCGAGATCAAGGCGCTGCTGGCCCTGGGCGTGCCGGCCCGGTGGGACCTGCGGGGCGCCATCGCCGGCATGTCGCGCCCCCACGAACAGACGGATTTCGAGGGCATCGGCACGGTGCCGCAGGGTTGTTACGCCATTGCCCGGGACGGCGCGGTACGCATCTACCCGTACTGGGACTGGGAGATGCCCACCGCGGACGAACTGCGGCGCGACACGCGCACGCCGGCCGAGGTGGTCGCCGACTTTCGCGATGCACTGGTGGACGCCGTACAACAGCGGCTGGTGGCCGATGTCGAGGTGGCCTCCTACCTGAGCGGCGGCATCGACTCCTGCGCCGTGCTGGGCCTGGCGCAACAGGGTATCGAACGGCCGATACGGGCGTTCACACTCACGTTCGACAACCCGCTGTTCGACGAGGCCGCGATAGCACGCAAGCAGGCAGAGTTCGTCGGGGCCTCGTACCACCCTATCCCCATCACCGGACGGGAGGTGGCCGACGCCTACGCGGATGCGCTGTGGCACGCGGAGACCCAGATGTTCAACGGCCACGGCGTGGCCAAGTACCTGTTGAGCAGGGCTGTGCGCGATGCCGGCATCAAGGTGGTGTTCACTGGAGAGGGCGCCGACGAAATGCTGGGCGGCTACCCGTTCTTCCGCGTGGACGCCGTCAAGCACAACCCGGCCCTGGGCGAGGCCGAGAAGGCGGCGCTGCTGGACGAGATCGTCGGCGCCAACGAGGCCAGCCGCGCCATCATGCTGCCGCAGCAGGTGACCGGCCCCGTCCTGGGTGCGGCGCAGCAGAGGCTGGGCTGGGTGCCCACCACGATCAACACGATGGCGTCGATGGCCGACGGCCTCTCGGCGTTCTTCACCGCGGACTACGCGGCCCACGTGAACGGCTACAGCGGCGTCATCGCGGCCCTGGATCGCATGCCGCTCGCGCAGCGCGTCGCCGGCCGCGACCCCCTCAACCAGGCGCTGTACATCCATTCGAAGACGGCGCTGCCGAACTTCATACTGGTCTACCTCGGTGACCGCATGGAGATGGCGCACTCGATAGAGGGCCGCGTCCCGTTCCTCGACCACCGCGTGGCCGAAGTGTGCGCGCGCGTGCCCGTGGACATGAAGGTGCAGGGCATCCGCGAGAAACACGTACTGCGCGAGGCCGCGCGGGATGTGCTGATCCCCGAGGTCTACGACCGCCAGAAACACCCTTTCACGACACCCCCCACCCGCGCGGCGCACGACCCCATGCTCACCTTCTACCGCGACACCTTCGCCTCGCGGGCCGCGCGCGAACAGCCCATGTACGACATGGACAAGGTGAACGCCGCCGTCGACCGGTTGCTGGACTGCCCCGAGGACCAGCGCATCGCTGTCGAGGGCGGACTGCAGCGCATAGCGAGCGTCGTCGTGATGCACGAGAAGTTCGGGATGAGTTGATGCGCGCGACCGGTTCCCTGCACGCGGACTTCCCTCTGGTGAAGGCTGTTGTCGTCGCACTGCTGGTACTGGTGTGTGGCACAGCAACGCTACCTGCCCGGGCGGACACGCTGGCGCAGGCCCGCGATGCCTATCGCGCGGGGGACTACCCGCGCGCGCTCGCGCTGTACCGGGAGTCGCTCGCCACGCGGGCCGCGCCGGCCCGGGTTGCCGAGGCCTACACCGGTATCGGCAAGGTGCACCTGAAGGAAGAGCGCTTCGAGCAGGCCATCGAGGCGCTGGAGCAGGCGGACGCCGCCGAGCCCATCGACGCCGGCCTGACCGCGAGCCTCGCCTTCGCCTATTTCAGCACCGGCCAACTCGAGGCGGCACAGGCGTCCATCGAGCGGGCGATCAGGCACTGGGACGCGCTGCGCGCGAAGCCGTCGCGGGACGAGATCGACCGGCTGACACTGCTCGAGCAACAGGGGCACGCGTACCGCCTCGCGCAGCAGATCGCCATGCAGCGCGGCGAGCCGCTGCGCGCGCTGGAGATCGCCGAACAGACCCGGGCGCGCTCGCTGGTCGAGCGCTTCCTGGGCGCGGAGCGGGACGGGTTCCTCGACGCGGAGCGGATCAGGGCGCTCGCCCGCCGCGTCGGTACCACGATTCTCTACTACTCGGTCACCGGGCGCGAACTGCGCGTGGACAGCGTGGAGCAGGAGGGGCAGTCGTGGCTCTATATCTGGGTCATCACCCCGAAGGGGGACATCACGCACGAGGTCGTTGACCTGCGGCCGCTGCACGCAGAGTACGGTCGCTACCCGCTCAACGAGTTGGCGAGTAAAACGCGCCGCCTGATCGCGCTGGGCAGGAACACGGAACGGGCGAACCAGACCTTCCCCCTGCTGCACCGGCTCCTGATCGAGCCGGTGCTGGACGCGCTGCCGCGGGGCGCGGCGCAGCCCCTGCTCGTGGTGGCCGACAGCGCGCTGCACCTCATGCCCTTCGCCGTGTTCAGCGACGCGCAGGGCACGATGCTGATCGACCGCTACGTGCTCACTTTCGCCCCCTCGCTGAGCGCCCACGCGCAACTGGTGGCGCGCGCCGCGCAGGGCGACAACTGGCGCGCCAACCCGCTCATCATCGGCAACCCGACGCCCATGCCCAGCCTGCGCAACGCAGAGGGTCGCGCCGTTCCGCTCGCGGGCCTGCAGGGCGCCGAGCTCGAAGCCGCGCTCATCGCGAACCGGCTGGGCGCCACGCCGCTGCTGAAGGACGCGGCGACGCTCGGCGCCGTGCTGGACGGCATCGAGCAACGCACGCTGCTGCATTTCGCCACGCACGGGCTGTTCGACTACGACGCCGGGGTGAACGAGTTCGGGTTCGTGCCGCGCACGCAGGAATCCATCGCCCGCAAGAACAACGTGGTCATCAACAGCGGCGCCATCGTCATGGGCAAGGGCGTCTCCATCGGCGGCGTGCGCGCGAACGTGGCCGCGGCGAACGAACGGGTCGCGCGCATCGATTACCCGGGCCTGCTCGCGCTGGCGCCGCCGGGGGACATCAACGGCTTCCTGAGCGCCCGCCGCGTTGCCGGGCTGCAACTGAACGCGGGCCTCGCCGTCCTGAGTGCCTGCGACACGGCGCGCGGGCGGGTAGCCGCGGAGGGCGTGGTCGGCATCGCCCGCGCCTTCATGGCGGCGGGTGTGCCCAGCGTGGTGATATCGCTGTGGTCACTGCCGGACCAGCAGACCGTCTACCTGATGGACGCGTTCTACACGCGGCTCGACGCGGGCGAGCAGCCGGCGGCGGCGCTGCGCAGCGCGATGTTGGCCACGCGCGCGAAGTACCCGGCAGCAAAGAACTGGGCCGGGTTCGCGCTGCTGGGCAGGTCCGCCTGGTGAGGCGCCGCCGCGCCTGCCGCTGGCGCCAAAACATGCGTATCATGCCCCCACAACGATAACTGCAAGGACCCGACATGCGCCCACTGATTCTCTGCCTGCTGGCAGTCGCCTCCTCCGCCGCCTTCGCGGACAAGCAACTGCTGTGGGGCGACACCCACCTGCACACCAGCTACTCCTTCGACGCCTACACCAACAACAACTTCACCGCCGACCCGCACACCGCGTACAACTACGCGAAGGGCCTGCCCGTCATTCACCCGTTCAACCGCACGCGGGTGCAGATCGGGACGCCGCTCGACTTCCTCGTGGTGTCGGACCACGCCGAGTTCCTCGGCGTTATCCGCGAGATCCACTCGGGCGGCGGCGTGGACGTCAGCGAGATGGGCTGGTGGGACGGCATCAAGGCGAGGCTCGCCGCGTGGTACCTGAACAGGCACCTCGACGAGGGCACGGCGCTGGAGCTGTTCCGCGACATCCTGCCGCCGCCCCTGGCGGTGCGCGACGCGGCCGAGTCAGTCCAGCTCGGCGGCGACTCCAATCTCTTTCCCGACATGATGGACACACAGGTCGACACCTGGCGCGCCACCACCGGCATCGCCGACGAGCACAACGCGCCCGGTGAATTCACGACCTTCATCGGCTGGGAGTGGAGTTCCATTCCCGGCGGCGCCAACCTGCACCGGGTGGTGATGACCGACGCCGACGCGCAGCAGGCGCGGCAGTTCCAGCCGATGAGCCTGCTCATGAGCCAGTACCCCGAGGACCTGTGGGGCTGGCTGGAGGCAACCGCGCCGAAGGTGGGCGCGAACTTCATCGCCATCCCGCACAACTCCAACCTGTCCAAGGGTTACATGTTCGACGACACGCGCCTGCGCGGCACGCCGTTCGACGCCGACTACATCGCGCTGCGCATGAAGTGGGAGCCGATCGCGGAGGTCACGCAGATCAAGGGCGACTCCGAGACCCACCAGGCCCTCTCGCCGGATGACGAGTTCGCCGACTTCGAGGAATTCCCCTTCTACCTGCAGAGCACTTACTCCACGTACGAGCCGCAAGCGGGCGACTTCATGCGCTCGGCACTGAAGCGCGGCCTGGCGCTGGGACAGGCGTTCGGCCAGAACCCCTTCCAGTTCGGCGTGATCGGCTCCACGGATGCCCACACCGGTTTGTCCACCGCCGAGGAAGACAATTTCTGGGGCAAGATGGCGACCGACTCCATCCCCGAGAACAAGAACACGAAATGGGACGCCGACGAGCCCGCGCCCAACGGCTGGGCCTTCTCCGCGTCCGGCCTCGCGGCCGTGTGGGCGCAGGAGAACACCCGCGAGTCGATCCTCGCCGCCATGCGGCGCAAGGAGACCTACGCCACCAGCGGCCCGCGCATCGGCCTGCGCTTCTTCGCGGGCAGCGGCCTCGACGCGGTGGATCTCGCGGACGCCGAACTGTACGACAAGGCCACGGCGGCCGGCGTGCCGATGGGCGGCGAACTGCCCGCGGGCACGGAGTCACCCGTCTTCATCGCGCTGGCGAGCAAGGACCCGCTGGACGCCAACCTCGACCGCATCCAGATCGTGAAGGGGTGGCTGGACGAGGCGGGAGAGCAGCACGAGCGGGTCTACGACGTCGCCTGGTCGGGCGAGCGCAGCCCGGGGCCGGACGGCAGGCTGCCCGCGGTGGGCGATACCGTGGACCGCAGCACCGGCAAGGTGGCCAACACGATCGGCGCGGAGCAGCTCAGCGCGCACTGGCGGGACCCGGACTACAGCGCCGGCCAGAGCGCGTTTTACTACGTGCGGGTGCTGCAGATTCCCACGGCGCGGCACTCCTTCCTCGACGCGCTGGCGCTGGGGCAGGACAAGGCGGCCCATCACCCCGACGTCATCCAGGAGCGCGCGTACTCCTCGCCGATCTGGGTGCGGCCGCGATGAAACGGCCGGGCTGGTGGCTGTGCGGGTTGTTGTGCTGCCTGCTCGGCGCCGGCTGCAGCGACGGCGATGACTCGCTGGCCACGGTGTCCTTCGCGGATGCGCCGGGCGCACTCGCCGTGGGCGTGCGCACGGATGTCGTCACCCGCGACACCGGCCGCGAGCGCGACATCACCGCGACGTACTGGTACCCCACCGACGGCGACAACACAGGCCCGGAACAGGCGAGCGAGGGCGCGCCGCTGATCGGCGGCGAGCGGCGCTATCCGCTGGTCGTCCTGATCCACGGCATCGAGGACAGCGCGCCGGCCACCTGGCCCTACCTGGCGCCGCACCTGGCCAGCCACGGCTATATCGTGGTGGCACCCAGCACGGGCAGCACCGTGCGCAATGCCCAGGACCTGGTCAATCACCCGGGTGACGTCAGCTTCCTGCTGGACCGGGTGCTGGACGACGCGGACCCGGGCAATCCGTTGCGCGGGCGCATCGATGCAGACAGGGTAGCCCTGGGCGGTTTTTCCTTCGGCGCCGCGGCGGGCTACTTCCTCGCCTATGACCCCCGCTACATCGAACCTCGCTTCAAGGCGGTGATCATCATGGCCGGCGGTAACGTAACACCGGCTCCGATCAACCCAGACCTGAGCCTGCTGGCCATTTTCGGCACCGAGGATATCCTGATCGATTACAACCTGGGCCTGAACATCTACGAGGGCGCCAACCCGCCGAAATACCTGGTCACCCTCGAGGGCGGCGGGCACGTGGGCTTCACCAGTTCCAACGAGGTGAATTTCGGCGCCAGCATGGAACAGCGCCGGCAGCAGGCGCTCGTGCGCCTCTCGGTCTTCGCCTTTCTCACGTCGGTCTTCGACGACAGGGGGCAGAACAGGGCCGCCGCGCGCGAGTTCCTGCGCGACACGCTCCCCGCACAGAACCTCGATGTGCGCGTGTTCAGCGCGTACTGAAGAACCAGCCGCCGAGCCGGCTCTCGGGGTTGGGCACACCCCCGGAGGTGAACAGCGTCGCCGTCGAGATCGCGTCATTCGCGAGCGGGTCTTCCGCGTCCCAGAAGAATCCCGACCTGGCGAGACCCGGCTGCGCCAGCTCCGAGACGAAACCGTAGACCCCGGTTCGTTTGCCGGAGCCGAGTTCAAGCACCTCGGTCGCCCTGAATCCCTCCCGCAGTAACGCGGGCGCCCACGTGCTGTCGGGCTGGTCCACCCGGTCGGGACCCTTCAGTGCCGGCTCGACACCGAACAGATTGAACATCGCGTTGACCTGCTCGACGTTGGCCCAATGCCAGCCCGTCATGTCATAACCATTGAGCACGCCGTTGCAGGGACCGCCCGGGCAGACCCTGTTCATGGCGCTCCAGGTACTGGCGCGGAACAGGTCGGGTTGCGCCCAGACCGTGCCGTCCACGGTCACCGTATCGAGTATCGGCACACCGACTTCGACGAAGACCGGCATGATGTAGTAAGTCTCGTCGGAGGCCACGATGGCCTCGGCGGCCGGGTTACCCGCGATGAGCGTGTTACTCACCGAGCAGACCGGGTTGGTGGAATTCTCGCAGACGAAGTTATCGCCCGCGTTCCACTTGACAAAGTTCCAACCGGTGTCGGGCACCGCGGTAAACGCTTCGCTGTAAGACGTGTCGGTGATCTCGTTGACACACACGTTACCCGCCAGGCACGTGCCCGAGCGGATGGACTGGACTTCGCCACCCTGCACGGCGATGACCGCGAGCCTGCAGCCCGACAGGACCAGGGCGAGAACGAACAGGGACAGGGTTTTCCACATAGCTACCACCTTGCAACAGAAATCGGCGCGCGCCGGGCACCCCATGGCCGGGAGCGCACGGGCGCATTGGTCGGCGCAGGGAGAATCCCGGCGCCCGGGGTCAGTATGCGGTGTCGGCGCGCGCGTGACGTACCCAGGATTGCATAGACGGGTGGCTGCGGGCGACGCGCTGCCGGGCGGGTGCCAGCAACAGTGTCGTGGCGCGGGGCTGCCGGTCAGCGCTCGGTGGGGTCGGCGCCGTCCTTCGGCGCCCCGGTGCCCGACGAGCCCATGAACAGCTTGCGGCCGTCGGCGAGGGTGATGTTGCGGCCGTTGGCGCGGTTCGTGCGGTCCTTGCTCTGGTAGCCGTCGACGATGATGTAGATGCCGGGCTTGATGGAGTTGCGGTTGATCCCCCGCCGCAGCAGCGTGTTTGGCGTGCCGCCCTCCACGGCCCACTGCTCCGTGCTGCCGTCTTCCTTCGTCACCTCCAGGTGAATCCACGCGTGCGGGTTCACCCACTCCACCCGCGTAACAGGCCCTTTCAGGACCAGCGGCCGGTTGGGGTCGAACTCCGCCGAGAACGCGTGGTGCGCGACGGCCTGGTAGGCCGAAGCTGCCGCCAGCAGCGCGGCCGCCGTGAATACCTGGATCCTGTTCATGCTCGCTTGCTCCTGTCGAGTCGATGTCACCCGCTACCTGCCCTGCGCCTCGAGCGCTTCGGCCTCCAGCAGGCGCGCGCCGCGCAGGATGCCGCCCATCGCGTAGTTGGCCTCGTGGCACGCGTATTCGTAGACCGGCTGGTCGGTCGCCGGCCAGGGGTATTCCCCGCTCCACGGCTCGGTCCAGACGTTGGGATCTGTCACCGTGAAGTTGTACAGCAGCGTGTTCTCGTCGATGCGCGTGAAGCGTTCCACCACGTGCAGGTCGCGCGTGGCGCGGGTCATGCCGGGCGTGTCGTTGAAGTTGGTGGTGTCGACCACCAGCGTGTCGCCCTCCCACCAGCCGATGGAGTCGCCCATCCACTTGCGGATGTCGGGCGCGACATGCTCGCTGTCCAGGCGGATGATGCGCGCGTCGTGCACCATCTCCACCAGGATCATCACGGTGTCGGGTGTCTGCACGATGCGCTTCACGTTGTTGTAGAGAATCGGCAGCATCGGCGGGCCACCGGTCGAGCCGAACCCCGACAGGCAGCGGTCCGACGTGGTGCGATCCTCGGGGTTGTCGTAGGGGCCGCTGCCGTCGCCCTCCTCCAGCCACCAGGCGGTGCCCGTATTGGGCTTCGTGTAGGACGCGAAGCGCTCCCGCATCAACTGCATGCCCTGCGGCGTCATCGGCGGCCGGCGGCCGTTCTCCGGGTCGTAGATGATGGAGGTGCGGAATTTGCCGTCGATCTCGAAGCCGTCGTCGCCGCGGTCTACCCAGAACGTGTTGTAGCCGCCCACGCCGCCGGCGCCGAAGGCCAGGACGCCGTCGCCGCCCGCGGGCGGTGCCTCGCGGTCCGGGTCGTCGTTCTTCGTCGCCTCGAGTTGCGCCAGGGTCTCCTTCATCTGCGCCATCGCCCGCTCCGCCTCCTCAGGCGTGAGGTACAGGTTGTTGCCGAACTCCTGCGGCCGCTCGAGCGGCGTGAGTGTGGCCAGGTCATAGTTGCCGCTGAGGTCGGGCCTGCCGTCCGCGGTGCGCGGGATGTCCGCCCAGGTATTGCAGGCAAGGCAGGCGCACAGCAACAGCGTGATCTTCTCCAGGCTCATCTCTCTACCCCCGTGGCGCCTTCCAGCGGGTGCCGGCGCCACTTGCCGTAAAACAGTTCCTCGACGAATTCCACGCACTTGAAATCCAGCAGCTGGAAATCCGGTTCCATGCGCCGGTACAGCGGCAGTGCGATCTTCCAGGGCCGGGTGTAGACCTTCGGGTCTTCCAGGGTGGCTTCATACCACAGGTGGTTCGGTCCCATGGGCGTGAAGCGCTCCACCACGCGCAACTGCTCGGAGTGGTGGTTGCCGGCCCGGTCCAGCCAGGTGTCCGCCAGCAGCCCGGTCACCTCCAGCACCAGGGTGTCGCCGTCCCAGCTCGCCACCGACTGGCCCATCCACGAGTCCAGCGGCGCGGGCCCGGGGTCTGTGCTGTAGATATTGCGCACGGCGCCCGCGTACTGGTAGGCAAAGAAGATGTCGTTGTCGCCCTGGATGATCTGGAACGGATAGGGCATGTACGTCGCGCGGGGCACGCCGGGCAGGTAGCACTTGATCTCCGGGTCGCGCGCGAGCCAGTCCGCGCGGTTCGCATCGCGCAGCGCGAGCGCCTCGGCGGTATAGGGAATGGTGTCGCCCTCGCCCTCGTCCACCACCACCCCGAGGCCCGGCGGTACCGCGACCACGGTGCCCAGCGCGACGGTGCCGGCGGAGGGGACGGGACCACGCGGGCCCTCGCGCAGTGCCATGGAAGCGCGCGCCATGTGCCGCTCGAGGTCGTAATGCGCCTCGCCGAGGGCCTGCCAGATGCCGTTGAGATCCGGGTGCACACCGCCCGGGCCGCGCGGTGCGACATATTGCCCGCCGCCACCGGGAGCGGAAGCGCAGGACGCCAGGCAGAACAGCACCGCAAGGACAAACGTTCGCATAGGCAACTCGACTCCTTCGACGCCCGCACTGGCCGGGAGGGTCCCCGACGACAAGCACACGGCTGGCACGCAACGGCAGCCGACGGACGATGATGTGGATCAGCCTGGGCGGGCGGGGCACGGCACCCCGGGGCCCGAAACTGGCATTTGCTCGTTTTTTATACGATTATCAACGCACTTTCCAATAAGTAGAGTCGATAATCAAGTGCTGCGAGGAGGCGCTATGACAATCACCCGGCTACCGAGCATTCACGCAATCGTTCTCGCCCTGCTCCTCACGACACTGGGCAGCGCCGCCCAGGCACTCACCAGCGACGGCATTGTCGGCATGCACGTCGACGACTTCCAGCTCGTCGACGACACCGGCTTCGCGCACCAGCTTTACTACTACAGGAACGCACCCGCCATCGTGTTGATGACGCAGGGCAACGGCTGCCCCATCGTGCGCAATGCCATGCCCGCCTACCGCGAGGTGCGCGACGCCTATGCCGGCAAGGGCGTGCAGTTCTTCCTGCTGAACTCCAACCTGCAGGACGACCCGCAAAGCATCCGCGCGGAGGCGCAGGAGTTCGGCTTCGACATACCGGTGCTGGTGGACGACTACCAGCTCGTGGGCGAATCGCTCAACGTGACACGCACCGCGGAAGTCTACGTCATCGATCCCGCCACCATGCGGGTTGTCTACCACGGGCCCATCGACGATCGCCTCACCTACGAGGTGCAGAAGCCCCGGGCGAAAGAACACTACCTCGCCGCCGCGCTCGACAACCTGCTGGCGGGCGAGGACGTCGCCGTCGCCGCGGTGGACGCACCCGGCTGCATCGTGCAGTTCCCCGAGCGCGAGCGTCGCGCGGAGCACGCGAAGATCTCCTACCACGACACCATCGCCCCGCTGCTGGAGAAGCGCTGCGTGAGCTGCCATACCGAGGGCGGCATCGGGCCCTGGGCGATGAGCAACTACGACATGGTCAAGGGCTTTGCCGCCATGATCCGCGAGGTGATCCGCACCGACCGCATGCCGCCCTGGAACGCCGATCCGCACGTGGGCAGCTTCCTGCGCGACTACAGCATGACCGGCGACGAGATCAAGACGCTGGTGCACTGGATAGAGGCCGGCGCGCCCCGTGGCGACGGCCCGGACCCGCTCGCCGTCAAGCGCGAGCCGCCCGTCGACTGGCCGCTGGGCGAGCCCGACCTGATCATCGATATACCGCCGTTCGACGTGCCGGCAAGCGGCGTGGTCGACTACCAGCGCCCGGTCGTCCCCAATCCCCTCACCGAACCCAAATGGCTGCGCGCCAGCACGGTCAAGGTGGGTTCGCGCGAGGCGGTGCACCACGTGCTCACCGGCATGCTGAAGGAGATGCCCGCGAGCGGGCGCAGCAACGAGTCCCGCTGGGGTGCCTCCCTCGGCGGTTACGCCGTGGGCGCCGAATCATTCATCGCGCGCGACAACGTGGGCACCTACCTGCCGACCGGCGGCGCGATCGGCCTGCAGATGCACTACACACCGTTCGGCAAGGCGGTCACGGACGCGACGCAGATCGGCCTGTACTTCTACGACGAACCGCCGCAGATGATGACCAGGAGTTCGGTGATCGCGGACTCGTCGATCCGGATCCCGGCGAACACCGGCAGGCACGAGGAGGTCGCCTACCTGCAGTTCCCGAAGGACGCCGAGCTGTTCTACGCGTTTCCCCACGCGCACTACCGCGGGCAGTCCTCGACGCTGACGATCCGCTACCCGGACGGCTCCGAGAAACTCCTGCTGTCGCTGCCCAGGTACAACTTCAACTGGCAGCGCTCCTACGAGTTCACCGAACCCGTCGACGTGCCCGCCGGCTCGAAGCTGATAGCGCGCTACACGTATGACAACACGGCGCAGAACCCGGCCAACCCGGACCCCGACCTGGAGATCACCTGGGGCGACCAGTCGTTCGAGGAGATGTTGTTCACCGCCATCAGCTATCGCTGGAAGGACGAGACCCGCGACAACCAGAAGCCGCAATACGAGGAACTGCTGGACGCCGGCCGCGGCTTCGGCGCGCTGGATGACAACATCGACGGCGTGCTGGAGCGCGGCGAGCTCAAGGGCCGCACCGGCCGTCGCATCGCGGAATTCTTCGACCGCATGGACCGCGACGGCGACGACGCCCTGAGCTGGAACGAGTACTTCACCGCGCTGGTGGCGAGCCGGCGCTGAGGACACCCGCCGGCGGTTGCGGCTCGTGCGGCGCCCGGCCGACCCGGGCCGCGGCCCGGTCACCGCGCCGCCCACCGGGCACCGCGATAGCGCTACCACGATGAGATGAGCAGCACGTCCCGCCTGCACAGCCTGGTTTACGATTCACCGTACTCGGTCGTGCTCTGCTGCCTGGCGTACCTGCTGTTCAGCCTGCTGCTGTTCGGCGTATCCGGCCTGCACAAGGCGGACGCTATCGCGATGGGTTTCGACTCGGGGGAACACCTGCTCGGCATGATCCTGCTGATGAGCCTGCTGCCCACCTGGCTCATCGGCTGCATGTTCATCACGCAGCGCAACAGCTTCAAGACCGCGCAGATGCTCGACGCCGGACTCGCGCAGAGCGTGACGGACATCCCCGCGGCGTATTTCTGGTCGGGCGTGCTGGGCGGCCTGCTCTACGCGCTGGCATTCAATGTGCCGATCACACAGATCGAACTCGTACTCGCGGGCAACGGGCCGATGCTCGCGATATTCGCGGGCCAGATACTGGTCTGGGTTTTCGTCGGCTGGATGCTCGCCGTCCGCCTGTACGTCGGCAACCAGTTCTACCGCTTCGGTGAACGGGTGCCGATCAACATCTTCGAGCAGTCGCGACTGGAACCCTTCGCGCGGGTCGGCCTGCTGGACCTCGTGATCATCCTCGGGGGCATCGCCATATCCACGGTACAGTCGATCGATGCGCACTTCCGGATCCAGAATTACCTCACCGCCTTTGTCGTGGCGGTGCCGGCGTGCATAGCGCTGGTGATGCGGCCCATGTGGACGGTCCACACGCGCCTGCGCGAACGCAAGAAGGCCCTGCAGGCCGAGGTGCGCTCGCAGCTGCGCGCGCTCCCGGAAGCCGCGGACGTCGAGGCAATGACCGCACTCGAGCGATTGCTGCAGCGCCGCGACCGGATAAACGCGCTGCACACCTGGCCGCTGGACATCTCCATCTGGTCGCGCCTGTTCTTCTACGGCCTGATCCCGCCGCTCGCCTGGGTGGCCGCCGCGATGGTGGAAGTCGCCGTCGAGCGCCTGCTGGGCGGCTGAGCGCAAGGCTCCCCCCGCGCGGGCGGGAAACCGGCGCAGGGCTCCCAGTGCGACCGCTACGGACTGACCCGATGTCGCCATGGGCAAGCGGGGAACGGTCGGCTAGTATTACCCGCTGCGATTTTACGGAGATACGGGTAGACCATGAACACGCCAACCAAGATCCTGCTGGACGAGAGCGAGATGCCCACCCGCTGGTACAACGTGGTGCCGGACCTCCCCGTACCCCCGCCGCCCCAGCTCCACCCCGGCACCCTGCAGCCGGCGCAGCCGGAGGACTTCGGGCCGCTCTTCCCGCAGGCGCTCATCGAGCAGGAGATGAGCACCGAACGCTACATCGATATCCCCGGCGAGGTGTTGGACGTATACCGGCTGTGGCGCCCCAGCCCGCTGTTTCGCGCGCACCGCCTGGAGAAAATCCTCGATACCCCGGCGCGCATCTACTACAAGTACGAGGGCGTGAGCCCCGCCGGCTCACACAAGCCCAACACCGCCGTGCCGCAGGTGTACTACAACGCGCGGGAGGGCATAAAGAAGCTGACGACCGAAACGGGCGCGGGCCAGTGGGGCAGCTCCCTCGCCTTCGCCTGCGCGCAGTTCGGCCTGGAGTGCGAGGTGTGGCAGGTGGCGGCGTCGTACCGCGCCAAGCCCTACCGCCGCACCATGATGGAGGTGTGGGGCGGCAGGGTGCACCCCAGCCCCTCGGAGCTGACCGAGTTCGGGCGCGAGCTGCTGAAGCAGGACCCCGACCACCCGGGCTCGCTCGGCATCGCGATTTCCGAGGCGGTCAGCCAGGCCGTCGCCAGCGAGGACACCCGCTACGCCCTGGGCAGCGTGCTCAACCACGTGCTGCTGCACCAGACGATCATCGGCGAGGAGGCGCTGCTGCAACTGGCCAAGGTCGGTGAGACGCCGGACGTGCTCGTGGGCTGCACCGGCGGCGGTTCCAACTTCGGCGGCCTCGCCTTCCCTTTCCTGCGCGAAAAGCTCGCGGGCAGGATGAACCCGACCATCCGCTGCGTGGAACCGACCGCCTGCCCCACCCTCACCAAGGGCGAGTTCCGCTACGACTTCGGCGACACCGCCGGACTCACCCCGCTGATGAAGATGCACACGCTGGGCCACTCGTTCATTCCCGAACCCATTCACGCCGGCGGCCTGCGTTACCACGGCATGGCGCCGCTGGTGTCGCATGTGTACGACCTCGGCCTCGTGGAGGCGATCGCCATACCGCAGCGGGAATGTTTCGCCGGCGCGCTGCAGTTCGCGCGCAGCGAGGGCATCGTGCCCGCGCCGGAGCCGACCCACGCGATCGCCGCGGCGGTGCGCGAGGCCCTGGCCTGCAGGGAGAGCGGCGAGGAAAAGGTCATCCTCACCGCGCTGTGCGGCCACGGTCACCTCGACCTCGCCTCCTACGACCAGTACCTGCACGGCGACATGCAGGACCTCGAACTGTCGGACGAGGCCATCGCCGAGGCGATGAAAGACGTACCCGTTCTCGCATGAAGACCGCATAAAAAACCGCACAGACAACGACAAAACATAAACACCCGCAGGAGCCCCTATGAACCCGCAAAACCTTTGCACCCGACTACTGCCCATCGCCCTCGCGCTGGGTACCCTTCACGCAGCGCCCACCCGCGCGCAGGACAACGAGGCACCCGCCGGCGCGACCGGCGCTGACAAGATCCTCGAGGAAATGCTCGTCACGGCACGCCGCCGGGAGGAGGGCCTGCAGGACGCGCCCATCGCCGTCTCCGCCTTCAGCGGCGACACCCTCGCCTACCGCGGCATCACGCGGCTCGACGAGATCGTGAGCTTCGTGCCCAGCCTGACGCTGGAAAACAACCCGTCCTTCGGCGGCTCCTCCAACTCCGCGGCGATCTTCCTGCGCGGCGTGGGCCAGAAGGAGTTCCTGCCGACCACCGAGCCGGGTGTGGGCCTTTATGTCGACGGCGTGTACATCGCGCGCAGCGTGGGCGGCATCCTGGACCTCGTCGACATCGAGCGCCTCGAGGTGCTGCGCGGTCCCCAGGGCACCCTGTACGGCCGCAACACCATCGGCGGCGCGATCAACATCACGACGAAAAAGCCGCAGCCGGGCGGCGAGTTCGGCGGCGAACTGGAAGCGGCGGTCGGCACGGATGACCGCCTGAACCTCGAGGGCTCCGTGCACCTGCCGCTGTCCGATACCTTCGCGGCGCGCGCGTCCATCGCCTCCTTCGAGCAGGACGGGTACGTGGAACGCACGGACGGCACCGACCTCGGCGACGACGACACCGTCACGGGGCGCATGGCGTTCGCGTGGACGCCGGGCGAGCGCCTGCGGGTGGACGTGGCGGCGGACGCCACGCGGGACCGCGAGAACGGGCCGCCCATGCAACTGCTGGGTATCGACTTCACCGACCTCAGCCAGCTCGACGGGCTGGTGGCGGCCGTGCCGCCGCCGATGGCGTTTATCCACAACGTCACCACTGCGGCGCTCGGCCCGGGCATGCCCTGTGCGGCCACCAACGCCGCGGGCATGGGCGTGACCTTCAACCCGGCCTCGCCCAACTGCTACGACAATCGCTACGTGGGCAAGGGCGGCAAGAACGAGGGCACCGCGCCCGCGTTCTCCAAGACGGACATATGGGGCCTGTCCGCCACCGTCGAGTACGAAATCACCGACGGCATATCGCTCAAGTCGATCACGGCCTGGCGCGACCTGGAGTCCGAGTTCGCGCGCGACGGCGACCACTCCCCACATCGCATCTCGCAGTTTTTCGACGATCTCGAGCAGGAGCAGTTCACGCAGGAACTGCAGCTGATCGGCAGCACGGACCGGCTCAACTGGATAGTCGGCGCGTACTACTTCCAGGAGGACGGCGACAACGAGAACATCCTCGACTTCACCGTGTCCAATTTCCGCTCCGGCGGCGAGTTCGACAACGAGGCGTGGGCGGTCTTCGCGCAGGCGACCTACGACATCACCGAGCGCTTGCATTTCACACTCGGCGGCCGCTATACCGACGAGACCAAGAAGTTCCTGCCCGACCAGGTGATCTTCACCAACTACTACGCCGGCATCAGCCAGCAGGTGCCGCCGGGCAACCCGCTGGCCCAGCTCGACGCGCCCTTCCTGCAGGCGGGCCAGGCGATCCTGCCGGCCGTGGAGAAGGAGATCGAGATCGACGAGTTCACGCCCACGGCCAACCTGTCCTTCGACGTGACCGAGGACATGATGGTGTACCTAAGCTATTCCGAGGGCTTCAAGTCCGGCGGCTTCACCCAGCGCGTGTTCCCGCCGGTGGTACCACCGTTCACCGCCCCGCCGGGCACCCCGGACATCGACCTGATCCCGACCTACGAGCCGGAGTTCGTCGACGCCTACGAGGTGGGCTTCAAGTCGACGTTCGCGGACGGCCGCCTGCGCATCAACGGCGCCACGTTCTACACCGAGTATGAAGACCTGCAGGTGCAGGTGTTCAACAGCGTCGCGCCGGTCACCGAGAACATCGGCTCCGCCACGATCACGGGCGTCGAGCTGGAGGCGCAGGCCGCCCCCGGCGACGGCTGGCTGTTCGAGGCCAGCTTCTCCAAGCTGGATGCCGAGTACGACGACATCGACACCGAGCTGACCCTGATCGGCGAGCAGTTCGAGTTCGAGCGCGTGCCGGAATACACCGCGTCGCTCGGCGCGTCGAAGGAAGTGTCGCTGAACGACCTCGGTGCGGTGGTGCTGCGCGTGGACTGGAGCTACCGCGACGAGACCTACAACGACGCCTACAACACCGAGCTGCTGAAGCAGGACTCCTACGACCTGTGGAACGCCAGCATCCGCTGGACCAGCGTCGAGGGCGACTGGAGCGTGCTGCTCTCCGGCCGCAACCTGTCGGACGAGGAATACCTCGTGACGGGCGTGTACGGCACCGCGTTCCAGGCCTTCGAGGGCAGCTTCGACCGCGGCCGCCAGTGGCTGCTGCAGGCCACCTACAAGTTCTAGCAGCGGAGACCAGCGCATGACCAGAGTCAGGATCGTAAAACCGGAGCACGTGGAGGACCCCGCGGTCGCCGGTATCTTCGAGTGGGTGACGCAGATGGAGGGTTCCGTGCCCAACCATTTCTTCGTGGAGATGAACTTTCCCGAGTTCTTTCCCGCGAAGCTGGGCGCAACCAAGGTGTTGTGGGAAGCCGGCGAGCTGGACATGGAGGAGATCCAGCACGTGGGCATCCTCGTGTCGAAGGACAACGGCTGCCCCTACTGCACCGCGGCGTTCTGCACGATCCTGAACTACGGCCTGGGCAAGGCCGAGGACTACGTGGCGGGGCTGGCAAGCGAGGGCATTGACGCGGTGGACTCGCCGCGCCTGCTCGCCATCCTCACCTACGCCCTCAAGGTCAACCGCGATCCCGCGGGTGTGGAAGACGCGGAGGTACAGGCGCTGCGCGACCACGGGCTCACCGACAAGGGCATCGTGCAGCTCACGCACATCGTCAGCGACTTCGCCTCGTACAACCGCCTCAACCTCGCGCTGCAGACCGACTACGATTACCGGGACCTGTGGCGCAACCTCGCTTTCAGCAAGGCCTGAACCAAACGCGGGCCGCGGCCCGCGCATTCACACCTAGAGCTTCAGCTTCACCATCAGCGTGTACAGCAGGTTGAACACCTTGCCGTAGGGCGGGTACATCATCGGCAGCGCCGAGAAGCGGAACTGCGAGAAGATCGGCCGCATCTTGCTGAACTCCACGAAACCCTCGTGGCCGTGGTAGTGCCCCATGCCCGAGGCGCCGATGCCGCCGAAGGGCATGTCGTGCTGCGCCACGTGGAAGGAGCAGTCGTTGATGCTCACCCCGCCGGAGATCGTGTTCCTGATGACCTTGTCCTGCAGCGCCCTGTCGTTGCTGAACAGGTACAGGCCGAGCGGCCGGTCGCGCCGGTTGATGTACTCGATGACGTCGTCGATGTCGCGGTAGGTGCGTATCGGCAGCAGCGGGCCGAAGATCTCGTCCTGCATGATGGTCGTGCTGTCGTCCGGGTCGAGCACCAGGTGCGGCGGCATGAGGCGGGTGCCGGCGTCGGGTTCGTGGCCCGGCGTGAGGTTCACCAGGCTGGCCCCCTTCTGGTCCGCGTCGGCCATGGTCGCCGCCAGGCGCGCGAAGGAACTGTCGTCGATCACCGTGGTGAACTGGCCGTTGGCGAGGTCGGGGTAGCGCTTGGCGATGATCTTTTTCGCCGCCGCCACGAACTCGTCGCGCTTCGCTTCCGGCAGGTACAGGTAGTCGGGCGCCACGCAGGTCTGCCCGGCATTCATGAATTTCGTGAACAGGATGCGGCTCGCCGCCAGCTCCACGTCGAAGTCCTCGGCGAGAATCGTGGGTGACTTGCCGCCGAGTTCCAGGGTCACCGGGGTCAGGTTTTCCGCGGCCGCGCGCATCACGGTGCGACCCGTCTCCGCGGAGCCGGTGAAGATGATGTGGTCGAAGGGCAGCGTGGTGAAGTCCGAGCCGCGCACGCCGGGCAGGAGCGCCAGGGTACTCTCGTCGAACTGCTCGGAGATCAGCCCGTGCAGGAGTTCACACAGGTTGCTGGAGTTCGCCGCCATCTTGACCATGCAGCGATTGCCGGCCGCGAGGGCGCTGGCCAGCGGCCCCATGGCGAGGAACAGCGGATAGTTCCAGGGCACCACCACGCCCACGACGCCCTTGGGCTGGGCCAGCACCCGGTTGCGCGCGCCGGCGAACCAGATCGATACACCGCGGCGCTGCGGCTTCATCCATTTCTTCAGGTGCTTGCGGCAGTAGCGGAAACCGTCGATGGACAAGAACAACTCGAGCAGCTTGCTCTCCTCGATCGCGCGGTTGCCGAAGTCCTTGCGAATGGCCTCGGCGATGGCGTCCTGGTTGTCCACGAGGATGTCCTCGAGCTTGCGCAGGTTCTCGAGGCGCTCCTCACGCGAGGGGTAGGGATTCTCGAGGTAGGCGTTGCGCTGTACCTGCAGGATGCGCTGCGCCTCGTTCTGGGGTTCCGTGGGAAATACGGTGATCTGGGCTGTCTGCGCCATGGCCGGGCCTCCTCTGCCGAGCTGGGACTGCTCTGGTAAAAGCGTAGCATACCGCCTTGCCCGGGCCCGCGGCAGGTCGGGCAGCCGCTGCCGGAGCGGGCCGCTGCCATCCACGGGCGGGCCGTCGCGGTACGAACAGGCGCATTCTGCCTCACATTGGTGATCGCGTGCGTCAAAAAGTGGCGCGGGGCCGGGCGGCCGAAGACATGCCGCCACGGCGCAAACGAGCGCCGCGCCTGGCCGGCGGCAAGGAGGCCGCGGCACTGCAGCGCCGTGCGGCCGACAACCGGCATACCTGAATATCCCCGAGACGTGTTGGCATCCTTATTGCTACCTCCGTGTGGGCGGGAGCGACAGCCCTGCCCGCATCACACTACGCACCGACAGGGGGCAGGACCTATGGCGTCGTCAAACCCAACCTTGATTCAACTGCCGAGGGGAGAAACCGCATCCTTCGAGGACATGCAGGCCTACGGCGAAACGCTGCAGGGCTTCATCCGGGACCAGGAGGCCGCACTGTCCGACTTACAGGACGTGCAGAGGCACAACGAGATCGTCGACTACCTGAACCTGCTGGCGAACGGCTACAACGAGCAGCTGCGCCTGTTCAAGGAAGCCGAGACCAGGCGGCGCACACAGATGCTGCTGTCGCTCATGCGCTTCGTCGGTGGGTGACATCCTTTCCTGGAGAACAGTCCGTGACCACGAAGCAGGCGCGCACAAGTACAGCGGGACCGCCGGGATGAAGGCCGGTACCGCGCTGGAACAGGCAGCGGCGAACTACGACGACGTATTCGACGCGAGTTTCGAGCGGATACTGGGCATGGGCGCCTACAACCCGGGCTTCATCAGCGACTTCTACGCGGACTTTCTCGCCGCATCGCCGTTCGTCCGGGAGCGCTTCGCGCACACCGACATGAGCGCGCAACGCACCATGCTGCACGATTCGCTGCTCATGTTGCTGGAGTTCAACCGGACGCGCTCACCCGGCACCCACCTGCGACGACTGGCGGAAGTCCACAGCCGCCGAGGGCAGGACATACCGCCGGAGTTTTACGACCTGTGGCTCGAAAGCCTGGTAAAAGCGGTGGCCATGCACGACCCCGAGTTCAGCCCCGATGTCGAGCTGGCCTGGCGCCTGGCGCTCGCGCCGGGGATCACGTTCATGGGCTTTTGCTACTGAGCGCACCGCGCCTAGTGCAGGTAGCGGTCCCGCAGCGCGGTTATTCTCGCGGCGTCGAGATCCAGCGCCGCCTCGTAGAAGTGTTCCTTCGACGCGTAGTGCTTGCGGATCTCTTCGAAACAGGCGCGGATGTACTCCGGCCTGACCTCCATCAGGGGCCGCAGCACCTCTTCCGTCACCGGCGCGCCGGTGTGATCCGCGAACTGGCCCGCCAGCCGCTCGACCTCCTCGTCGATCGGCAGGTAGCGATTGGTCAGCATGTAGTCGTCGACGATGTCGTCCTCGGGCACGCCGAGCACATCGAGAATCAGCGCTGAGCCGAAACCCGTGCGGTCCTTGCCGGAGGCGCAGTGGATCAACACCTGCTGGTCGCCCGTCAGCAATAACTGGAACATCTCCGCGTACCGCGGCAACTGGCTGTGGACGAAGTCGCGATTCATGTCGAGCATGAAGTCGGACACGTTGTCGACCACGATGATGCCGTTGTGCAGGTTCTCCATGAAATTCTGCGCACTGCCCGGACTCACGGGCAGGTTGGCCAACAGGTGAGTGTGATCCTCGCCGAGGTGCGTGGGATCCAGCTCCTGTTCCACGGCCTGGCGGAAGTCGCAGACCAGCGTCAGGCCGAGCCGGCGCACGCGGTGCAGGTCGTCCTCGGTGAGACCCGACAGCTTGCTGGAGCGGTAGAGCTTGCCCCATTTCAGGCGCCCGCCCTCCCCGGTCACGTAGCCGCCCAGGTCGCGAAAATTCGGCGTGCCCTCCAGCGGCAGGCGGCGCTCCGCCAGCACCACGCCCTCGCCGTGTTCGGACAGGAGGTAGAAGTAATGCCTGACCAGCGGGTCGGGATTGGCTATCACCACCTGCTCATTCGTGGTCTCGACCACCGGCAGCCCGCGGTCCGCACCCGAGTAGTACAGCCCGGGATCATCCGTCATGAAGACCGACACGCGCTGCCCCGGGTGCAGCGAGTGCCACGTCACGAGGTAGTCCTTGTGCGGCGTGCGCTCCACGTGGCAGGCCGACAGGTCAAACACGGCGCAGCTCCCGGGGGCGTTGCCGGGCGTGTCGCCCGGCGATGTCCTTGAGGCGGGGAATATTGCGTTCCAGGTGCAACAGCGCGCTCACGGCGAGGTCGATCTGTTCCGTGCCGATGGCGCGCTGGCGCAGGTCTTCCACGCCGGCCGCGCGGCCCACGTTATACAGCATCCAGTTGACCCAGGCGCCCAGGATGGCGTCGAACGCCGCCGGGACAGCCGCCGCGTCAATCTCGCCGCCCTCCCGCACGTAGGCGGAGAGGAAGTTGTCAAACGGCGCGACCTCGAAGTTCGCCGCGATACCGCTCCAGTCCAGTGCCTCGAGCAGCAACTCGTAGGTAGGGTTGATCGGCCTGGCCGACTCCCAGTCGATCAGCAGCGGCTCCCCGTCCGGCCCCCACAGGACGTTCTTGTGGTCCAGGTCGCCGTGGCTCACGACGCTCCTCGCGGACAGCACCGACTGCGCCGACGCCTGGCGCTCGACGACGGCGAGGATGTCGTCGACGCGCCCGCGCAGGTGGTCCGCCTCGCGCACGTTCCTGCGCTGCGCGAGCTCGAGCAGGTCGGTCAGCCGCGCGGCCGTGAGCGGCCAGGTGGCGGGCCCGGCCAGTCCGGCAACCTGGAGGTCCGCACCGTGCATCCGCGCGAGTATGCGCGCGACGCACCGGGCGTGACAGGGCTCGATCGCGTTCCTGTCACGTGCCCGCCAGTCCGTCCACGGGAATACGAGGTAGCCGCCGCCGTCGAGCACCTGCAGGTGCTCGCCGTCGCGACACAGGGAGGCCAGCGCCGGTATGCCCAGCGCGGCGAAAGCCGCGGCCACGGACTCTGTCGCATTCAGGCGCGTGCGGGTCGCGACATCGCAGACGTCCACGTCGTCGGCCAACTGCTTGATCGCGAAGGCACCCGCGCCGGTGTCCAGCCGCCACATCCTGTGGTGGAAGCCGCCCGCGACAGCGATGGGTTCCCCCCGGGGCCTGCCCAGGTCAAACCGTTCGCACAGCCACTCCAGGTGCTGCGCGTTTCGCCCAAGCGGTGTGTTCATTGTCGTCACGGGCAGAGGCACCGGGTTGCGGGAGAGAGATACTGCACTGTATCGCAACATGTTTCGGGGCGGTTTTCCTTGCGGCAGCGCAAGCTCGCCGCGACGCGATATATTACATAAATTGACATTTGTATTACATTGTAACTAAGCTGGGCGTATGCCCCACAGCCTGACCTGCCCAAACAGGAGGTTCACACGATGCCAAAGAGCCGCAAACGCCAGGGCGGCACCCGCCGCCAGACCAAGGATCGCGTGCTGCAGGCGCGCATACCCGAGCAACTCGACGAGGAACTTCGCGACCGCGCGGAGCAACTGGGCATGTCGGTCTCGACCATCGTGCGCAACGTCCTGCTGAACACGTTTGACCTGGTCGAGGGCGTCGTCACGGACAGCTCCGAGATCGCACGGGTCTTCACGGGCAGGCGCGCCGTGCAGGACGAACCGGAGCCGGGCGCCGCGATCATCGGGTGGCAGGAGGCCATCCTGAACGTGAACGGTGTCTGCGACCAGTGCAACACGATCCTGCCGAAGGGACAACGCGCGGCGGTTGGGCTGCCGCCCGGCCCCCGGCCGACGCTGCTCTGCCTCGATTGCCTCGGGGACCTGTCGCCTGCCGCGGGAGCGTCGGTCGAGCAAGCACACCCGAACGAGGGGGAAAA
Organism: Gammaproteobacteria bacterium; assembly: GCA_030428835.1. Lineage (GTDB taxonomy): Bacteria > Pseudomonadota > Gammaproteobacteria > Pseudomonadales > Halieaceae > Marimicrobium. The sequence goes on along the minus strand of JAUIEP010000037.1, from coordinate 11,793 downwards.
CTGATGGACACCGGCAAGACCGTGCGAGGCGGCGCCGACCTCGTATTCGACATGATCGGCGGCACGACACGGATCGTCGAGGACATGCACCGCAACATCGCGGCCACCCCGTGGCCCCTCGGCGCCGCGCCCGGGGGCGCCGCGCAGGGCATCGCCGGTTCCGTCTACAGCGCCATCCGGGGCGCGAACCATCTCGCGCGCGGCTTCACCCGAACGCTCCTGGCCGGCGCGGCCCCGCTGCTGGATCGCGGGGCGCCACCGGGCCCGCACAGGGAGGCCGTGGTCGCCGCCCTGAACGGCGTCTGCGGCGATCACTTCGAAAACAGCGGCAACCCGCTCGCGATCCCGATGCAGCTCCGCGTGTTCCTGCCGCGCCCGGATGACGACGGGCGGACAACCGGGAGCGGCAAGACACCCTTCTCCGGCCTGTTCGAGACGGCCAGGCGCCCGGTGGAGATCCACCCGCGCCCGCAAGCGCTGGTCGAGAGCGGTTTCGCAGCCGGCCGACACATCCTCCTCCTCGTACACGGCCTGTGCATGAACGATCGCGAGTGGACAGCGGACCAGCACAACCACGCCGAGGCGCTCTCTGCAAAGTTCGGTTACTCGCCGGTTTACGCCCTGTACAACTCGGGCCGGCACATATCGACGAACGGGCGCGAACTCTGCGCGCAGGTAAGCGGCCTGCTGGATGCCTGGCCGACGCCCGTGGCATCCATCACCCTCATCGGGTTCAGCATGGGCGGCCTGGTCGTGCGCAGCGCGCTGCACACCGCCGACACGGAGGGCCACGCCTGGCGCGACAAGGTGGACAAGGCCGTGTACATCGGCACGCCACATCACGGGGCCGCCCTGGAACGCGGTGGCTTCTGGCTGCAGAAGGGCCTCACCCGGAGTCCCTACACCGCCCCGCTGGCGGCACCGGGCAGGATGCGCAGCGCCGGCATCACTGACCTGCGGCACGGCAACGTCTGCGACGATGACTGGCAACACCACGACGCGCACGAGGATCACAGCGACAGGCGCAGGCCGATCCCGCTGGCGGCGGGCATACAACACTACGCGCTTGCCGGGACGCTGTCCGCGGGCCCCGGGAGCGGGCTGGGGAGGCTCCTGGGCGATGGCCTGGTACACCCCGCCAGTGCAACCGGCAGGCACGCCAACCCGGACTTCGCACTGGACTTCCCGCGCGAACACACGCGCATCATCTACAACGTCGGCCACCTGGCCATGCTGGGTGACCGCAGGGTGCTCGACCAGCTGCAGTCGTGGCTCGGACGCTGAGCGCCATCTCCCGGATAAACACCCGACTGCGGGCTTTGACACATCCGGGACCTTAAGTCAGTGTATACACCCGATCACGGACGAGGTGCGGACGCACCGGCTTGAGGGAAACACAGTGACCAAGAAGATTGCTTTCGTCGCGAGCCGCGGCCCGGACGCCCAGGACGCCCTGCAGGTGCTGTCGGAAAAGTACGAATCCGTGAGCCCGGAAGAGGCCGATGTCATCGTCGCGCTGGGCGGCGACGGCTACATGCTGGAGGCGATCCACCGCAATGTCACCTACGGCCGCCCCATCTACGGGATGAACCGCGGCACCGTGGGCTTCCTGCTCAATTCCTTCGAGATGGACGACCTGCAGGCGCGACTGGAAAACGCCCACGAGGAGAAACTGCGCCCCCTGCGCATGCGGGTGACGACGGATTCGGGCGTGCAACAGGACTCCTACGGCTACAACGAGGTCTCGCTGCTGCGGCAGACCCGCCAGGCGGCCAACATCCGCGTGTCGGTGGACGGCAAGGTGCGCATCGATAAACTCATGTGCGACGGCTGCCTGGTGGCCACCCCGGCCGGCAGCACCGCCTACAACCTGTCGGCGCACGGCCCCATTCTGCCGATCGGCTCCGGGGTGCTCGCGCTGACGCCGATCAGCGCCTTCCGCCCGCGCCGCTGGAAAGGCGCCATCCTGCCCGAGGACACGCAGATCACGCTGACCATCCTCGACAACTACAAGCGGCCGGTGAGCGCCGTGGCGGACGCGCACGAGGTGCGCAACGTCGCGGAAGTCGAGGTGTGTATCGACCGGGAGCGCGAGGTGACCCTGCTGTTCGACTCCGACCACAACCTCGAAGAGCGCATTCTCAACGAACAGTTCATTCCGTGACGTCTCCGCACAGCCTGCCATAAATAAAACAACACCGAGGAGCCGTAAACCCATGCCATTCAGAACACTCCTGGCCTGCCTGCTGGCAGCGCTGACGGTTGCCGCGTGCAGCGATGGTTCGTCGGACAACGGCGTCGGTACCCGGTACTACGTCGACTGCAGCGCCGCGGTCGCAGGTAGCGGTACCAAGAAGTCGCCGTGGTCCGACCTGTCGGATGCCAATGCCGTCGTCCTCGCACCGGGCGACCGGCTGCTGTTCAAGCGCGGGACTACCTGTAACGGCATGCTGCAACCCCTCGGCGCCGGGTCGGCGGAACACCCCGCGCTCATCGGCGCCTACGGCGACGGGCCGCTGCCGCATATCGCCGCGCAGGGAATGCACCGCGCCGCCGTACTGCTGGAGGACCTGGCGCACCTCGTGGTCGAGAATCTCGAGCTCACCAATCCGGGCAATCTCTCCGAACCACACAGCGGCATCTACCTGCTGGCGGTGCAGTCCAGGGTCGAGAACATTGTCATACGCGACATGTATATCCACGATGTCACCGGCCTGGTCACGTTCAACGGCACCGCCAAGCGCGGCGGCGGCATCACCTCGGATTCACGCTTCGATACCACCGATACCCAGTTCGACGGCGTGCTCATAGAAAACAACCTGATCGAGGACGTGGGCCGCAGCGGCATCTACTTCGACGCCACCTCCGCGAGCACCAGCGAACGGCCCCGGGCGCACGAGCCGTGGCCCGCGGCCGGGCAGAACATCGTCATCCGCGGCAACACGCTGCGCCGGCTGCAGGGCGACGGCATCGTGGTGCACGGGACCTCGGGCGCCCTCGTGGAGCACAACGTGGTGCGCGCGGGCAACCTCGCGGGCAGGGACTGGCAGAGTGCGGAGCGCAACTGCGCCGCGGGCATCTGGACGTGGAATTCCATCAATGCCGTCATCCAGTACAACGAGGTCTCCGACTATCGCTTCGGGCAGAGCCCCACCGACGGCTGCGACGGCACCGGGTTCGATATCGACAACGAGCAGGAAGGCACCATCATCCAGTACAACTACAGCCACAACAACGAGGGCGGCTTCATACTACTGTGCAGCGACGACGAGCCCCACACCGGGATAGTGCGCTACAACCTCAGCGTTGACGACGGCAAGGTGCTGAACGTCTCGCCCTGCAAGTTTCCCACCCTGGGCACCCACAACGACATCGAGATCTACAACAACACGTTTGTCACGGCGAGGCCATTGACGGCACTCGAGACGATTCCCCTCGACACCATCGGCAATGCCGGCGACATGCTGTTCGCCAACAACATCGTGTACGCGACCATACCGCAGGACAAACCGCTCGCCTGCGGCGACAACTGCAGCAACAACCTGTTCTACAACCTGCCGCCCTCGGGCACGAACTTCGTGGCACAGGAACCGTTGTTTGAAGACGTTACCTGGCGCGGCACGGGACGGCTCGATGCGGGCGAGGCCTTCAAGCTGCGCGCAGGCTCCCCCGCCATCGCGGCTGGCCTCGGCCTGCCGGACGTGCCGCCCGCGGACTATTTCGGCAGTGAGATACCGGCCAACCCGGCGATCGGTATGCACCAGCCACCCTGACCCGGCGCGTCGGGGCCACAAAGAACCAGGACCATCTACATGCGCATCCGCCTCCTGACCCAGTGCCTGATCGCGCTGGCTGCCTGGCCCATACTTTCCCTGTCGGCGGCGGACCACAACGCCGCCCTGGAAGCGCAGCTGGCCGGGTTCTGGGCAGCCTACCGCGACGCCTTCCCCTTCTCGGCCACCGCGTTCGGCGCCGATGCGCCCCGGGATCGCCTGGATGATCTGGGCGAGAAGGCGCTCGCCGACTGGAAGGCACTCCTTCACCGGCACCACGAGGCCCTCGGCGCGATCGAGGAAGCCGCCCTTTCGAAAGAGAACCTGGAACACCTCCAGTCGTTCGAGTGGATGCTGCGCAACGAGGCCGCGCTGCTCGCGCACGACAGCCAGTTCCTCACCTTCACCACCATGGGCGGCTGGCATACCGACGTGCCCGAGATCATCCTGTCCCTGCCATACGAGTCTGAACGGGAGTACCGCGACCTCCTCGCGCTCTTGTCGGGTATCGGCACCTACGCGGACCAGAACATCGCGCTGCTGCGCACGGGGATCGCGACCGGCTACACGCAGCCCTGCGCGACACTGGCCGGCTACGAGGACACCATCCGCAGCTACACGAGCGAGCAGCCGCAGGACAGCGCCTTCGCCGAACCCTTCAACGCGTTCCCCGACGCCATGCCGGCGCCGCTGCGGGAGGAGCTTCGCGCCCAGGCGCTGCGGGTGATCGACACCACGGTCAACCCCGCCTACCGCCGCTTCGACACGTTCTTCCGCGAGGAGTACCTGCCGGCCTGCCGCGAACACGCGGGCCTGTCCTCCCTGCCCGGCGGCGCGGCGGCTTACCGGGCGCTGCTGCGCTACTACACCACACTCGATGTCGAGGCCGCTGAGGTACACGAACTGGGCCTGCGCGAGGTGGCGCGCATCCGCGCCGACATGCAGGCGATCATCGAGGACGTCGGGTTCGACGGCGACTTCGCCGCGTTCCTCGAGTTCCTGCGCACCGACAGCCAGTTCTACACAACGGACGAACAGGCCTACCTGGACAGGGTGGCGTGGGTGGCGAAGTCCATCGACGGCAGGCTGCCGCGGTTCTTCGCCCGGCTGCCGTCAAACCCCTACGGCATCCTGCCGATCCCCGAGGCGACCGCGCAGCGCAGCTCCTCGGCGTACTACCTGCCCGGCGCCGCGGACGGCACCCGCGCGGGCCAGGTCTACGTCAACACCTACGACCTCGCCAGCCGCCCGCTCTACGAGGTCGTCGCGCTGCTGCTACACGAGGGAGTGCCCGGCCATCACCTGCAGTTCTCCTTCCAGTCGGAGAACGAGAACACGCCCGAGTGGGCGCGCTTCTATTACTTCCAGGCCTACGGCGAGGGCTGGGGACTGTACGCGGAGTGGCTGGGACGGGAGATGGGTGTCTACAACACGCCCTACGAACGCTTTGGGCGCATGGTCCTCGAGATCTGGCGCGCGGCGCGTCTCGTCGTGGACACCGGCATACACGCCAAGGGCTGGGACCGGCAACAGGCGGTGGACTACATGCTCGCCAACACCGGCCTGAACCGCCAGAACATCGTCGCGGAAGTCGACCGCTACATCACGCTGCCGGGACAGGCCGTGGCGTACAAGTACGGGGAGCTGAAGATCCGCGAGTTGCGGGCGCGGGCGGAGCAGGCGCTGGGGCAGGACTTCGATCTGCGTCGGTTTCACATCGCGGTGCTGGAGGGCGGACCCTTGCCGCTGACCGTACTCGAGGAAAAAATTGTCAGGTGGATCGCCGCGCAGCCGCGCGGCGATCAGCACTAGTGTCAGGGCGCGGGCCGGTGGAGCCAGACACCTACGCTCTCTTCATACATGAACTTGGGCGGAAGACCGAACGGTCCTTCGTATCCGCCACCGACCGACGGGTTCTCGCAATAGTCACTCGAGAGTTCATTGCAGTAAGCGCCATAGATGTAGCCCTCGACAATGTTGGCCTCTTCGCGAATCCAGCCGGCCAGCGAAGTCGAACCACAGCAATCCGCGTAGGAACGGAAATAGTCAAAGATATTGGGCGACAACGTCATTGATGAGAGACTCTCATAGTCGGGGATTGCACCCAGCGTAGATCCGAAGAAAGCGTTGAACAGGTCCGTGACTTCGTCACCACTTGCCCATGTCCATCCGGTCACATCAATACCAGCGATCTTACCGGTGCACAGACTGCCCGGACCGTCGCAGACATCATGGACGTCATACCAAGCCACGTTCACGAAGAGTTCGGGCTGGGCCCAGAATTTGTCATTCAGCCGGACCATATCGTCGGGAGTGAGCGCCGGGCAACCGGAGCCATCGAGGTCGGGGCCCTCCAGCGGGCAATCGTCCGAATTGTCCAGCACGCCGTCGTTATCATCATCGGGGTCGATATCGTTGATCATGCCGTCGCCGTCCGTGTCGACACCGCCGGGGTCACTGAATACCGGCCGGATCGAGCCCGTCTTGAACAGGGCGACGACCAGCGCACCAAGGGCGGTATCGGGCACCTCGACCACGCAGACCGGATCGGTGCTGTCAGCGCAAATGAAACCGTTGCCATCCTGCCACTCGACAAAACTGAATCCAGGCTGGGGTACAGCGGTGAATGACTCGCTGAAGCCCGCGTCGGAGATCTGGAACTCACAGTAATCAGGGCCCGTGCAATCTCGTGTACCGGAAGCGGAGAGTACACTGCCGTGAGACGACACCATGACGGCGAGCTTGCAGCCGCCGATGGACAATACCGCGAACAGCGCCACCGCAACGCGCATTGTTGTTTTCATAGTGGACCCCAAAGCCTGTTGCCAGTCAGTATTCTAGCCGAGGAAAAGCTGCATAATTGAATGGCTTTGTTATGCAACCGCAATATCGTGAACCACTACCGCAACTTGCGCCTGCGATACCGCCCCGGCGATATTCCGTGCCAGCGACGGAAGGCATGTTGCAAGGCGCTCTGGTCGTTGAAGCCGAGGTAGTGCGCCATGTCGTTGAGGCTGAGGCCGGGGTCGTTGATCAGTTGCAGCGCCAGTGCGCCGCGCACCTCGTCCAGCACCTGCTGGTAACGCAGGTTGCGCTCCTGCAGGCGACGCTGCAGCGTGCGTGCGGACATCTGCAGGCTGTCGGCAACGTCGTCGATCTTCGGCAGCCCGCCGGGTAACTGCTGCAGCACCGTCTCGCGCAACCGGTTGAGGAAACGGTCCTCGCCGCGCAGTTCCAGCAGGCGCTCGCGCGCCAGCCCCTCCGTTACGCGGTAGAGATCTTCCTCGCCGTACAGTGCGCGCTGCTCAAGGAACTGCGGCGCTGCCGCCACCCGGTAGCGAGCCGCGCCAAGGGTCACCCGCGCGTTGAGGAGCGTGGCGAGGCGCTGCGCGCTGTGCGCGTTATCGTGCGCGAGTTCGATATGCAACTCGGGCACCCGGTAACCGATCTCCGTGCTCGCGAGTACCGCGATGTTGGTCAACAGGTGTTCGACGACATGGCGGTTCAACCGCTGCACGCCGTCGTGTTGTAACTCCATGCACAGGCGGGCATCCGACAACTCGACCACGCGGAAGCGCGCGAAATTGAGCTGCAGTTCGGAGTAGTCCATCAACGCCGAGACTGCTGTCATGGCGTCGGGCGCGGATACCGCGAGGTGGGACACCAGGCCCCAGGTGCGCGGACAGGGCGCGGCGCCCATGTTGAGGCCGAAACAGTGGTCCCCGGTCAGCCTTTCACCGGCCTCGAACAGGCGCTCATAGGTCGACAGGGGCACGCGCCCGGCGGGCAGCAGCCGCCCGGCGTCGAGGCCGGCACTCTCCAGCACGACTGCCGCCGGGTGACCGGCCAGGGCCAGGTAATCGAAGACGGCCTGGGTGAAATGCCGCGAGACGGAGGGCGCAGACATTGGCGGATTACAGCACAGCTTGGCGTGAATTCACAATATGGCGCGAATTCACAAGGGTAGACTGGGCGCACGTTCGGTAATTCAGGGAGAGGAGCCTATGAGCCGTATCCAGGACCTGGTCGACCCCACCATCATGGGCGACGAAACCACCATGCATGCGCTGCTCACCGAGCTGCGCGACAACGAACCTGTCAGCTATCTCGAGCACCCCGACTACCGGCCGTTCTGGGTGCTCACGCGGCACGAGGACATCAAGTACGTCAGCCAGAAGAACGACCTGTTCATCAACAACCCGCGCACGGTCATCGTGCCGATCGCGTTCGAGGACATGCTGTTCGAGCAGTTCGGCACGCGCAACGGCCTCGAAACGCTCATCCACATGGACAACCCCAAGCACCGCAAGATGCGCGAGGTCACGCGCGAGTGGTTCAAGCCCGGCCCGATCAACAAGCTGACGCCGATGGTGGAGGAGATCGCCCGGGAGTTCGTCGACAAGATGGAAGCCATGGGCGGCGAGTGCGACTTCGTCAAGGACATCGCGCTCCTGTACCCCCTGCGCGTGATCATGAAGATCCTCGGCGTGGTGCCCGAGGAAGAACCCATGATGCTCAAGCTGACGCAGGAGCTGTTCGGCAGCCAGGACCCGGACCAGTCGCGCGGCGATACCGGTGAGGCCGGGATGGGTGTCATCCTCGATTTCTTCGCCTACTTCAGGGAAGTGGTCGAGGACCGGCGCAGGAACCCGACCGACGACCTCGCCACCGTGCTGGCCAACGCGAAAGTGGACGGCGAGTACCTGGAAGAGCTCGACCTGATGAGCTACTTCATCATCACGGCGACCGCCGGCCACGACACGACGTCCGCCACCACGGGCGGCGGCATGAAGGCGTTGCTGGACTTTCCCGACCAGATGCGCAAGCTCACCGGCAATCCCGACCTCGCCACCAGCGCGGCCCGCGAGATGATCCGCTGGGTATCACCCGTGCGCCACATGATGCGCACGGCGACGGAAGACGCCGAGTTCCACGGCAAGACGATCAAGGCCGGCGAAAGCCTGGTCATGTGGTATCCCTCGGCCAACCGCGACGAACGCGCCATCGACAACCCGAACGTCTTCGACATCGAGCGCGACAACCGCAACCAGCTCGCGTTCGGGTACGGCGGCCACATGTGCCTGGGCCAGCACCTGGCCGTGCTGGAGGTCGCTATTTTCTACAAGGAGTTGATGTCGCGACTGGCGTCCATCGAACTGGCCGGCGAGCCGAAATGGGTCGAGGCGGTATTCGTGGGCGGGCTGAAGTCGCTGCCGGTGCGCTACACGTTCCGCTAGGGGCGCGCGGCCGGGGGAGTATCCTGCGCTACAAGCGGTCGCGAATCTTGCGGTAACCCTCCGCGAGCTCGTCGCGCAACAGCACGAGAGCAGCCTTGGTATCTTCCACCGTGGGCGCCAGCTCGCGCTTGAGCTGGTCGTTGCGGGCGACGAGTTGCTCCCACTGCGCCTCAAGTTCGTCCCACTTGTCGCGCACTTCCATGCCAGCCAGGTGAACGCGCACGCGCAGCTCGTCGCGCTCCTGTTCCAGCGCCTCCAGTACATCGTCAAAACCGTCCTCAAGCGACATAAACTCCCTCCTCTTCCGGCACAGTTGTCGCGACGACTATATAACCCCGCGGCGAGGACGCGTTGATCCAGGTCAGTGCGCGCCATCGCGCCAAGCGAGGTATGGCGCGCGCACTGGCCGGGTACCGCGCCGAGGCGTGATACTGTAGCTCCTGAAGAATCCGGAACCGAATGCTTTGAACGGTGAGAGCCGTGGGCTGTCCGGCGGCTTGCTGTACTCGAGCAGGTCAGCCGGAGGAACTGAAGCGGATGCAAGCGTGAGCTCAAAACTGGACACTGCCGCCGGCAAACTCGAGACGCTGCGCGCCGCACTGCTGGAGCGCTACGACGACGAGGACCTGCACCAGCTCCGGGTGAACCTGCGTCGCATGCGCAGCGCGCTGAAAGGGCGCCCCGGCAGGGAGGCGCGCCTGCTGCGCCACGGGCTGGGTGAACTGGCGGACGCCACCAACGCCGCCCGCGACTGGGACACCCTGGTCTGTCGCGCGCGCCGCGAGCTGGGGCCGCGCCAGTACAGGCTACTGGAGCCCAGGCTGCTGGCGCGGCGGGAGGCCGCCCATGTTCCGGTAACCAACATGCTGCGCAGCGAGCGCTGGGACACGGTGCTGCAGGACTGGCAACGCTATGCCGGGCGCCACCCGCCGCGGACCCGGGGCAGGAAGAAGCGGCGCGCCGAGCGCAAACGCCGCGAGGAGGCGGTAGCCTGCGCCTGGGCAAGGGCGCGCGCCGTGGACAGTGTGCGTAACTGGCACAGGTTGCGCATCGCGATCAAGCAACTGCGCTATCACTTCGACGAGGTGGGGAAGAAATCGCGCGGCAGGAAAGCGACGGCAACGTTGCGCCAGTGCCGGCGACTCCAGGACCACCTGGGTGACTGGCACGACGTGGTGGTCCATCGACAGCTGCTTCACGAACTGGCGCTGGACTGCGCGCCCGACAGGGAACAGCGCACACTCGCGCTGCTGCGGCGCTGGGCTGACGGCGTGGAGAAGCAAGGCAGGCAGCACCTGGCCGCGGCGCGCGCCGAGTTCGAGACCCGGGGTGACGACAAACCGCTCGGCGTGAACCCACGGGAAGCACATTAAGCGAGGGCATGGGAATGCGTGATTCGCGTTACTGGCAGGGATTCTGGCGTCTGGCCGACCCGAAAATTTCACTCGCGTCGTTCGCGGGACTGTTCATGGGCGCCTGCTTTGCCGCGGCGGACAACGCCCTGCACGCCGGCTGGCTGGCGCTGACAGTCCTCGGCATTTTCTGCGTGGAGGTCGCCAAGAACGCCGCGGGGGAACTCGTGGATTTTGACAGCGGCACCGACCAGGCGGTCGCCGAGGAGGACCGCAGCCCGTTCTCCGGCGGCAAGCGCGTGCTGGTCGATGCACTGCTGACGCGGGCGCAGTGCCGCGGCATCGCACTGTCGTTCTTTGCGACCGCGATCATCATCGGGTTGGTCATCGTATTGTGGCGGGACGGTCGCGTGCTGTGGTTCGGCATTCCCGGCATGGCGCTGGCCTGGTACTACCACGGCGGTCGCGTGCGGCTCGCCTACCGCGGCCTCGGCGAACTGGCCGTCGCACTCGCCTACGGCCCGCTGGTGACCTGCGGCACCTACTTCGTGCAGGCGGGCACACCGGGCGCGCCGCTGATCCACGTCTCGCTAGTGCTGGGGCTGCTGGTGGCGGCCTTTCTCTGGATCAACGAATTCCCCGACTACGCGGCGGACCGCGCCACGGGCAAGCGCAACCTCGTCGTCAGGCTGGGCAAGGACAACGCCACTGCCGGCTACGTGGCCCTGCTCGTCGCGGCGTACAGCTGGCTGGTGTTTACCGCCCTGTACTACCCGGATGCGCGCGGCATACTGGGAGGCTTGCTGGGCGCGCCGGCGGGAGCGCTCTCGATCCACCTGTTGCTGCGCTCGGGGGGTGTCACGCGGCGGGTGGTCCCCGCGCAGGCGGCATGCCTGGTCGGCTTCCTGCTGATGGCGCTCGGCAGCGGCCTGGGCTACCTGCTGGGCTGAACCGCCGGGCGGCCGCGCCCGCTCAGTTCGGCAGTGACAGTACCCGGCGCAGGAACGCGAAATTGGCGTCGTACAACTCCTGCGTCACGCGGGCGTTGACGGCAAGGCCCTCGAACCCGTGGAAGCCTCCCGGCGCCAGGTGGAACTCGCAGGGTGTGCCCGCCGCCTCCAGCCGCGCCCGGTATTCCTCGCACTCCTGCAGGAAGAGATCGGCGCCACCGATGCCGATCCACGCCGGGGGCAGGCCCGACAGGTCGGCCATGCGCGCCGGCACGGCGTAGTCGCGGTCCTCGGGCTCACCCGCGGGGTGGCCGAGATAGTGCGACCAGCCGGCATGGTTGCTCTGGTTGTTCCACAGCTTGTGCTTGAGGGCATCCAGCTCGCGGCGCGTCGCCGTGCGGTCGTCCAGCATGGGGCAGAACAGCGCCTGCCCCGCCGGCTGCGGGCCGCCCGCGTCGCGGATTTTCTGCGCGAGGCCTGC
>JAUIEP010000226.1 GCA_030428835.1 Gammaproteobacteria bacterium | reverse complement strand
GACCCGCCGTCCCCGATCCAGTTCCGGCGCGTGATGAAGGAGGTCGAGATCCACGGCACGACGCTCAAGCCGGGCGACAACGTGGCGCTGCTCACCGCGGCGGCCACGCGCGACGACAGGCAGTGGGAGAACCCGGAGGTGTTCGACGTGACGCGCGCCCCGCGGCGGCACGTCACGTTCGGCTACGGCCCGCACACCTGCCTGGGCGCATCGCTGGCCCGCCTGGAGTCGCGCATCGCGCTCGAGGAGTTACTGGCGCGCGTGGGCGACTGGACCGTGGACGAGGCCGGGCTCGTGCGCACGCGCACCAGCACCGTGCGCGGCTATTCACATGTGCCGGTCAGGATTATCGACTAGCGCGCTGCGCTCAGGTTGACCCGCGGCGCGGCTGCACACCGCGTCGATGCTCCGGAAGGCGGGCAGCAGGGCCCAGAACAGGCCGGTGGCGACGAGCAGCGCCGCGCCCGACCACGTGATCGCCCACGCCGCGCCGAGTTGCCGCGTGCCGTAGGCGAGCAGCATGGTGCCCATGGGCGCGATGCTGATCGACGTCATCATGATGGTCGTGACCCGACCGCGCACAAAATCTTCCGCCATGAACTGCACCGCGACCTGCACGGCCGTCTGCGTCAGCACCGACGCGGCGTACACGATGAACACGGCCACCACGGCCAGCGCGAACATCGGGATGTGGCCGAACAGCAGCAACACGGCGCCCACGCCGAAGGTGCCCACCAGCATCGGGGCGACGAGGCTGCGGTCGGGCACCAGCGTCATGGCCAGCGAACCCGCCACGCCGCCGACGCCCGTCGCGGCCAGCATGATGCCGAGGCCGCTGCCGCCGGCCTGCCAGATGTCGTCGACGAACACCACCAGCAACTGTTGCAGCGGGATCACGATGAGCAGCGGCAGCATGCCGAAGAGGATGCACAGGCCCAGGCTGCGGTGCCTGAGGATGTAGGTGAAGCCGGTCAGCATCTCGCGCAACAGGCTGTCGCGGTGCACGTCCGGCGGCGGCGAGCGCTGCAGGCTGAAGGTGCACAGCAGCGACAGGCTGTGCAGCGACAGCACCACCACGTAGCAGAAGACGAAGCCCTGGCTGTCCGCGAGCACGCCGATCACCGCGGGGCTGATCATGCGCGCCGCGTTGACACCGGCGGACATCAGCGCGGTGGCCCGGGCGAGGACCGAGCGCTCCACGGCGGAGACCAGCATCGCCGTGCGCGACGGCATGATGAACGGGAAGGCGACGCTGGCGGCCGCGGCGCTGAGCATCAGCGCCGTGTAGTTGATCTTCCCGATAACAAGCAACAGCAGGATCATCGCCTCGGCGGCGACGATCGTCAGCTGCGCGAGTACCAGGAAGCGCTTGCGCTCGTGCCGGTCGATGAGGGCGCCCGACACCAGCGACGTGGTGAACATGCCGATCGCGGCGAGGAGGTTGATGGCCGCCAGCGCCATCTCGTCGCCGGTGATGTCCCACACCAGCAGCGAACGCAGCAGCATGGTGCCGAAGAAACCGAAGAAGAGGGCGGTGTTGCCGGCGAACAGCCAGCGGAACTGCAGGTTGTCCTTGAGTTGCCGCGTTTTACTGGAGAAGACCGGATCGGCCATGCGATCCGTCAGGCGGGAGTGATCTCGCCGATCTCCGTACCCACCGGGTAGGTTTCACCCGCCGCGACCTTCTGCGTGAGCTTGCCGGCCGCGGGCGCCTCGATGTCCTGCACCGACTTGTCGGTCTCGAAGGAATAGATCGGCTGCCCTTCCTCGACCACGGCGCCGTCCTCCACCAGCCACTCGATGAGGGTGCCCTCGGTGGCGGACATTTGCAGTTTGGGGATAGTCAGTGTGGTGGACATGGTGGCTTCCTTCAGTGTTACTTGAGCATCTCGCGCACGCGCGCGGCGATCGTGCCGGCGTGGGGGATCTGTTCGGTTTCAATGGTCTTGGCGAAGCAGATGGGCGCGTAGGCCGCGCCGAAGCGCGTGGCCGGTGCCTTGAGCTGGCCGTGCAGGGTGTCGTTCAGGGTGCAGGCGATCTCGGCGCCCAGGCCGCAGAATTCGGTGGCCGCGTGCACGACCAGCGCGCGCCCGGTTTTCTCGACCGATGCAAAGATGCGGTCGTAGTCGAGCGGCATCAGCGTGCGCAGGTCCAGGACCTCGGCGCTGATCCCTTCCTTGGCGAGTTCCTCGGCGGCGTTCAGGCAGTGCATGACCTGCCAGCCGTAGGTGATCAGCGAGATGTCCGCGCCCTCGCGCTTGACCTTCGCCACGCCGATGGGAATGCGGTAGTCGCCCACCGGCACTTCTTCCGACGTGGCGTAGGTGAGCATCATGGACTCGTACTGCACGCAGGGATCGTCGTCGAAGATGCAGCTCAGCAGCAGGCCCTTGGCCTCGCTCGGCGTGCTCGGGTACACGACCTTCAGGCCCGGGGTGTGCAGCAGCCAGGCCTCGGTCGACTGCGAGTGCTGCGCGCCGAAGCCGCCGATGCCCGCGCCGGCGACCGTGCGCACGGTCAGCGGCACGTGGGTGCGGCCGCCGGACATGTAGCGCTGTTTGGCGGTGTGGTTGGCGATCTGGTCCATGCACACGCCCATGAAGTCGCAGAACATGATTTCGGCCACGGGACGCATGCCCATGATCGCGGCACCGGTGGCCGCGCCCATGATCGCCTGTTCGGCGATGGGGGTGGGACGGATGCGCTCGCCGTATTTCTCCTGCAGGCCCTGGAAGCAGCGAAACACGCCGCCGGACTCGCCGATGTCCTCGCCGAGGAAGATCACGCTGTCGTCCAGTTCCAGCGCGGTTTCCTGCGCATCCTGGATGGCCTGGAACATCGGCAGCTCGCGCTTCTCGCCGGTGAAGGGTTCTTCTGCCGCGCGCTTGTCGCGCTGGCCGCGACGCGGCACGACCGTCGGGTCGGCATACACGTCCAGCAGCATTTCCTCCACGCCCGTGGGCTCGCAGCCCAGTGCCCACTCGATGGCTTCCTTGACCTCGGCCTCGGCTGCCGCGTCAATCGCGGCCAGCTCGTCCTCGGTGCAGATGCCGTTGTCCAGCAGCAGCTTGCGCGTGCGCGGCACCGGCCAGGTTTCCTTGGCCGCGGCGAGGTCTTCCTTGGACAGGTGGTTGGTGTCGCCGACTCCGGCGTGCGGTCCCAGGCGGATGGTGCGCGCCTCCACGAACACCGGGCCGTTGCCCGCGCGCGCGTCGGCGATCGCCTCTTTCATGCCCTTGTGGAATGCGACGACGTCGTTGCCGTCCAGTACCACGCCGCGGAAACCGTAGCCGGCCGCGCGGCTCGCGAAGTCCGTGCTCGCGGTGTAGTCGGGGATGCGCGTGTATTCGCCCATCTGGTTGTTCTGGCACAGGAAGATGACCGGCAGCTTCCACACGCCCGCCAGGTTCATGGCCTCGTGCACCGCGCCGATACTCGTGGCACCGTCGCCGAAGTTGACGATGGTAACGGCGTCGGTGCCGCGCATCTTGCTGGCCAGCGCGATGCCGTTCGCAATCGGCGCGCCCGCGCCCACGATGGCGGTGGTGAGCATGGAGCCGGAGTCGGGATCGGAGATGTGCGGCGAGCCGCCCTTGCCCTTGTTCACGCCGTCGATGCGGCCGAGGGCCTCCGCGAACAGCCCTTTCAGCGGTACACCCTTGGCAACCTGGTCGTGGATGCCGCGATAGATGGTGACCATGTGGTCGTCGTTGGTCACGAGCGGGGCGATAGCGGCGGGGATGCCCTCCTGGCCGGTCAGGGGCCAGTAGGTGAACTGGAACTTGCCGCTGGAGAGGCCGGCCTGGATGGCCCGGTCCACCTGGTGGATGCGGGATACCTGGGTGTAGATCTCGCGCAGGGTATCGTTGTCTATCCCAAGATCCTGTGACATGGCAGCGGTCTCCAACCTGTTATCAGCGGGAATTTCGGCGGCGGGAAGGCCCGCCCGGCGGCTGCGGGCGGTATCACTCTTATCCAACAGCGTTGTTCATTATGCACATGGGGGGCGCAAAGTAAATGGGCCATGGGGCAGGCCTCAGGCGGCCTCGATGCGGATGGGGAGGTGCGCGTGCCGACGCATCTGCAGGCTCTCGGCCCAGCGCGGTTGTTCGCCGTCGCTGATACGAAAGACTGTCGTGCGCGCCAGGAGCACCGCCAGCGCCGCCTTCGCCTCCACCCGCGCCAGCGGGGCGCCCACACAGGTGTGGATGCCGCGCCCGAACGCCAGGTGGCGGCGCGGCCTGTCGAGGTCCAGCCGATCGGGCTCATCGAACACCTCGGGGTCGCGGTTCGCGGCGCCCCAGAGCAACAGCAGTGTCGCGCCGGCGGGTAGTTCCACGCCCCCGAGCGTTGTCGCGGCCGGCGCGCTGCGCAGGTGGGAGCGGAACGGGGCCTCCAGGCGCAACACTTCCTCGAGCAGCGCGGGAATGAGGGTCGGGTCGTCGCGCAATGCGCCCTGCAGTTCGGGATCCTCCGCCAACACCCTGACCGCGTTGCCGATCAGGCTCGAGGTGGATTCGCCGGCTGCCCCGAGCAGTATGTGCAGGATGCCGCGCGCTTCGTCCGCGTTGAGAACGCCGTCGCGCACGGCCTGCTGGCAGGCGTGCAGGATGCTGTCCTGCGCCGCGCGCACCGTGCGCAGTTGCTCCCCCAGCCAGGCCGTGGTTTCCCGGTTGCGCTCGATCAGCGCGAGCAGGTCGTCCACGGCCATCGCGCCGCCCACCATCGCCGAGGAATCGAGCGCCAGCTGCAGTAGCGCATCGCGATCCGCGCCCTGGAAGCCGACCAGTTTGATCACGACCTCGATCGGGATGCGCAGCGCAATGGCCGACATGAATTCGATGGTGTCGCACTGCAGGGCGGACTCGATCGCCTGCGCCGACAGCATCGCGATCTCCGGCTCCATCTGCGCCATGCGCGTGGCGACAAGACTCGGGAAGATCGCATTCTTGTGCAATGCGTGCTCGGGCGGGTCGGCGGTGGCGAGAACATCCATGCCCTCAGCGTGGTAGGACAGCACGGCCGGGGTGTCGTTGTCGCCGCGGTACAGTACGCCGCGGATGTGGGAGGAGAAGTCCTCCACCCTGCGCGCAGCCTCATCGACGAGCGCGTAGCTGCTGACGAAAAACACGTCGGTGCCCGGTACGCGCCACACGGGCGCCGTCTCGCGCAGGCGCCTGTAGAAAGGGTAGGGGTCCTGCAGGGTCGCGGGGTCGAGGACATCG
>JAUIEP010000036.1 GCA_030428835.1 Gammaproteobacteria bacterium | reverse complement strand
CGCGCTGCACTACCTGGCCCATTCGCGCCTGCCTGGCTGGACGCCGGACGCCGCACTCGGCAAGGTCCTGCGCGGACTGGCCCTGGGTGTGGCGAGCAGCGCGCTGGCCTTTGCGGCGCTGGCGCTGCTGCCGTTCCCGGGTATCCGCCAGATGGGGGTGTTCATGGCCAGCGGGCTGCTCGCGAGCTTCGCCACCGTGTGCCTGCTGTTTCCCGCGCTGTACCGCAGCGCGCCCGCGGCGCGACCACTCGCCGGGCTGTTCGCGCTCGCGCGTCCGCGCTCGCCGTTTCCGGTGCGCTACCTGCTCGGAGCCGCCCTGTTGTTGATCGCCGCGCTGGCGTTGGCGCCCGCCGAGGACGATGTGCGCGCGTTTTCGGCCGCGCCGGAGGATCTGACGCGGGCGGAGGAACACATCCGCGCCGTCACCGGCAGTGGTCCCGACAGCCGCTTCCTGTTGGTGCGCGCGGGGGATGAGCAGGCGCTGCTCGCGCGCGAGGAGGCATTACTTGCCGACCTCGCGACGCTGTCCGCGCGCGGCGCACTGGAACGCTACAGCGCGATCGCGCAGGTGCTGCCGTCGGCCCGGCAGCAGGACGCCAACCGCGCCGTGTGGCGCGGGCTGGTCGCCGACGGTACGTTACCGGCACACCTGGATGCGCTCGGTTTCGACGCACAGTCCAGCGCGAGCGTGTTGGCGGCCATCGCGGCGGAGCCCGGCGCGGCGGACTGGTCGGTGCTCGCCGACCTCGAGTTACCGCTGGGTGTGGAGGGATTCCTCGGATGTGAAGCGCGCGAGTGCGCGAGTTGGGTGCGGTTGTCGGGGGTAGCGGATGCCGCCGCGCTCGAGCGGGTGGTGGCCGCGCACAGCGGCGTACAGCTTGCCGACCCGATCGCGAGCATCAATCGCGATATCGCGTCCTACCGCGGCGCCGTCGGCTGGACGCTGTTGCTGGCCGGTGCGGCGGCCGCCGTGCTGCTGCTGTTGCTGGCGGGCAGCGCCGTCGGCCTGCGCATCCTGGTGGTTCCGCTACTCGCCTGTGTGACATCCCTGGCGCTGCTCGTGGCCTGGCAGGGCGCGTATTCGCTGGTAAACCTGATGGCCCTGTTGCTGGTGTTCGGTGTCGGTCTCGACTACGGGGTGTTCCGCGCCCTGACGCCCGACGGCGAGCAGGCCGCGACCACGCTTGCCATCGCGCTGTCCGCGATCACGAGCATCCTGGCGTTCGGCATGTTGTCTTTTTCTTCCACGCCGGTGATCAGCCTGTTCGGCAAATCCATCGCGCTCGGCCTGACGCTGGCTTACGCGCTGTCCTGGCTCGACTGGCAACGGGAGACCGCGACATGAGCAGGCTGTTCCCGGCAGTGCTGCTCGTGCTGTGTTGCAGCGCCTGTGCGGCGTTGCGCCCGCTGCCGCTGGACGACGATGCCTACCTGGGGCTGGGTTCGGCCACCGAGCGCAGCGGTGTGCTGCACTATCGGAGCCCCGGCTCCCCGGCGCGGACATTCCTGCTGGCGCTGCGCACAGACGGCGCTGTCCTCGAGCTGGCCGTGGTGACGCCACAGGCCGTGCCGCTGTATCGCGTCCTGGTGCAGGGCGGGGCACGTACCGTGGCCAACAAACTGGCGGGGCAGGGCGAACCGGGCGCCGATGAACTGGTCCGCGCGCTGCTGTTGATGTACGGCACACCCGCGGAACTGGAGCGCCAGTTGAACCCGGGTTGGTCGCTGCGCGTCACTGACAGCGGTCGCTCGTTCCACCGGGACGAGGGTGAACCAGTCATTGCCATCGAATACGAGGGCGAGCCGCCCTGGTACCGCGAGGCGCGATTGAACGATGCCGGTGCCGGCACTATCCTGTCGGTCCAATGGCTGGAGCAGCATGACCTACTACCTCAATGACCTGGGCATCCTCTGCACGCTCGGCGCCAACGCCGCCCAGGTGCGGGCCAACCTGCTGACCCGCGATGCGGCGGTGCCGGATCCACGCCAGCTGCTGACCCGGCGCGGCAACAGGTATGTCGGCGCGCTGCACTGCGCACTGCCGGAACTGCCCGCCCAGCTTGCCGCCTATGATTGCGAGAACAATCGCCTGGGCGCGCTGGCGCTGGAGCAGATTCGCGCGTCTGTCGACGGCGCGCTGGCCCGTTACGGGCGCCGCCGTGTGGCGGTGGTGATGGGCACCAGTACGACCGGCATCAATGCCTCGGAGCGTGCGGTGCGCACGTTCAACGAATCGGGCGCGCACCCTCCCGGCTACGCCATGGCGCAGGCCACCCTGGGCGGACTCGGCGAGTTTGTGGCGGCCTACCTGGGTACGGCCGGCCCGGTATCTACCGTATCGACGGCCTGCTCCTCGAGTGCGGCAGCGCTGTTGAGTGCCCGGCGGTTACTCGAGCTGGACCTGGCCGATGCGGTCGTGGTCGGCGGCGTGGACACGCTGTGCGGCATGACGCTGGAGGGTTTTGGCGCGCTGGAAGCGCTGGCCGCGGACTACAGCGCGCCGTTCACGGGAAGGCGCGACGGCATCAATATCGGCGAGGCGGCCGCGGTTTTCCTGCTGACCCGCGAACCGGGCGGTGCGCGCCTGGCGGGCGGGAGCGCCAGCTCCGACGCCCATCACATCTCGGCCCCCCACCCCGAGGGCGAGGGGGCGTTCCGGGCGATGGCGGGCGCCCTGGAGGACGCAGGGCTGGAGCCCGCGGCGATCGACTACCTGAATGCCCACGGCACCGGCACGCCGCACAACGACGCCATGGAGAGCAAGGCGATTTTCCGGCTGTTCGGCGGCGCCACGCCCGTGAGTACGACGAAACCGCTCACCGGCCACACCCTGGGGGCGTCCGGGGCGCTCGAACTCGCGTTCTGCTGGCTGCTGCTGGCGGGCGAGGACTATCGCTGGCGCCTGCCGCCCTCGCTGTACCTCGATGAGCGCGACCCCGACCTGCCCGCGATTCACCTGGCGGGCGACAACGACTACCGCGACAGCCGCCCGGACTACTGCATGAGCAATTCCTTCGCGTTCGGCGGCAGCAATGTCGCGCTGGTCCTGGAGCGCGCGCGTGACTGACGGCCTGGCGATCGCGGACGTCGTGCCGCACCGGGGCGACCTGTCGCTGCTGGACAGGATCGTCAGCGCCGGCGCCGATGAGCTGGTATGCGAGTTGACGGTGCGGGACGACGGGCTGTTCGACGAGGCGGGAAGTGTCTCCGCCATGCTCGGTATCGAGTACATGGCGCAGGCGGTCTCCGCCTTTTCCGGTTTGCAGCGCGCAGGCCGGGACATTAAAATCGGCCTCCTGCTGGGAACCCGCAAGTTCCAGACCAACGTCTCAAGTTTTCCCTGTGGCACCTCCCTGAGGGTCACCGTGCACCCGCTGGTGCAGGGCAAGGACAGCGTGGTGGTGTTTGACTGCGCCGTCGAGGGCCCCGGCATTAAGCAGTCCGCGAGGGTCAAGGCCTATGAGCCGGAGGACTTCGCGGCCTACCTGAAAACGACCGGTTGGCAGGCCGGGTAGAACGCGAAGCGGGTGATGGCGCGCCATGGATAAGACGGTTTTGGTGACGGGCTCCAGCCGGGGCATCGGGCGCGCAGTCGCGCTCGACCTCGCCGCCGCGGGCTACCCTGTCGTATTGCACTGTCGCTCGGGCATGGAGCGGGCACAGGAGGTGCAGTCCACTGTCGAGGCGGCCGGCGGCAGTGCGCGCATCCTGCAGTTCGATATCGCCGACCGGTCGGCGGCGGCAGCGGCCGTTACCCAGGACATGGACGCGCACGGGGCCTACTACGGCGTGGTCTGCAATGCCGGGCTCGCTCGCGACAATGCCTTTCCCGCCATGAGCGGCGACGACTGGGATGCCGTGGTGCACAGCAACCTCGACGGCTTCTACAACGTGCTCAACCCGATCATCATGCCGATGGTGCGGCGCCGGACCGGCGGCCGTATCGTCACCATGGCCTCTGTCTCCGGCCTCATCGGCAACCGTGGCCAGGTCAATTATTCCGCGGCCAAGGCTGGTATCATTGGCGCTACGAAAGCCCTGTCCATAGAGCTCGCCAAGCGCAGGATCACCGTCAATTGCGTGGCGCCGGGGCTGATAGAAACCGAGATGCTCGAGGATGCCCCGGTCGACATGATCACCAAGTCCATTCCCATGCAGCGCCTCGGCCAACCCGAGGAGGTGGCCGCCGTCGTGCGCTTCCTCCTCAGCGACGAGGCCGGTTACATTACGCGCCAGGTGATTTCCGTCAACGGCGGACTGTGCTGATGCGGCGTGTCGTTGTTACCGGTATGGGGGCGATCTCCGCCCTCGGACACGACTGGGAGGCCATCAGCGCGCGGCTGAGGCGGACGGAAAACGCCATCGTGCGCATGGACGAGTGGGGCGAGTACGAGGGTCTGTTCACCAGGCTTGCCGGACCCATCAACGATTTCGAGAAGCCCGCCCACTACGGCCGCAAGCAGGTCCGCACAATGGGCCGTGTCGCCCTGATGTCGACCCGCGCGACGGAACTGGCGCTGGAAGATGCGGGCCTGTTGGGCGATCCCGTACTCGGCAGCGGCGCTACCGGCATCTCCTACGGCAGTTCCGCGGGCAGCACCTCCGCTGTCGCCGATTTCGGCAACATGCTGATCAACAAGCGTACCGACGGCCTGAACGCCTCGAGCTACATCCGCATGATGAGCCACACCGCGCCCGTGAACATCGGCGTGTTCTTCGGCGTCAAGGGGCGCGTCTACACGACGTCAAGCGCCTGCACCTCGTCCAGCCAGGGCATCGGTTACGGCTACGACGCCATCCATCACGGCCTGCAGACGGTGATGATCTGCGGCGGCGCCGAGGAATTGTGCCCCACCGAAGCCGCGGTGTTCGACACCCTGTACGCCACGTCGACCAGGAACGATGCGCCCTCGTCGACGCCGCGACCGTTCGACAAGGATCGCGACGGCCTGGTCATCGGCGAGGGAGCCGGCACCCTGATCCTCGAGGACATGGAGCATGCGAAGGCGCGCGGGGCCACGATTTACGCGGAAGTGCTGGGGTACGCCACCAACTCTGACGGTATGCACGTGACGCAGCCCGACCTCGAGTCGATATGCCGACTGCTGCAGATGTCGCTGGAGGGCGCCGGGGTGGCGGCCCCCGACATCGGCTATGTGAGCGCGCACGGCACGGCGACCGATCGCGGCGACATCGCGGAGAGCCACGCCACCGCGCGCATGCTGGGCGACGCCATGCCGATCAGTGCGATGAAGAGCTACATAGGCCACACGCTGGGCGCGTGCGGCGCGCTCGAGGCGATGGCAACGATCAACATGATGCGCGAGGGCTGGTTCCACCCGACACTGAACCTCGACAACCTGGACCCGGCGTGCGCCGACCTCGACTACATCACCGGCAACGGCCGCGAACTGGACATCGAAATCGCGATGTCGAACAACTTCGCCTTCGGCGGGATCAACACGTCACTGGTCTTCCGGCGCTGCTAGCGCCGCCCAAACGCCGACCTGTTAGTCGAGTGTGGGGGACGCCTGCGGCGCGACGCCGGTGGCGACCTGGAGACGCTCACGCAGCTTCGCGCGCAGGAACAGGCCGAAGAACGCCAACAGTCTCAGGAAGTGTCGCGGGTGGCGCAGCGTGAACTTGGTGTAGTACCACGTTATGCGCGGCGTCTGGTAGAAGCTCATCAACACCTTGCGGTAATTGCTGTCGAGCTGTTCCTGTGTCAGGTCTTCCGGGGTCCACAGGAAGTTCATGCCGTTCATTTTTTCCCAGTGATCGTCGCGTATGTTGGTGCCGTAGAGATCGCGGTAGATCGGCGAGCCGGGGTAGGGCGTGAACTTGGTCAGGTGCATGATGGTGAGCGGCACCTGCTTCAGGAAGCGCTTGGTCTGTTCGATCGTGTCGAGGTTTTCACCGGGGTAGCCGAGCATGAACAGGCCCTTGCTGCGAATGCCGGCGGCGTGGGTCCACTCCAGCGCCTGGCGTGACTTCTCGATCGATGCCGACTTGTCCATTTGTCGCAGCAGGTCGTCCGAACCCGACTCGAGCCCGAAGCTGATTTCCCAGCACCCCGCCTTTTTCATCAGCTCCAGGGTGTCCGGTTTCACCACGTCGACGCGGCTGGCGCAGCTCCAGGTGATGTCGAGCTTCTTCTCGATGATCAGGTTGCACATTTCCGTCGTGCGTTTCCTGCTCGCGGTGAACAGGTCGTCGACGAACAGGATGTGCTTGATGCCGTAGGTCTCCTGCAGGTGCTCGATGATCTCCACGACGCGAGCCGGGCTGTAGGCGCGCACGCTGGCGCCGAACGTGGAGGTGTCGCAGAACTTGCAGTGGAACGGACAGCCGCGGGACACGGCGATGGAGGCCACCGGCTGGCGCGGGAAGTCGTACACCGCGGGGCGATAGGCATTCGGGAAGTCAGGCAACAGGTCCCAGGCGGGTATCGGCAGCCGGTCGAGGTCCTTGTTGATCGCGAGCTTCGGTGTTTCGAGGATGCGCGGCGTGATGTCCGTGTCGTCGCGATACAGCAGTGCCGGGACCGTCGCCAGGTCGCCGCCGGTGCGCAGGCAGTCGAGCAGGGCCACCAGCGCTTCCTCGCCCTCGCCGTTGATGGCGAAGTCGAACTCGCGGAAGCGTTCCATCGTTTCCTTGCCCATGGAGGAGATATGCGGGCCGCCGACGATGACGGTGGTGCCAGGCAGGCGCAGCTTGATCTTGCGCGCCATCTCGGCGGCGCACCAGACGCCGACGGTGAACAACGTGATACCGACGTAGGCCGGTCGCGCGTTTGCGATGTCGTCCACCACCTCGTCGATGGTCATGTCGAAGATATCGCTCTCGATGATCGACGGCTCATAGCCGAACTCGCGCACCTCGGCCGCCAGGTGCAGGAGACCGAGCGACGGCGAGGCGTTGGTAATGTGCTTGACGTACTCGTAGCCCTTCGCGATGCGCTCGTAAGGGGGGGTGACAAGTACTATGCGCCGATCATCCATCCGTTAATCCTGTGACGGCCGTCCCGGCAGGGGCGCCGCATCCTGCGGTAGCTGCCGGGGCCTCGTTTTTCGCGTGAGATGACTGCCATTTATACACGAACACCCCCGGGTTTTCATCCGCCGGGCGCTGTGTCGACCGCTGTGAAGCCGCCGCGTGGGCGCTGCGCCGTCAGGGTTTTGTCCGCCTCCAGGTCGGGCTGGAGTCCCGCGGCGACGAGACGCCGGTAGTAGGCGGTCGGCCACACGTGGGGCAGGACGTCGCTGCCGCTCGCAATGCGTGCTGCGGTCACGTCCACCGTGTAGGCGTTGGGCAGCGGCTCGCCACTGCCGGGAATCGTGTCTTCCGTATCGATGTAGGCCTCGCTGAAGTCGGCGCACTCGCCGAAGCGGCGCACACCCCAGCGCCAGAACAACCCGCCGTAGATGCTCACCGGGTCGAGATAGGTGGTCTGCACGGTGAGTGACGGGCGCGCCTCGCGCACGCCGCGGCAGATACCCAGCACGACGAAGGAGCCGCAGCTGTGGCCGACGGCGTGGACGAACTCCACGTCGGTTCGCGCCGCGAGGTGCCTGCCCAACTCGCGGCCGATGCGCAGCCCGTCCACCGAGCAGCGCAGGGTAGAGTGCGAGAACGGCCGCCAGTCGAGGGCGAGGACGCTCCCCTGGTAGCCCGCGGCTTCGAGGTCCGAGCGCAGGGGGGCGGCCCAGTGCTCCAGGCGGTCCCGCAGACCGTGGGCGATGACCGTGACGCGCCGCGTGTCCTGCGCGATCACTGGCCTCGCGATCGCGCCGTACTCGCGCGGCCACCACGTGTACAGC
Source organism: Gammaproteobacteria bacterium (assembly GCA_030428835.1). Classification (GTDB taxonomy): domain Bacteria; phylum Pseudomonadota; class Gammaproteobacteria; order Pseudomonadales; family Halieaceae; genus Marimicrobium. The sequence goes on along the minus strand of JAUIEP010000036.1, from coordinate 27,840 downwards.
AGCAGCGCCAGCGAGGCGAGCAGGAACAACAGCGTCGGCAGGATGAAAAACACCCAGGCAAGCGTCATCAGCCAGTGGCGCCGCAGCCAGGCCGCGTAAGGATTCATAGTCGCATCCTGCGAGAAACCACGGCGTGAGCTTACTGAAGGGGACCCGCGAGGGCCAGCACGCGCCGCCGCACAATCTAGGCAGGTCCAAGTGGATGTAATACAATGAAAAATCTGGCTTTTTATATGGTTTTAGCAGGACAGCAACAGGCGATGGGACAGAGTTTTTCCGCCAACTCGGCCGGCGACCCCCTGGTGCCGGACTGGAGTGCCGTCACTCTCCCCGACGCCTGGCCGGACCGGCTGGATTACTCCAGCCCCGGGCAGATTGCCCGGCTCGTCTTCAGCGCCGCGCGGTCGCGGCGCCCCCTGGTAGACCTGCCGGCGGATCTGCCCGGCGGTAACGCGATTCCACGCTACATCCTGCAGGAATTCCACAACCTGCCAAACGGCAATTACTCGAAGAGCATCACCCGTGGCTACGTCACCTGGTTCGACCGGGTAATGCTCGGTTCCATGCAGCGTGCCCGCACGGCGGTCGCGCAACGGTTGGGGCATCTCGACAGTATCCTGGACATCGGCTGCGCGGGTGGTCATATGGCGCAGGCCGTGTTGGACGCGGGTGCGTCGGACGTGTGGGGGCTCGACCCCTCGCCCTATCTCCTGCAGCACGCGGCGGCGCGCTATCCCCGCGTCAAGTTCGTGCAGGGGATTGCCGAGGATACCGGCTTCAGGGACGGTCGCTTCGACGCGGTGACGGCGTGTTTCGTGATGCACGAGATTCCGCCGCGTTATCTCGACGCGTCCCTGGCTGAGCTGCGCCGCGTTATCCGCCCGGGAGGCGTGCTTGCCGTCATCGAGCCGTCACCCGAACAGATAACCGAGCCCCTTTCCCGGCTGCTCCTGCGCCACGGTTGGCGCGGGCTGTATTTCGGCCTGCTGGCCCGGCGCATGCACGAGCCCTTCGTGCGCGCCTGGCAGCAGCAACATGTCGCGAGCAAACTGGCGGAATTCGGATTCCGCCTCGACGAGGACAGGGACGAACTGCCCATCCGGCAAATCCTGGCCACCAGGCTGGCGGATGACTGACGACGCCCGCGGGGTCGACGGCGGCGAGCCGCGCGCACTCGTTGCAGCCGAGGGCGTCGCCTACCGCTACGACGGGGCGGAGTCGCCCTCGTTGCACGACATCAATATCCGCGTTGCGCAGGGGAGTTGTTTCGGCTTGCTCGGCCCCAACGGCGCGGGCAAGACAACGCTGATTTCCCTGCTCACCGGCCTGCTGCGCGTGCAGGACGGCAGTATCCGCATCGGTGACTACACCTTCCCGCGAGATGCCGCGGCGATCAAGCGCATGTCGGCGCTTGTGCCCCAGGAATACGCCTTCTACCCGACCCTCACCGCGCGGGAGAACCTGGAATTCTTCGCGGGCCTCTACGGCATTCCCGCGGCGGAGCGGTCGGCGCGCATGGAGGAGTGCATCGCCGTGTGCAGCCTCGAACAGGTGCTCGACAAGCGATCCCAGAGCTATTCCGGTGGCATCAAGCGCCGCCTCAACCTGGCGATCGGCCTGCTGACCTCACCGCGCCTGCTGTACCTCGACGAGCCTACCGTCGGAATTGACGCGCAGTCGCGGCACTTCATCCTCGCCGCCATCGAGCGACTGCAGGAGCGCGGCATGACGATCATCTACACCTCCCACTACATGGAGGAAGTGGAACAGCTCTGCGATGACGTGGCGATCATCGACGATGGCCGTGTCGTGTTGCAGGAGCCCACCAGCACGCTCCTGCAGGGCGGGAGCCAGGTCTATGTCACACCGTCCGGCGCGCCGGAGCCGGCACTGCTGGAGCGCCTCGCGCGCGAGTTGCCCGCACAGTGGGACGGCGCTCGCCTGATCCTCACTCCCGGGGGAGAGCACACGGTGTCCTCCCTGCTACAGCGCCTCGAACAACACGCGATCGGTATCGAGCGCATGCAGATGGGCGGCCACCGCCTCGAGGAGATATACCTCGGCGTTACCCGTACGGACCTGCGGGCCTGATATGCAGCTCGCCGCCATTATCAGGAAGGAACTGCAACTGCTGTCGCGTGACGTGCACGGCCTCGCCCTGCTGTTCGTGATGCCGTTGGTGTTTATTCTCATCATGTCGATGGCGATGAAAGACGATTTCGACCGCCGCTCCGGTGTCGCCCTCGATGTACTGTACACCGACGAGGCGGGCATCGAGGTGACTGACGCGATGCTCAGCGATGTCGCGGACAACGACCTGTTCAACCTCGTGGAGGTTGGCTCGGTGTATCCGGGCGGCTCCCTCGCCGACGCGGCGGCGGCAGTCGGCGCCGACGAGTACAGCTTCCTGTTGCGGATACTGCCGGGTGCTTTCACGTCCCTCGACGCGAAGGTGGCGGAGATCACGGTGGCGCCGGGCACGAGCCGCGAGGTGACCCAGTTGTTTGTCGCCAGCCTGCGCCGGGCCATGGCGAAGCAGCGCATCCTGCTCATGGAAAAAGAGATCAAGGAAGAGATTCCGGAGGCCGAGGCGTACGACTTCCTGGAAGTGAGCGGCGCCGAGGACGATGAGTTGATCGATATCAGCTACGGCTTCCAGGCGAATACAGTGTCCGAGGCGCCGACCTCCGTGCAACAGAACGTGCCCGCCTGGCTGGTGTTCTCGATGTTCTTCGTCGTCGTGCCGCTGGCCAATACCATGATCAATGAGCGCCAGGTCGGTACGCTGCGGCGCATTCGCACCATCGCCGTGCCGGGCTGGAAACTGATCCTCGGCAAGATCGTGCCGTACTACTTCATCAACCAGGTACAGGTCGTGCTCATGCTGATGGTGGGTGTCTGGGTTGTACCGCTGCTGGGAGGTGATCGCCTGACGCTGGGTGACTCCTTCGGCGGGCTTGCGCTCATCTCCAGTGCGCTCAGCGCCGCGGCCCTGGGGTATGCTATTCTCATCGCCGTCATCTGCCGCAGCACGGAGCAGGCAACGACGCTCGGTGGCGCCGGCAATATCATCCTGGCCGCGCTCGGCGGAATCATGGTGCCGACTCACGTGATGCCGGAGTTCATGCAGTCCGTTACCGTGGTGTCCCCCATGTCCTGGGGCCTGCAGGGTTTCCTGGACATCTTCCTGCGCGGCGGCGGTGTGGCGGACGTCCTGCCCGAGGTGGCCTCGCTTCTATTGCTGGGTGTCATAGCACTTGCCGTCGCGCTTCTCGCGATGCGCCGGCAGACGGTTTAAGGAGAACGCCACATGAGCGCTGCCGCGGTGGACGAGCTGATCCCGGCCCTGAAAGAAATGATCATCGCGGAGTGCGACAAGGATTGCTCGCCGGATGCTATCGAAACCGATGAAGCGCTTATCGGCGGTCCCCTGGACCTCGACTCCCTCGACGCACTGCAGATCTGTATGGCGGTGAAGGAAACCTACGGCGTGCGTATCGAGGGCGGCCCGGAAGCGCGCAGGGCGCTCGCCTCCGTGCGTGCGCTCGCGGAGACGATCGTAGAAGACTCCGGCGCATGAGCCAGGGCCCCGTTGCGTTCCTCGGCGCCGGCCTGCACTGCGTTCTAGGCAGGGACGTCACGGCGTGCGTAGATGCCCTGCGCGATGCGCCGGCCGCACCCGAGGTCATCGAAAACAACCTGACCGGGGAGCCCTTGTCGATCCCCTACAAGTTGCTCTGCGACGAGCCGGTACACACACCGCAGGAGCGCCTGTACCGGGTGGCTATTCGTGTAGCGGAACAGGCCCTTTCCGAAGCCGGGTTGGAGGCGGGGGCGCGGCAGCGCGCCGGCCTGTTTCTCGGCTCTTCCTCCTTCGACATCTGCGCGCTCGAAGACGCGTATCACGCCGAGCTTGCGGCAGGTGACGGGGCGCTGGCCCTGCGCGGTTCCAGTATCGGGCAGCTCGCGTATGAACTTGCAGGGCGCCTGGGTATGCGCGGGCCGGACTACAGTTTCAATACCGCCTGTACCGCAAGCGCCAATGCCCTCGCAGCGGCGGTCACGCAGGTTGCGGCGGGCCGGTTGCAGCACGCGCTCGTGCTGGGGGTCGAGTTGTACAACGACGTCAGCGCGCTCGGCTTCCAGGGTCTCGGGCTGTTGACCGGTTCCGTGATGAAGCCCTTCGACGGCGCGCGTGACGGACTCGTGCTGGGAGAGGCGGTCGCCGCGCTGGTGATTGGCCGTGCTCCCGCCGGTAGCGAAGGCCACTTCGAGTTGCGCGGCTCCGCCAGCATCAGCGACACACACAGCATCACGGCATCGCAGCCCGCGGGCGATACCATCGCCCGCGTGATGCGCGAGGCCCTCGCCGATGCCGGCCTGGCGCCCGCGGACATCGATGCGATCAAGGTGCACGGCACGGCCAGCCTCTCCAACGACGAGGCCGAGGCGGCGGGCATGCACCAGGTCTTCGACGAGCTGCCGCCCGTGTGCGCGCTGAAACCCTATCTCGGACACACCCTGGGTGCCTGCGGCCTGGCAGAGCTGGTGTTGTTCTACCGCGCCCTGCAGGCGGGGTTCCTGGTCGGGACGCCGGGCATCAGCAGTTCTGCCGGCGACCTCGGCGTGACCCTCACGCAGGCGCCCACGCCCATGCGCGCGGGCGTGTTCATGCTCAACTACTTCGGCTTCGGCGGGAACAACACCTCGCTCGTGATCGGCGGCGGGAGGCGCTCGTGACGCTCTACGTTGTCGGGCAGGGGTCCTACTGCGAGACCGCGGGCGATGAATTGCCTCCACTCAAGCAGCTTGTGCGCGAGAGCATCGGCGTCGATGTGCGCCGTGTCGGTCGCTTTATCCAGCTCGCCCTGATCGGTGCCGGTCGCGCTGCCGGTGAACTGCCGCGGGAAACCGCGCTTTACCTGAGTTCCGGGCGTGGCGATATGGGTGCCATGGTCGGTGTGCTCGAGGCGATCTGTGCGGAGGGGCGTTCGCCGCGGCCGCTCAACTTTATCAACACGGTCAGCAACGCCGCCTGTTTCTACGTCGCGCAGGCGCTGGGCATCGAGGCGGCCAGCGCTTTTATCGGCAGTCGCTATTTCGCGCTGGAAAACGCGCTCGCCAGTGCCGCCCTCGACATGCGTTACCACGGGGTCAGCAGTGCGCTCGTGGGTGTGGTCGACATGGTGGTCGAGCCGGCCGGCGAACACGCGGAGCGCCTCGGCCTGGCACCCGGCAGCGAGTTGGCCGAGGCCAGTCACTGGCTGCATCTAGTGCGCGAGCCCGGAGCGAAGGAAGTGCAGGGTGCCATCGAGGATGTGTACGACTTCCCGGACGCGCAGTCCCTCGAGGCGTGGTTGGCGCGGCAGGATCTCGGTGACGCCGTGCTCGGCGCCGGCCAGTTCCTCGGTGACGAGGCCGGGCGCTGGTGCGAGCAGCTGGGACTGGCGGCGTGGTCGGTCCCGCCGTCCGGGTACTTCGACAGTTGGTCGGGGCGCCTGTTCTGTGATTTCCTCTCCCGCGGCAGCGGCCGGCTGCTGTACCTCAACCGCGACCCGCTCGGTCGTCACTGCGCGGTCCTGTTGCGCCGCTAGAACCGTTGTAACAGTCGCCAGGTGGCGGCCTCCTGGTCGGCACAGACGTTGAGTTGGCGCGCGAGTTCGTCGCCGTCCAGCGGCCTGCGCCCCTTGCACATCTTGCTGCTGGTCAGTGCGAACATGCGCCAGTGATCGCCGGCCTCGGCCAGCAGTTCGGCAGCCTCGGCCAGCAGGTCGCTGCGGATCGTGTTTGCCGTTTCGCGCAGGAAGGAGGCGTACATGAAGCGGAAGCCCGCCCCGCCTGTGCCGATCTCCTCCTGCATCCGCACGATATGGCTCAGGTAGTGCGGCAGGTAGGTCTCGCGCCGGCTGTCGTTCGCCGCCAGCTTCCTGATGGTCTTGCCCAGGTAACGGATACCTCGAATACCGATGACCGGAAGTGGTGCGCCGGTCATGTAGCGATCATTGGCCCGGATGGCGCCGCGCGCCGCGCGCTCGAGATCGAACGTCGCGGGAACCTGCGTCGGGTAGTACAGCAGGCCGCGGGCGGCGAGTGCACCCTTGGCGAAGCGCGCCTTCTTCAATGCGGCGGCGTCGCAGCGCACGGGTTCCTCGAAGACCGGGTCGCTCACCAGGTACTCGCCCCCCTCGCGACCGTAGACGATGAGGTTGTGCGCGTTGAAGTGAAAGCGCATGGTCTCGGGGAAATAGGGCAGCCAGTAGACGGAGGTCTGCAGGCCCACCACTCTTCCCTCGTCCAGCAGGCGGTCCAGCGTGGCCATCCCCGCGTCGGCGTCGCGGAAGGTCTGCGTTTTCATCCTGATGGCGAGGCGCTTGGACAGGCCCCTGATGATATGGCGCGGCGGCATCCGATAGCCGATGAGGGGCATACCCGACAGCTTGATGAAAGGCACGTAGGCAAACGCGAGCGCCGCGCCGAGGCCGAATGCCATCGGCTCGGTGGTGGGCAATCCGTGGTGTGTCAGCAGCGAGGACATGACACCGCTTTCGCAGTGTGCCGACTGGCGGTGTTCGAAGCCGGTCACGTCAGTGGCGCTTCGGGCAGTGTGCGCAGTTGCTCCACGGGCAGCTCCAGTGCCTGCGCGTAGCGGGCGAGGATGCGCTGCGGCAGTTTCGCGAAGACCCGTGGCCGCAGGTGCCGGCGCACGCGCCACCGGGCCATGCCGGCCGTCTGCGCGAGCAGTGCGACGTCCATGCGGCGATAGGCCATGTAGTACTCCAGCGGCGCGCTGACGCCGCGCGTGGCGCGGTCCCAGCTCTGCTCGCACTGGCGTTCCAGCAACTCCAGTGCCATGCGGGTGGCCTCGGCCTCGACGTCCCACCCCGCGGACTTCACGCCAACGAAATTGCCGTCGCCGGACTGGGCGTAGAGCAATTTGCGGCTGCCGCCGTAGGTGCTGTTATCCGCGTCCTGGGGGACCTCGTCCTCGCGCACGCGCTTTACCTGACCGTCAGGTGAAGGAAGGCCGTGGAGAAGCGCCCGCTCTCGGGTACGTAGCACAGCAGTCGCTCACCGGGCTTGAGCCGGCCGGAGTGAAACAGCTCCTCCAGCATCAGGTACATCGACGCGGCCCCGGTGTTGCCTCGGTAGGTGAGGTTGGTGAACCAGCGCTCCATGGGAATGTCGAGGCCGACGGCCGACAGTCCCGCGGCGAGTTTGTCGCGGAAGAATTCGGAGGAATAGTGCGGCAGGAACCAGTCGATGTCGCGCGCGTCGAGAGCGTGCCGCGCGCTGATATCCGCGAGCGGCCGCTCCACGGTGTAACGCACGATGTTCTCGTTCAGCAGCTTGACGTCCTGCTTGATCGCCATGACCGAGTCGGCGGCGAGCTCCCCCACGGCGAAGTCCTGCCAGCCGCGCAGCGTGCCGTTGTCCCGCTTCTGCGCGCCGGCGTACATGCACGCTTCCATTTCGCCCGCGTAGGAGCGCATCTCGAGCCAGTCGATCTCCAGGGACAGCCCGTTGTCCGCCTGCGTGTCCTGTAGCAGCATCGCCCCGGCGCCGTCCGACAGCATCCAGCGCAGGAAGTCTTTCTCGAAGGCGAGTTCGGGGCGTTTATCGAGCTGCTCGGCGGCGCCCTCCAGCTCGCCACTGAAGTGGCGTGCGTGCATGATCGCGGAGGAGCGGTCCGAGCCCGTGGCCACCGCGGTGCCGTGCAGTCCGGAACGCACCGCCATATACGCGTACTTCAGTGCCGCCATGCTGCTCGCGCAGACGCCCGAGGTCGCCACCGCCTCGAGGTGCGGCAGGCCCAACTCGCCCTGCACCATGGACGCGTGGTTGGGTAGCAGCTGGTCCGGCATGGAGGTGCCGCAGGCAAGGCACTCGATGTCGGCCAGCGCGATCCTGCGGCCGTCCAGCTTGCGCACCGCCTCGGCGGTCATCTGCGCGTTGTTGTGCGTGGGTTGCAGGGTCCGGGGGTCGACGGCGTAGTGCCTGCTCGTGATGCCGTTGGAGCGCAGGATGGCGCGCCGGGCGCGCGAGGGGCGCTCGCCCACCTGGCCGAGCAGGCGCTCCATGTCGTCGTTGTCGACGGGCGCGCCCGGCAGGAACGCGGTGACGTCCGTTATGTAGACCGGCCTGTTGCTCATTTTGCCGCCGCAGCCAGGGAAAAATCCTCGCCCGAGGGCGCGGAGTAATAGCGGCGCTGCGCGGCGATGCGCTCGCGCAGCAGCGGCTTGAACAGTGCCTTGAGCAGGGCCGTGACCGGTACGACGGTGAGGATCATCGTTACAAGGAACAGGATATACACAACCAGCACGAGGCGGCGCAGGGGGCTCCCCGGCTTGCCGAGCAGGCGCAGCAGGCTGCCCCAGATGCGGAAGCTGCGAATGGCGATGCGTTCCGAGGCGATGAGTTTTTCGTTGACGGTGACCGCACCGAGGCCGGCCAGCATGGGGCCGGAGTCACCGGCCTCCCGGTGCGGCAGTTGTCGCGCAATCGCGTCGCCGAAGCGGCTCGCGCGCGCGATATCCGTGGGAGTTACCCCAGCCTCCGGTATGAGGCCGCCCAGCCATGGACCCTTGTTTCCGGTCAGCACCCACATGGGTGTGGAGAAGAATGTGAGGCCGCTCAGCGCGGGGTCAGTCAGCACGATGTTGTCGATCAGTCGTGCGCCCAGTGCCTCCAGTCGCTGCTTCATTGTCTCCTGCGCCATGAGCCACATGTTGCGGCAGGCGATCAGCGTGATCACCGGGGTGTCGCGCAGCAGTCCCGGCGCCTCGGGTGAATCCAGGAACGCGGTGATCGGCTGGGCGGGCGACAGGAACCACACCTGGTAGGCGAGGATGACGAGGTCGTAGCGCGCGCGGCAGGCGTCCGAGAGGGGCAGGATGGGCTCCGGATCGGCGTGCACCGTCTCGGGAAAGGTGTCGAAGAAGCGGAAAAACGGCCAGGGGAAGGGGTAGTCGGACTGTGGCCTGAGCAGTTCGTGGGTGACCTCGATCGCGTCGCTCGCCTCCAGTGCAGCGGCCACGGAGCGCACCACGTCATGCAGCTGGCCGGACTGGCTGAAGTGGACAATGAGTACGCGTTTTTCCATTAAAATCAATTCTTTCCCGATGGTCCCGGCGCGCCGGGTGGGGCGATTATGCCACGCGTCATCAGGCCTCGCCACGCGGCGTCAGGTCGAGGTTGCCCTCCGCGAGCACGGCCTGTGACACCGGCTCGACCAGCTTGAAACGCAGGCTGTCGCCCCCGGGTTCGCCGAGCTGTAGCTGCAGCGCCTGCCCGGGTTGCACGGGCACGAGAAATTTGAGCTTGCGCACTCCCGTCACGGCAATATCGCGCTCGGCCAGGGCCGTGACCACGCGGTCGAGCAGCACCACACCCGGCACAACGGGGTGACCGGGAAAATGGCCGGGCAGCGCCGGGTGCGCGGCGTCGATGCAAAGCTCGATGGGGGTGAGGCTCATGGGGAGGTTCGCGCTGTGGGGAGGCCATTATATACGTCGCCTTGCCTGTCGCCATCCTTTACACTACCGGCCTTATTTGTCAGCCGGAGCGATCGAGTGGCAGTGCCCACCACTGCGCGCGAGGAAATCGCGCAGTTGATTCCCCACAGCGGCGCGATGTGCCTGTTGGACCGCGTCGCGACATGGAGCGACGGGGAGATAACCTGCCGCGCCGTCAGCCACACCGCTCCTGACAATCCACTGCGCAATACCACCGGGCTGCCGGCTTCTGCCGGGATCGAGTACGCCGCCCAGGCGATGGCCCTGCACGGCGCGCTGTGCGCTACCGCAGAGGGCAGTCCGAGGGTCGGCTACATAGCGGTCCTGTCCCGGGTGCGGTGGCATCGCGCCCGGCTGGATGACCTGCCGGGTGAGCTGCAGGTGATTGCCACCCGGCTGGCTGTGAGTGACTCCGGGTCGAGCTACGCCTTCGACGTCAGCCACGACGGCGAGACTGTCGTGGCCGGCCAGGCACTGGTGGCACTGCAGGCCTAGCGTCCACTCATGGAAGGTCACGCCGAGCCCGCTGCGCACAAGCCATGCCTGCTGATTCCAATCTATAACCAGGGACCCCTGATAGGCGCCACGATCGAGCGCCTGCGCGACCTCGGTTTGCCCTGCCTGATAGTCGACGACGGTAGCGACGCTGCCACCGCCGAGGTGCTTGACGCCCTGGTCGCGCGTGAACCGTGGCTTGCGTTGCGCCGGCTGCCGGAAAATCGCGGCAAGGGGGTGGCGGCACTGACCGGCATCGCCTGGGCGCGCGAGCTCGGCTACAGCCATGCGGTACAGGTGGACGCCGACGGCCAACACGCGCTGGAAGACATACCGGCGCTGCTCGAGCTATCCCGCGCGGAGCCCGGGGCCCTGGTGAGCGCGGCGCCGATCTACGATGACAGCGTGCCGAGATCGCGCCTGTACGGGCGCTATATCACGCATTTCTGGGTCTGGGTTGAAACGCTGTCCACCGCGATCGTCGATTCCATGTGCGGGTTCCGCGTCTACCCGGTGGCGGCCAGCGACGATCTCGCCCGCGAGCACCCGATCGGGCGCCGCATGGACTTCGACACGGACATCATGGTGCGGCTGTACTGGCGAGGTGTGCCGGTGCGCTTCCTGCGCAGCCGTGTGTCCTACCCGGAAAACGGCATCTCGAATTTTGCGCCGCTGGCCGACAACGCGCGTATCACCCTCATGCACACGAAACTGGTACTGGGTATGCCGCTGCGGATTCCAATGTTGTTGCGACAGCGGCGCGCCCATCGCGAGGACGCCGGGTCAGCGGCCCACTGGTCCCAGATACGTGAAAGCGGCGCCTATGTCGGTATGTGGCTGATGGCCGTCGCCTATCGCCTGATCGGCCGCCGTGGACTCTACCTGTTGCTCTACCCCGTCATAGGCTATTTTTTCCTGCGCAACGGCCAGGCGCGGGCCGCCTCGCGCCAGTTCCTCTCCCGCGTGCGCGCTTTTGAGCAAGGGGCAGGGGCACCGGCGCCGGGGCTGAAAGACTGCTTCGACCATTTCATGAGCTTTGGGCGCTCGATTGTCGACCGGGTGGGTTCGTGGAAGGGCGATATCAACCGCGAGCAAATCATCTACAACGGTCGCGAACACCTGCTCGAGCTGATGGAGCGGCAGCAGGGCGCGGTGCTGCTGAGCTCTCACCTGGGTAATATTGAGCTGCTGCGCGCGATGGCGGGAAGCTCACCGGGTATCAAAATCAATGTGCTGGTGTTCGCCGCGAACGCGCAGAGCATCAACCGCGTCATGAAGAAGATCAACCCGGATTCGGATATCGAGTTGATACCGATCACCGCGGTGGATCCGGGCACGGCCATCCTGCTCAAGGAAAAAGTGGCGGCCGGGGAATTCGTCGTCATCGCCGCCGACAGGACCTCGCCCACGGCGCCGGAAAAATCGGTGCGCGTGCCGTTCCTGGGCCACGACGCCTCGTTCCCGCAGGGCGCGTTCGTGCTTGCGGGCCTGCTGCAGTGCCCGGTGCTGCTGGTGTTCTGCCTGCGGCGCGGCAAGTACCATTTTTTTATTGAACAATTCTCCGACAACATGGCCATGCCGCGGGCGCGGCGCGCCCGGTTGCTGCGCGAGCACATTACCCGCTATGCCCTGCGCCTGCAGCATTATGCGCAGATGGCGCCGGAGCAGTGGTTCAACTTTTACGATTTCTGGGCGCCGCCGCCCGGTTCGGATACCTCGGGGGCAGGTGCCGGCAGTTTGGCGGAAACGCGGATCGATTGATTATAATCACGCTGCTTATATGATGAACGTGTCATCATTCTATTTCCAGACGACTCTTGCCTGAACCGGGGAGACTTATGACCGCGACAGATTCGGTCGACGTACTTGTAATCGGTGCCGGGCCGAGCGGCGCCATCGCCGCGGCCCTGTTGGTGCGTCGCGGCTATAGCGTGCGTGTCCTCGAGAAGGAAACATTCCCCCGCTTCTCCATTGGCGAGAGCCTGCTTCCCCAGTGTATGCAGTACATCGAGGAAGCCGGCATGCTGGCCGCCGTGCATGCCGCCGGCTTCCAGTACAAGAACGGCGCGGCTTTCCTGCACAAGGGCGACTACACCGAGATCGACTTTCGCGAGAAATTCTCCCCGGGTTGGGGTACCACCTACCAGGTGGAGCGCGCCACCTTCGACAAGATACTCGCGGACGAGGCCGCGCGCATGGGCGCCGACGTGCGCTACGAGCATGAAATCACGGCTGTCGATGTAGGCGGCCCCCGGGCCCGTGTCACCTTCCGGGACGCGGCGGGCGAGGAGGGCGCGGTTGAGGCCGATTTCCTGCTCGACGGCAGTGGTTTCGGGCGGGTCTTGCCGAGGTTGCTCGACCTGCACAAGCCCTCGAACTTCCCGGTGCGCCAGGCCATTTTTACCCACGTGGTCGACCATATCGATGCGCACTGGTTCGATCGCAACAAGATTCTCATCACCGTGCACCCAACGGACCGTGATGTCTGGTTCTGGCTCATTCCCTTCGGCGGCGGCCGCGCATCCATCGGCGTGGTGGCGGAGCAGTCGTTCGTGTCCCGCTACACGGGCGAACTGGTCGACCGGTTGCGGGCCATCATTGCCGACGAGCCGGACCTTGCGGAATTGCTCGCGAACGCCGAGTACGACTTCCCCGTGCGTGAGATCACCGGGTATTCCGCCAAGGTCAGCACCCTGCATGGGCCGAACTTCGCCTTGTTGGGCAACGCCGGGGAGTTTCTCGACCCGGTTTTCTCGTCCGGTGTCACCATCGCCATGCGTTCCGCCAGCATGGCCGCCGACCTGGTCGATCGCCAGCTGCGGGGTGAGACCGTGGACTGGCAGCGGGACTTCGCCGAACCGCTCATGGTCGGGGTCGACAGTTTCCGCACCTTCGTCACGGCCTGGTACGATCAGCGGCTCCAGGATGTGATTTTCCACAAGAACCAGCGCGCCGAGATCAGGGCGATGATCGCGTCCATCCTGGCCGGCTATGCCTGGGACGAGACCAATCCCTATGTCGCCGCCAGCGAGCGCAGGCTGGACGTCCTGGCCCAGGTCTGCCGGTCCGCCGCGGCGGTGTAATGCGCTGTAAGCTCCCGGGGCTTTCCCTCGGGCGCTGAAAACAGTTTAATGGTGCTTCACATGGCGCGCCTGCCGCGGGCCGCGCCCGAACAGCGACAGGGAGACAGGACAATGCGAGCACTATTCGTCGTAGCCATTCTGGGCTTAATTTCAACCTCGGCGATGGCCGCCGTCGATGTCGTCGACCAGCGCTACATCGACCAGTTATCCAAAGGCGGCCTGAGCAGCATCAAGCAGGCGGCGCAGAGTATCTACAACACCGGTGAAATGGACACCGAGGTGCTCGATGTGGCGGCCGAAGTGCTGCTCTCCCGCTACCCGACCGCGGCCAGGAACGAGATCGACACCCTGGCGTGGGTATGCCGCGCCATCGGCAACAGCCGCAACCCGCGCTACTCCTCCGCGCTGCGCGAGGTGTCCGAGGGTTCGCCGGACAAGAAACTGCGCAAGTACGCCAGCCAGGCGTTGTCACAGGTAGGCGATGGCGGCACCCAGTACCGCAAGGGCACTGTCAACCTCGCCGCCCTGCGCAACAGTGGGTCCTCCGCTTCCTCTTCCGCTGCCGCCGCACCCGCCGCGGCCCCGGCGCCGGCGAGTACCGGTCGCGGCGCGGGCCTCGAAGCGATCAAGGTCGGCATGTCCATGCAGGAGGTGTACGACCTGGTCGGCCAGCCTACAGCTACCACGACGCACCAGACGGGCAAAGCGTGGATTCCCTTCAATTACGGCGGCAAGGATCTGGCGCGCACGCACCTGCTGTACAAGGGCCAGGGTCGCGTGATCTGCAGCCACGATGCCTATTCTTCCGTATCACGGGTGCAGGAAGTGATCATCGATCCGGAGGAGACGGGGTACCCCTAAACGGGCATCCGCAGTTACAACACGAAGGGGGCCTGATGGCCCCCTTTCTTTGATACCCGCTGTGTCCGGCCGGCGCTCGCGAAACGGCGCCGGGAACGGTTCACTGCAACAGGCCCTTGCCGGGCACGTGGTTGGCCTCGAGGCGAATGCCGTCCGGGTCCTCGAACAACACCGAGTAGTAACCGGGCGCCCAGCCGTCCTCCTGTGGCGGATGAACGATATGGGCGCCCAACTCCAGCAGGAAGTCGTGCAACGCGTCGATGTCCTCGCGCTCCCGCATGCGGAAACAGATGTGGTGCAGGCCGCTGTGTTGCTGGTCGAAACGGTTGCTGTCGTCCTGTCGTTCGCTCGCCTGCACGCCGAAGGCCGTCCGGCCTCCCACGCAATACAGGATGGTAGGTTCGTCCATCACGGGCGTCATGCCGAGCTTAGGCAGGAGTTGGCGGTAAAACGCCTGCGCGGCGGGAAAATTGCCCGAGGTGATAAAGGTATGCGCGATACCGTTGATTTCCATGGCGGTTCCCCCGCGTGATCAGGATTCCATGCTCTCCGGGCCCCAGTAGGCTTTCATGCTGGTCACCTTGCCGGAGTCGTTGAACTCGAAGACGTCGATGATGTTGATGACCATGTCGCCCATCACTACCTGGAAGGGGAATGCGGCGGCGTTGCCGGCACAGCGCACCGGCCCGGTGAGGCGCAGTTTGGCGCCCGCGCCGAGGCCGCGCTCGTAGAAGCTGCAGATGGCATCGATGCCGCGGTATGGGTCGGTGCCCACCGGGTCCTCGACCACCGCGTCGTCCGCGTAGATCTCGCGGATGAGGTCCATGCTCTGCTTGTCGAAGGCCTCCACGTATTTTTCCACGGTGGCTGTCTTGGCGCTGGCGTCCATTGCTCTCTCTCCGTTGGTTGGATCAGTAGCCACAGAGCGTGGCGTAGCGGTCCTTGTGATAACCCGTGTCACCGAAAATCTGCATCGCGACCCGGGCGCGTTTCAGGAAGAAGCCGATTTCGAGTTCATCCGTTACGCCGATGCCGCCGTGCATCTGTACTGCCTCGTTGGTGAACAGTTTCACCATATCGTTGAGGCGCGCCTTGGCGAGGCTGGCCATCAGCGGTAGCTGGGCCGGCTCCTCATCGACCGTGGACAGGGCCTGCAGCAGCACGGAGCGGCTGAGTTCCAGTTCCGACTGCATGTGGGCGGCGCGGTGCTGCAGCGCCTGGAAAGAGCCGATGAGCGCACCGAACTGCTCGCGCTCCTTCAGGTATTGCACCGTGCGTTCGAAACACTCCAGCGCGTAGCCCATCATCTCCGCGGCGAGCGCCACGCGCCCGCGGTCCAGCACTTGCTCGAGCACCGGCCAGGCCGCGCCCGCTTCGCCGATGACGTCGCCGGCGCTCACGCGTACCTTGTCGAAGGTGATGTTGGCCGCGTTGCGGCTGTCGAGCATGATCGTGCGCAGGCTGGTCACGCCCGCTGCTGCGCGGTCCACCAGGAACAGGCCGAGGCCGTCGGCGGCATTCTCTTCGCCGCTCACGCGGGCGACGACGATCAGCTTGTCGGCGCTGTGGCCGTCCAGCACGAAACATTTGTTGCCGTTGATAACGTAGCCGTCGCCTTCGGCGGTAGCGGTTGTGGCGATCCGGGTCGGTCGGTGGTGGTGGCTCTCCTCCAGCGCGAGGGCGAGGGTCAGTTCGCCGCCGGCAACGGCGGGCAGCAGGGATTCCTTCTGCGCCTCGCTGCCGCCGAGCAGCAGCGCCGAGGCGCCGACCACGGCAGAGGAGAACAGCGGCGAGGCGGCCAGCGTGCGACCCGCTTCCTCCAGGACGACGCCGAGGCCCAGGAAACCGAACGCCAGCCCGCCGTATTGCTCGGGCAGGATAATGCTGGCCCAGCCCATCTCGACCATCTTCTGCCAGAGTTCCGGCGAGTAGCCCAGCTCGTCCCGTTCGTCGCGCAGTTTGCGCAGTGCCTCGACGGGCGCCTCGCTGCCTAGCAATTCCCGGGCGGAGTCCTGCAGCATGCGCTGGTCTTCGTTCAGTACCAATGCCATGGGGTAGCCTCTCTCAGGACTGGGGAAGTTCGAGGACGTTCTTGGCGATCACGTTCAGTTGCACCTCCGAGGTGCCGCCGGCTATCGTCATCGCCTTGGACATGGCCCACAGCCGCACGGTGTCCAGTTCGGCCTTGGAGAAACCCTCACCCTCCCAGCCGAGGCCGCGGCTGCCCAGCATGGCGAGCAGCAGTTCGCTCTTTTGTTGGTCCGCTTCCGTGCCGACGTACTTCATCACCAGCGGCGCCGCACTGCGCACGCCCGCGGCCTTCTCCTCGAAGGTACGGAAATGCGTGAGCCCTATGGCGTGCATCAGCATGTCGTACTCGACCAGGCTGCTGCGCATCTCGGCGTCGGCAATCCTGCCATCGACGAACTCCAGGTATTCGTGGGCGGCGACACTGGGCACCAGCGCCTCTCGGGGCGAATCGGCCCCCATCTCGGCCATCAGCTTGCGCTCGTGCACCAGCAGCGCCTTGGCGACCGACCAGCCCTTGTTCAGTTCATGGACGAGGTTTTCCTTCGGCACTTTCACGTTGTCGAAGAACGTCTGGCAGAACTCCGACTCGCCGCTGATCAACTCGATCGGGGTGGTGCTGACTCCCGGGTCGTCCATGTCGATCAGCAGGAAGCTGATGCCCTCCTGCTTCTTGGCGGCGGGGTCGGTACGCACGAGGCAGAAGATCCAGTCGCACTCGTCCGCCTTGGTCGTCCAGATCTTGCTGCCGTTGACCAGGAAGTGGTCGCCCTTGTCCTCGGCCTTGCACTGCAGGCTCGCGAGGTCGGAACCGGAGCCCGGCTCGGAATAGCCCTGGCACCAGCGCAGCTCGCCGTTGACGATGGCGCGGATGTGCTGCTGTTTCTGTTCCTCGCTGCCGTATTCCAGCAGGGCGGGGCCTAGCATCCACAGGCCCAGGCCGTAGATCGGCGGGCGCGCCCTGATGGCCTTCATCTCTTCCTTCAGGATGCGCGCCTGGTGCGGCGTGAGGCCGCCACCGCCGTACTCCGTCGGCCACTCCGGGGCTGTCCAGCCCTTGTCGCGCATGCGCTCGAACCAGATCCTTGCGTCCTCGCTGGCAAATGTGCCGCGCCGGCCACCCCAGTACTGTTCCTCGGGGACGACGGGCTGCCGCTGTGATTCCGGGCAGTTGGCTTCCAGCCACTGCCGGACCTCGCTGCGAAACTGCTCCAGATCGTCCAACATGTCACTCCCGATGGGTGCCGTCACGGCGCTCTCCTGTGGTCCTCGTGCAACGTGTGGTTCGCCGCGGAAGCCGTATGATACGGGGGCGAATCAGGCGATAAAAGGTACCGGAAAAGCGTTATCGTACAATGGCTTAAAATATCAGTCCGGAGTGACGATTTCGGCCAGCGCGCGTTCACAGGTGCACGACAGAGCGTAGCGGTTTAGCGCCCCGTACCGCACCGATTGACCCTTTTTTTTCCTCCCGGCATGCTTCGGGCTCGCTTTTGGAGGGTCTCGATGATGCAGCGATTTGAACACCGGGTGGCACTGGTCACGGGCGCCGGCAGCGGTATCGGCAGGGCGAGCGCCGAGCGCATCGCCGCCGAGGGCGGCAAGGTATTCTGCGTTGATCTCAATGAGGAGGCCCTCACCGCCACGGTCGGGGCGATCGTTGCAGCGGGTGGTACCGCCGCGGCCCACGCCTGCAACATCGGCGACGAGGCCAGCGTGAACGCCTGCGTGTCCGCCTGTATCGATACTTACGGCAGCCTCTACGCGCTCGTCAACATGGCGGGCATCCTGCGTTTCGACGATACGGCCGAGCTGGTCACAAGCGACTGGCAGAAGATCATCGACGTCAACCTGACCGGCACGATGTACCTGTGCCGCGCCGCGCTGCCGCACCTGGTTGAAGCGAAGGGCAGCATTGTCAACGCGGCTTCGACAGCCGCGCTGGCGGGCCTGCCCTGCGGCGTGGCCTACTCGGCCAGCAAGGGCGGCGTGCTGGCCATGACGCGCAGCATCGCGGTGGAGTACGCCAAGCGCGGTGTGCGCGCCAACTGTGTCTGCCCGGGGGATATCGGCACCGGCATGACTGACGGCATCCAGTTTCCCAAAACCATGGATTTCGAGCTCATGCCGCGCATCATGTCCCTGACCGGGGTGAAGGGTCCCGAGGTGGTGGCGAGCCTGATCGCCATGCTCGCCTCAGAGGACGGCATCCACATCACGGGCGAGGACATCCGCGTCGACGGCGGCACACTGGCCTGACGCGTCCGCGGCAGCTTACTGCGACTCGATCAGCTTTATCCGGTAGCGCTTTTCCTGCTGGCCCAACCGGGTCCGGACGGTGATCCTGTCACCCGGCTTGTGCGCTTCCAGCGCGCTGAAGTAGTCGTCGTTGCTGCGAATTTCCCGGTCCTCGATGTGGGTGATGATGTCACCCAGCACGATTTCGCCACGGGTATTGCGGTACGCGCCGGTCAACCCGGCGTCGGCCGCCGGCAGCCCGGGGAACACCTGCACCACGGGCAGCCCCTCGATGCGGTTGCGCCGCACCCAGCGATCCGACGCGAGTTCCACGCCGATGATCGGGCGCAGCACGCGGCCGTAGGCGATGAGTTGCGGCACGACATCCTTGACCGTGTTCACCGGTATGGCGAAACCGATGCCCGCGCTCGCCCCCGAGGGGCTGTAAATAGCGGTGTTCACGCCGATGAGCTGGCCCAGTGAATTGAGCAGCGGACCACCCGAGTTGCCCGGGTTGATGGCAGCGTCCGTCTGGATGACGCCGCGAATCTTGCGATTTCCCGGCGCCTGTATCTCGCGCCCCAGCGCGCTCACGATTCCGGTGGTCAGCGTGGTATCCAGGCCGAAGGGATTGCCGATGGCGAGTACCTTGCGACCCACCGTGAGCTCCGAGGAATCGCCCAGCGGCAGCGTCGCGAGGTCCCCCGGCGGCTGGTCGATGCGCAGGACGGCCAGGTCCTTTTCCGGCGCAACACCGATGATCTGCGCCTCGTGTTCCGTGCGATCTGCCAGCGTGACCGTGAGCTTGTGGGCGCCGGCGATGACGTGGAAGTTCGTGACGATCAGGCCCTGTTCATTCCACACGAAGCCCGTGCCGGAGCCGCGTGGGATCTCGTGTACGTCGAGGCTGAAGATACTGCGGCGCAGCGCCTTGTTGGTGACGTAGACCACGGCGGGACTGGCGCGGCTGAATATCTCGGTGGTGTTCTTCTCATCCTCGGTGGCGAAGCTCAGGTAATCCTCGGCCGCGGCGGGGAGGACGGCGAGCGCCAGGAGGGCGCAGCAGGTCGAGACGAGTCGGCGCAACATCGGGCGCGTGTTACTGCGTGAATGCCGCGGCGAAGGCGCGGATACGCGCGGCGTTGGCGCCGAGATCGCCCAGCCCCACGCGGGAAACCGAGCGCAGGTCCACGCGCGTGCCGTCAGCGCCCGCGCGCACGCGAATGACCACGTCGTCCTTGAACGCCATGACGGTGGTCGTCACGACCGCCTCGATGACGCCCTTCTCGCGGTCCTGGTAATAGATGTCCCAGCCGAGCTCGGTCGCCACCTGCACGGCGCGATCGAACGCCGCGGCGGCGGCCAGGCCGGTTTTCAGGGTCGCTATGTCGGGGTACGCCTTTTTCTGCTCGGCGATAAAGTCCGGCTTGATTGCCAGGGAGTTCGCGCCTTCCCCGCGCTGCTGTGCGGCGGTGACGAACACCGGCGGGTCGTCCGTGTCGGTGGTGATGTCGTGTATCGGCGGAGCCCCGCCACCGGCCGTCAGGGCGAGCAACAGAAGGGTGCCGGGCACTGCGAACAGTAGCCGCTTGCCGGTCTCGACGCGCACGTCCGCGAAACGCGGCAGCATCAGCAGGACAATAAAAATGATGGCGAGCAGTGTGCTGCCCAGGCAGGCCAGGGCGTAGAGCCCGAGGCCCTGCTGCCAGGCGCCGGAGCGCACGGTGAGAACGGCGAGCGGAATGGCAAGCAGCAGTGTCAGGGCGATATAGCCCGCCCAGCGGATGAATCCCGGTACGGGGGTGGCCTGGTTCATGGAGCGCTCCGGTTGCCTGCTAACGGGTGGTGTTGCAGCCACAAGAATACTATCGGCGCCCGGTGCTGGCGAGGGCCCAGTGTCGCGGTTCAAATGCGTAGCCCCGGTTCTGTTTTGGTCGTGCCCGGTTTGTGCTGCCCACGGGCATCTGCTTAACTTGCGCAGCGTTGGTCAGGTGTGGGAAGGAAACACAGTATGGGAAGAGTGGCAGGCAAGGTGGCCCTGGTAACCGGCGGCGCCAGCGGCATGGGGCGGGCGGATGCGCTGCTCCTGGCCGCCGAGGGCGCGAAGGTCGTGGTCACGGACTTCAACGTGCAGGACGGCCAGGCGGTGGCGGACCAGATCGGCGGCGATGCGATCTTCCTGCCGCTCAATGTGACAGACGAGGACAACTGGAAGAGCGTCATCGCCACCACGGTCGAGACCTTCGGCGCACTGGATATCCTGGTGAACAATGCCGGCATGATGATCATGGGCAACGTGCTCGACACCTCGCTGGAGGACTGGCGCAAAGTCAACGCGGTGAACAGCGACGGCGTGTTCCTTGGCTGCAAGCACGCGATACCGGCCATGGCGGCGTCGGGCGGCGGCTCGATCGTCAATATGTCGTCGGTCGCCGCGATTTCGGGCCAGTCCTTCGTCGCGGCCTATACGGCGAGCAAGGGCGCCGTTCGGTCATTCACGAAGAGCGTCGCGATGTTCTGCAAGGAGCAGAAGAACGGAGTGCGCTGTAATTCCGTACACCCCGACGGCGTCAAGACACCGATGGTGGTCAAGGTCGCCCTGGGCAAGGAGACGGCAACGCAGGAAGACATCGACATGGTCGGCAAGGCCGGCAACATGTGCGACCCCGAGGATGTGGCGAATCTCGTGTTGTTTCTCGCCTCGGATGAATCGCGGTTCATCACGGGCGCGGAGATGCTGATCGACAACGCCTCCACGATCACCCCGCCAATCAGCATGTAACGGGGAGCGCCGTCGTGGAAAAGGTGATGTACGCGCTGTGGAAGCCCGACGCAACAGAGAGCGACGGCTTCCGCGACGAGTTGCTGGGCACGCTCGCGCCTGCGCTGCAGGCACTGCCCTGCGTGCAGGGCCTGCGCCTGTGTGTCGCCGACAGCGCGGTGGCCGCGGCGCAGGGCCGGCGCATGGAGAGCCACGCGCCGCTGCCGGACGCCATGGTGTCGATCTGGGTGGACGACGGCGGCGCGAAGGCGCAGTGGGAGCCACTCCTCGCGGCTGCCGCGCAGCGCTTTGCGGGTTACCTCGTGGCCGAGGCGGAACCGCTGGTCGCGCGCGAGGCGCACCCCAGCAAACCGTTTGAACGCCAGTACGGCATGTGTCACGTGGTGTTCATGTCGCCGCCAGAAAGCCTGTCGCGGCAGGAGTGGTTCAGTGTCTGGAAAGACAGCCACACGCAGGTGGCGATCGAGACGCAGTCGACCTTCGGCTACCGGCAGAACGTGGTGGTGCGTGTGTTGACGGACGGCGCGCTGGCGAGCGACGCCATCGTCGAGGAGAACTTCCCCCCGGAGGCGATGGCGTCAGACCATGCGTTTTACGCCACCGGTGGTGACGAGGCGCTGCTCAAGGAGCATATGGAAGCCATGATGGCGAGCTGTTCGCGGTTCATCGACTTCGCCCACATCGATGTGATCCCGATGAGCGAGTACCTTATCGCGCCCGTTGCAACGCGCTGATCCGGTCGGCGAGCGGCGGGTGCGAGGAAAACAGTCCCGCCAGGCCCTCTTTCAGGCCCTCGCTGATGCCGAATGCAGTCAGCTCTCCAGGCAGGTCCTGGGGAATGCCCTGTTCCATCTGCAGGCGCTGCAGGGCCGCGATCATGTGGCGGTCCCCCGCGAGCCTGCCGCCCGCCTCGTCGGCGCGGTATTCCCGGCGGCGTGAGAACCAGAACACGATCATGCTGGCCAGGATGCCGAGCACGATCTGGGCCACGATCGATACGACGTAGTAGCCGATGCCGTAACCGCGTTCCGTCTTGAACACCACCCTGTCCACGGTGTGGCCGATGATGCGGGCGAAGAAAATCACGAAGGTGTTTACCACTCCCTGGATGAGGGTCAGCGTGACCATGTCGCCATTGGCGACGTGGCCGATCTCGTGGGCCATGACGGCGCGCACTTCCTCGCGCGGGAAGCGCTGCAGCATGCCGGAACTCACCGCGACGAGCGCCGCGTTCCTGTTCCAGCCGGTCGCGAAGGCGTTGGGCGCCTCCGATGCAAAGATGCCCACTTCCGGCATGCCGACGCCCGCCTTGTCCGCCAGTTCGGCGACGGTGTCCACCAGCCACTGCTCATCGCGATTGCGCGGCTGTTCAATGACGTAGGTGCCCGTGCCGCGCTTGGCCAGCCACTTGGACATGAACAGTGAGATCAGCGCACCCCCGAACCCGAACAGTGCGGACATGACCAGCAGCGCGGGCAGGTTGAGGTCCACGCCGTTGGCGGCGAGGATCCCCTCGAGCCCCAGCAGGCTGAAGACCACGCCGATAAGGGCCACGACGGCGATGTTGGTGGCGAGAAACAACAGGATGCGCATGGGTCAGTACCTCTCCCGGTTCGGCAATTGCATACAGCGGCTCGCGGCGCGATGCCGGTGGCGTCGCGGCGCTTAGAGCCCGGTCAAGTCTATGGGGGTGGCAGGGCGCAATTCAAGCCGTCGGCGCGGTCCGCTCGGGCGCCGCCGCGGGCACCGGCATGTCCCCTGTATCGTCCGCCGCGTCATCTTGCGCCGCCGCGTCGCTCGCCGCCGCTGGCTCCGCCCCGGGCTCAGCCGGCAGCGGGTTCGCGCTGGGTTCGACCACGGGTTCGCCGCGTTCCGACAGCGGCACCTTCAGGACTTCGCCGCGCAGCTCGAAGTCCTTGGAGCTCAACTCGAACAGGGTGTTGACGGCCTCGTCCTCGTGCTTGCTGCGCTGCACGGCATGCGGGTCGTGCCCGTCCGCCCAGGTCTTGTTCTTGCCCCAGTAGTGCCCGAGTTGGTTGCGGATGACGTACACATCAGTCATGGCTTGCGGTGTCCCTCCCAATGGTTGCGCGCAGTGTAAGCATTTGCCCGGCGCCGCGCCAGCGTCAGCCCAACAGGAAATCCTTGGCCTGGTTGATCTTCGATGCCAGGTAGTCGTTGCCGCCGCGGTCCGGGTGCAGCTTCTGCATCAGGCTGCGGTGCGCGGCGACGATGTCCTCCTTCGTGGCATCGTCGCCGAGACCGAGCACCGCGAGCGCCTCGGCCCGGGTCATGTCGCCGGGCGCGGGGCCGGGCCCGCTCTGCTGCCCGCCGAAGTCGGTCTCGCCCGGGAAGCGCTGGCGCAGGTAACTCTCCAGCAGTTGCACGGAGTCATTGTCTTCACGCGCGCAGTAGGCCAGGAGTTCCTCGAGCTGCGCTCGGTCCATGTCCGCGAGCCGCCAGCCCTCGAAACGCCCCTGCAGCACCTCGCCGTTGAGAGCGCCGCTGTCGTGGTCCAGTTGCATGCGCAGGATCGCCGATTCCACGGTGGACGTCTGGCCGCCGCCCGGCGCCGCCTGGCCGCGCAGGCTGGCGAGCATCGGGAAGTAGCGGATGAGCAGCGGCAGCGCCTGGCGCAGGGCCACCAGCAGGCCGGTAATGGCCGCCCCGATCCAGTGCATGCGGCCCGTGAGGGTGAGCATGACAACCACCACGACCGCCACACCCAGCGCGAGTTTGATGTACTCGCCGCGTCGTTTGTGGGGCGGCATGCCGCGAGCGCGCAGGAAGAGGATATAAATGACGCCGGCGATTGCCAGCAGGAGCAGTATTCGGGGCACGCAGAGTCAGTCTGGCAATTGTTGAAGCAGGAGTTTAGCACCCTTGCCGGCCTGTATCGAAAGGGCCTGCCGCCCGCCCGCCGCGTAGGCTGCCACCGCTCCCAGAAGGCTCGCCAGCGTGTCGGGACTGTGGCTGTCGAAGCGTGCCCAGGCGCCCCCGGACACCTTCGCCATTGTCTTGAACGTCCGCTGTGTGACGGCGTCGCCGCCTTCCTGGAACAGGAACAGCGGCAGGCCGCGCAGCCCGCATTGGCCGGCCAGGTCGCACAGCGTGTCCGGTGCCTCTTCCATGGCATCACCGATGAAGGCCACGGCGCGGACCGGCGTCGCCGCGTGCTCCTTCAACGCGTGGCGCAGCAGGCGGCGGATCTGGGTGTGGCCGCCCTCGCAGCGTACGCCGCCCATGCGCCGGGCCAGTTCCTCGCTGTCGCGCAGCCAGGGACTGGCGCGCAGTTCGTTAAAACCGCGGTAGAAGCACAGTTGTACCGACAGGGGTGCCACCTGCGCCGTGGCGAGGAACATTTCCTGTTGCAGGTGGCAGGCGCGATCCCAGGTGGGTTGGCGGCTGGCGGTGGCGTCGATGGCGAACAGCAGGCGCGGTTGGCGGTCGACGAACTGGGCGATTGCCCGGGATTTTTCGAGGAACCGGGCGACGTCCCGGGAAGAGGAGCGACGCGAGGGGGTCTTGGCCATGGGCGGGAGGAGCGGCCCTCAGTGGTTGGTGGGTTCCCCCAGTTTACCCATTTCCGTGAGTTCCTCCAGATAGTGCCGGCGCCGCGCCAGCTCGGCGATCGCCCGGGACAGCTCCTTGTCCGAGATCTCGCGGGGCGCGGGGTCGTTGATGAGCTGCCACAACTTGCGGCTGCACAGCTCCTCTGGCTTGAAGTCTACGCTAGTCATTGTCCAAATCGCTTTTTTTTGGGCGGGCCCTTAACCGGCACCGCCGCTCAACACGTCCACTGTTGGTCACAGTTGTGGACGGATTGTCTTCCCCTGATGTGACAGGCAGATGAATCTGCCCGGGTCGCCGCGATGACCGCGACGGACCGACCAGCTTACACGACGGTAGTGGCCCAGGGGAAGGGCGGCTGGCCCTCGAATTCCGGGCCTTCCATCTTCGCGGCCTCTCCCGCCGTCCAGTGCGGCACGCGGAAACGGGCAACCGACTTCACCACTGCCGGTGGTTCGGGGGCGTTGCGGACGTCCCGGACGGTCACGAGGCTGACCCGCAGCTCCGCCTCGTCGAACGTGGCCAGGCCGTAGCCGTTGGCGGTCGTGTCGACGAATTTCAGGCCCTCGTTGGCCTCGTTCGGCCCGAGCCAGGAGGCGAGCGAGTCCCAGCCGGTCTTGGCGTAGGCGTAGGCCGCGAACACGCCGTCGACCATGGAGGTGTGCCACACGGGCAGCAGGCCGTCGTCAGTCTCCTTGTACACGAGGTCGCCGAAGCCGCCGTGGCTGCCGCGGGCGGCGGCGAGAATATCGCCGTAGACCGGGGAGGAACTGATGCCGGCGACCGCGAAATCGACCGCTACCGGCGCGGCGTCCCGCCGTTGCCTGTGCCTGACCGTGGCTGCACCGTGCATGTGGTGGTCCCCGGACAGGGACACCACGGCGCCGACCTCGCGGCGGGCGATTTCCCCGAGCAACAGGTTCAACTCGTAGGGAAAGCCCTCCCAGCCGTCGATATTGAAGATGCTGTCCTCGTAGTCGGTGAACGGCAGGTCTGACATGTCCAGTCGCAGCGGCATGATCGGGATAGGGTTGCCCCACAACTTCCAGCGCGCGGTGGAGGACTCGAGGGTATCGAGAAACCAGTCGCGCTGGCCCCGGCCGAGCATGGTGCCGGGCTCGCGCCCGAGCCCGGGATTGGGCACGGTGCCGTCGCCGTAGGGCAGCGTCGCCGGTGGGTTGCCGCCGTCGTAGGCGCTGCCGGCGTCGGCGATTTCCACCAACCTGACCGTCTCCAGGGGCAGTCCCAGCTGCTCCGCCAGGTCGCTGTCCAGGCAGGGCGCGGAGCGGTAGCTTCGCAGGTCGGTCAACAGGATGTCGAGGTAACTGCCCCAGCGCAGGCGCCGGTAGATGCAGAGGCTGTCGACCGCGCTGTCATTGTCGGATGTGCCGGCGGGGCGCCGGAAACCGTGCCCGGGCTGGCCCGCCAGTTCGTCGAGGATCGCGGGGATGAACTCGAACCAGGCCTGGTTGGCGTCGATCTTGCGCACCGGGTCCGTCTTGAACGCGTGGTCGTAGGTGCTCACGCTCTGGTAGTTGTCGTTGGAGTACTCGTGGTCGTCCCAGGTCACGATAAACGGCCAGCGCGCCCGCGCCTCCTGCAGGTGCGGGTCCGACAGGTAGACCTTGTACAGGTGGCGGTAGTCGGCGAGCGACACCGCGTAGCGGTTTTTGTCGGTGGTCATGCCGTCCGGGAACGCCGGGACGCGACGCGCCAGCTCACTGCCGTCGACGAAGGAATTCCAGCAGCGCTCGTAGATGAAGTCGCCCAGGTGCAGCACGAACTCGATCTCTTCGCCGGCGGCCTTCGCGCGGTCCTCCTCGATCATCCGCGCCCAGGCGCCGAAGTAACCCTGTTCATAACTCTGGCAACTGACGAATGCGAGATTGACCGCGCGGCCCGTCGCGGGATCCGGCGCCGTCCGCGTGCGGCCCGTGCGTGACACCGTGTCCGCGCCGCCGCGGAAGCGGTAGTAGTAGTAACGCTCTGGCGCGAGGCCGTCGACATAGGCGCGCACCGTGTAGTCAGACTCCGGCCCGGTCGCCAGTTGCGAACTCAGGATGATGTCGCTGAAGTCCTCGTCGCTGCTCACCTCCAGCAACACCTCGACCGGCATTGCCGTCTCCGGCTCCGCCCGCGTCCACAGCATCACCGCGTCCGGTTGCGGGTCGCCGGAGGCCACGCCCTGGGCAAAGCGCAGGGGCGTGCGCGGCGGACCAGGGTTGTCCGCCGCCAGGTGCGGGCTGACCGTCAGGAAAAACGTGCTGCTCGACAGCAGGCCTACGAGTTCGCGGCGGGTAATGGGCATGGTGGCTCCGGGCTGGGCTGACTGGCTGCTTAATGTAGCCCAGTGCGGTTATACTTGCAGCCTATGAGCCTGTTCAGCATCCGTAAAAAGCACGCCATGCCCACCGCCGACACAGCGTTGCCCGGGCGCGCGCAGCGCATGCCGGTGCCGGCGACCCACTTCGTCAACGGCAACCCCCTGCAGGGTCCGTTTCCCGGGCACCTGCGGCAGGCGATGTTCGGCATGGGATGTTTCTGGGGCGTGGAGCGCATGTTCTGGCAGCAGGATGGCGTCTTCACCACCGCGGCGGGCTACGCCGCGGGCCTGACGCCGAATCCCACCTACCAGGAGGTGTGCAGCGGCATGACGGGGCACAACGAGGTGGTGCTGGTCGTCTACGACCCCGGCGTCGTGTCCTACGAGCAGCTCCTCACCGTGTTCTGGGAGGGCCACGATCCCACCCAGGGCATGCGCCAGGGCAACGACATGGGCACCCAGTACCGCTCGGGCATCTACACCTACGACGACGAACAGGCCGCGCTGGCAAAAGCCAGCCGCGAGGCCTTCCAGGCGGCCCTGGCCGGCGCGGGTTACGGCGACATCACCACCGAGATCCTGCCTGCACCGGAGTTTTACTACGCCGAGGATTACCACCAGCAATACCTCGCCAAGAACCCCGGCGGCTACTGCGGCCTGGGCGGCACCGGCGTCACCTGCCCCGGCTGACAGAACGAGCCGCTCACCGCACAAAAATCACCATTCCTTGCCGTTTGAAACCCAACTATCGTCGCCCCCGCGCAGGCGGCGGTCCGACGTCTCGGGGCCCAGTGGCATTGATTATCGAGCTGGCTTTGAAGTCTTTAGGCCCACCCAGGCCCCGGCCCGCGATATCTCTTCGCTCGCTGTCGGCCCCGCTCCGCGGTGCCCTCGGTCAGTTGCGAGCCCCCTGCGGGGTCTCGCGCCATTCCCTCGGTGCCTCCCTGA